>NZ_JBBNLQ010000001.1:0-486135 GCF_040092395.1 Collinsella sp. CLA-ER-H4
CGGTGTGGGGCCACATCTTCTCGCCCTACCTCAACTTCCATGGCGGCAAGGGTATCGCCGTGGGCCTGGGCGTCATCCTCGCCTGGTACTGGCCCATCGGACTTTCGCTGCTGGGCATGTTTATCGTAGTGGCTTGCTTGTTCATTTGATACTTCCGATGACAATTTTGGCCTAGCGGGCGGCGGAATCAACCGAAGATGAGGCGCGTTGGCGCCGGGCGTCCAGATGCGTCATGCTGAAAATAGATGAAGCGTATGATTGACAAAACCATAGAGCCCGTCACAAATTGACTACTCCCAATGCTGGTCGTGGAGGGCGGCACCGAGAAAGTCGGCATCGAAAGGCACAGCTTCGGCAAAAGCGTAGTCGCCGTCGCTGGCGATGAGCAGGTAGTTCTCCTCGCCGCCGAACTCCGCATCGCCACAGGGGACCACCCAGACATGGGCGAATACCTCGAGTGCCGTGGCAGCGCAGTCGCGCAGGAACGTCACATCGCTCCCCTCGTTTGTGCTTACGATATTGGCAACGTAGACGCCACCGACATTTAGGCTGCCCCGCACCAAACGCAACGCCTCAACCGTCGCCAGCTCGCGTACGGGCTCGGCACCGCCAAAGCAATCGCTCACGACCACGTCGTAGCGACGATGACCAACACTCGTCACGCCCAGATAAGAGCGAGCCTCAGCGGTTATCACCCGCAGGCGATCGCCCGCCGTGCACTCCAGCTCGTCCAGATAGAACCAGCGGCGCGCCAGGCGCGTAATCTCTCCGTCATACTCGATGACGTCCATGCGCAAGCCCTCGTGCGACATCAGCGCGAACTTGGGATAGGCAAACCCGCCGCCACCCAGCATAAGCATGCGGTTGATACCGTGACCATAAGCATCACGCATCGCATCCTCGGACTCAAACACGTCGTCAAACGCACGATAGTACGCAAAGACGGGCTCCGCCCAACGCTCACCAACGTAACTTGCGCTTTGGTAGACGCTGCCTTGCACCAACACGCGAATCTCGTCGCCGCCCTCATCGTGCACGCGTTTCACACGCGCCAACCCATTGCGGGTTCGCGCAACCTGCAGACAGGCAGCACGAACAGCGACAGCGGCCGCACCAAGCGCCGCGGCTCCCAGAGCAACACCGGCAACGACGCCAGCAGAAACACTCGGCTTGTTCATCTAGAGCTCCTTTTGCAGATAGAGTCCATGGTCGCAAAAACCCAAATGGCGATAGTACTCGCGCGTACCGATTGCGCTAATCACGTTGATACGCGTATAACCCGCATCCCGGGCAATCTCGCACGCACGCTCTACGAGCAAACGCCCCAATCCATGGTGCTGGGCTGCCTGGCCTTGATCTCCCACGCGCGCCGCCATGCCATACACGTGCACCTCGCGAATCATCGCCTCGTCCGGTGTCGTCGGCAACTCATCCGCATGCGCGGCAACAAAAGCACGATCGGGCAGAGACAGACGCAAAAAGCCCGCGATCTTGCCCTGCGGCGTCACCCACTGCAAAAAGCGCTCGTGCGTCACCGGCGTCTCGTACGCCACTTCCTCGTCAAGGGTCAGCTCATGCAAGTCGGCGCCCGCCGTGCTAATCTCGCGATAGCGAATCTCACGCACTGTCGCGCCTTCCCCACGAGCCGACAAGCGGTTTTCAACGAGCTGACGCAGGTTGGGCTTCTTGTTGCCCACCATGATGTCGTCGGAGCTAAAGTCGCGGATCATGCGACTGATGCGGCAGAACGCCGGCGTCACCACGATGTCGTCGACCAACACATCGAGCAGCTCTTCCTCGGTATAGGGACGCCACTCGCCGCGCTCATAGCAGCCCACCAGACGCGAGCCCTCGATGAGCGCGCACGGGTAGACCTTGACCTCGTCGGGCATAAAGGCCCCTTCGGTCATAAAGCGCTCGTAGTCGCGCTTGTCCCCCTCGGGTGTGGCGCCCAATAAGTTGAGCATAAAATGCGCATGGATCTTAAAGCCAAAGAGGCGCGCAAGCGAAAACGCCTGCTCGATCTGAGCCACCGAAATGCGACGCTCGTTGATATCGAGCAAATGCTGGTCGAGGCTCTGGATGCCCATCTGAATCTTGGTGCAGCCCAGACGACGAATGAGCGTGAGCGCCTGTGGCGTCACGGCATCGGGGCGGGTCTCGATAACGAGCCCCACCACGCGATGCTTCGCCGTCTCGTTGATGCGCTGCTGACGCTCAAGCTCCTCCATCGTTGCCGTCTGCCACTCGGCAGACTCGCCCCATGGCGTACCGGGGCCGTACAGACGACGCACTGCGCGGTTATAGCCACCAACGACAGCATCCACACGCCCCTGCTCGTCGGCAACGCCGCTCGCAAGCTCGGCCTCGTCGGTCGCAATGCCGGCAGCCCGATAGCGCTCGCGGCGCTCTGTTACCACCGGCGGCAGGGCATCGGCGGGAGCGTCATCGAGCAGGCGCCCTGCCTCGGCACGGCTGATGCCCGGACGCGCCAACATGGGGTTTGCCGCCACACCGGCGACGGCATCGTCATTGAGCGCACGGAAAAGCTCCGACATAAACCACGTCTGATACCCTTGCGGATAGTCGCTCCAGGTACCGCCGAGCACAATGAGCTCTATCTTGTCGGTCGCATGTCCCATCTGCGAAAGCGCGGTCAGACGAGCGCTCACCTGCAGATACGGGTCGAAGCAGTTTTGCTCCGCACGGGCGCACGCCGGCTCGGCGTGCAGATAGCTTTTGGGCATGCGCAGATCGTTGGGGCAAAACAGGCAATCGCCCGAGCACGGCCACGGCTTGGTGATAACGGTAATGGTCGCCACGCCCGAAGCCGTGCGACGAGGCTTCATGCGAAGCACCTGCAGCAGCTGACGCTCCAGCTCGGAATTGACATTCCATGCCGCCCAACGCGCCGGTTCCTCACGCTTCACCCGCTGGTAAAACGGCAGCAGGCGACGCTTGGCCAAATCGCGCTTATCGGCGCCCTCGCGGCGCGCCTCAGCATGTATCAGTTTGGCGAGCGCTTTGTCGTCCACGGTCTCACCGCGACGCAGAGCGTCGAGTATGTTCAAGATAATCTGTTCCATGTCCCCATTGTAAAGGCAAAGGCGCCGAAGCCGACCGCGGCCCCGACGCCTTCATCAAACAGCGCATCTAAGCATCTAAGTTTGCGGACTTAGCCCGCCGTCGTCACTCCGGATCAAACGACATGTCGCCCGAACCGACCTTAAAACGATACGTGGCAGACTTATCACCGTTGTCGAATTCATGATTCAATATGGTCTCGCCGTCGTAGCCAAGCGGAAGGAAATCGCTCTCGAAGTCACCGCTGCCCACAGTTAGGCTCGCCTTAAAGCCCGTTGAGTTCGGAACCGCTATCTCCACGTCGCCCGAGCCCACACTCACGTCCATCGACTTCGCGGGGGCCTGATAGAGCTCGAACGTCACATCGCCCGAACCGACCTCGGCATTCAGGGTATCGGTCACGGTGCCAGTAAACTCAACATCTCCCGAGTCCAAAGTCAGGTTGAGGTCATGGCACGCAATGCCCGCGACCGTCAGATCACCCGATCCCACCTTCGCCGTAATGCCGACCAGGTTATCGGCAACTTCGCGCGGCAGTTCGACGGTAACCGTGCGGTCAATGGCGCGCTCGTCATCGCAATCGAACTGGCGAATCTTGAGCGTAGAGCCCTTGATTTCGGCCAGGTTCTGGGTTGCCGCATCGAAGGCAACGGTCCCCGTTGCCACGCGACCGCTTTCAATTACGCGCACCGGCCCGCCGGAGACGTGTTTGACCTCGACCGTGCCCGACGTCACATCCAGGTCAAGCGATGTGAACGCGTCGGCATCAAACGTTTCGCTCGAAAGTTGCTGAGGCCGAGCGGAATAGCTGCCGTCGTCCAAGAGATTGTCCTCGTCAACCGCATCGTCCATACCAGACAAGCCGGATACGACATCGTCGAGATCCCACGGGCCATCATAATGAATCAAAGTCCGTGAAATGCCAAAAACAAGCCCGATGATGAGCACAAACGCTCCGATGCCAACGCCCAGACGCAGTCTGGATTCATGCGAAAGCTTCATCATTCGTCACCCTCTTTGGCACACGGCTCAGCGGTGGCTGCGATAGCCACGTCAGCATCAGGTTCCGCAGAAGTATCCTTCCCCTGGGCCTTGACCGCCACCGGCGCCGGACCAACCTGGATATCCCCGCGCGCCCAATCGCCATCGAGCGCACGCGCCACCCAGTGATAGATGGGAATCGTAAAGAAGATCAGTGCGGGAAAAGGGCTGGCACCAACCAGGAACATCAGCAAAAAGAACAGCAGCCAGCACACGGCCCAATACGGGAACGACTGGAAGGGGCCCTTCACCGGAGTCGAGCCAACTGCGTGGCCACTCGTCGCCTGCGCCGTAGCAGCGTTGGCGGCCTGTGCACTCCAGCTTGCCGCCTGTGCCGCCTTAGCCGCGGCATCACTCGCCTGCGTTGCCGCTTCGGTGGCGCGCACCGCCGCCTCATGGGTGCGAGCGCGCTCTGCCGCCTCGGCCTCGCGCTGGCGGGCGCGGTCCTCGTTCTCAAACTCGATATCGTCCTCGATCTCGTCGCTCGGATTGAGCAGCTCGTCCAGACTCACGCCATAAAGCTTGGCGAGCGAGATCAGGTTCTCGGTATCGGGCGAGCTCTCCGCGCGCTCCCATTTGCTGACCGCCTGGCGCGACAGCCCCAGCTTTCGCGCCAGCCCTTCTTGGCTAAAGCCTTTGCTGCGGCGAAGGTCGGCGAGCCGCTGCGCAGTTTCTACATTCATGGTTCCTCCTATGCTTTTGCCAGCCGTGCCGCCGGACCGCTTTTGTTCTTAAGGCGCCTTGCACAGTTAAAATCTATCCGCCACCGCCAAAAACATGCCACCTATTTTAGTGGGATTTTTGACAACCGGCGGTTGCGGGCGCGCATGAGCTGCGAAAATGTGTCCAAACCAAGCAATGACCCGCAGCCCGGTTGTCCCCGTTGCGGCGATAACGGTAGTATGGTCGTACCGTTTATTCCGCACCGCCAACGGAGGGAGTCCCGCGCCGTGAACCGCGATTTCGCCTCATCGCTCATCCAGCTCAACAACACGTTCTATCGCGAGCACTCCGCCTCCTTCTCCGATACGCGCCAGGCCCCGTGGCCGGGCTGGGTCCGCACCATGGACATCGCACTCGAACAGCTCGACGTCGCCACCATCGAGCATCCCGTCCGTGTCTTCGATCTTGCCTGCGGCAATATGCGATTCGAGAACTTTGCCGCCGGCGGCGCACTTGCCGCCAAGGGCGTCGACGGTGCAAATCCCTCGGCAGATGCCAGCTGCCCGTTTGAGTTCTATGGCGTCGACTCATGCCAGGACCTGGCCATCGATGCACGTGGCCACGCCCTGCGCATTCCCAACCTGCACTTCCAGGAACTCGACGTGCTCGATGCCCTTATGAAACTCAATCCCGCCGAGACGCCCGACGTGCTTTTCGACGCCCCGCTCGCCGACATCTCGGTCTGCTTTGGCTTTATGCACCACGTGCCGTCGTGCGAGTACCGCGTGCGCGTGCTCGACGCCCTGGTGCGCCAGACGCGCCCAGGCGGCATCATCGCCATCAGCTTTTGGGAGTTTATGAACGACGAGCGCATGGCGCGCAAGGCCGTTCGAGCCGAAGCCCGCGCCGAGCTCACCCCGCCGTTTGAGGGTTACGCTTCCGCGCAGTTTGAAGCCGGCGACCACCTCATTGGCTGGCAAAACGACCGCCACGCCTACCGCTATTGTCATCACTTTGACGATCAGCAGATCACCGACCTGGTGCGCGGCGTCCGTACGTTCTACAAGAGCGGCGAGGTCCCCGTGCGCGAGCTTGAGCGCTTCCATGCTGACGGTCGCAGCGGCGATCTCAACCGCTATGTGATTCTCAAGCGCCTGTAGGCACCGGCGACTCGCCGTCGAGCCGCACCGCGTCTTTCGGGCAAACTATGCCCACCCCCTTTTCAACCCATTGACGAAACGCACAGCTATGCGTTCCATAATTTTGACCAAGGAGCCTCATGGGAGCCGTCCACGTTCGCACGCCTAAGAACTTTGTGCTCGAGGAGCGCTTGGAACGCTACGCCAATGCGATTGAGACGAATCCCGAGGCATATGCCGGAGATTGGCGCAAGGTTTGCGCGCCGGCTGGCGGCAAGCCTTTCGGACACCTTCACCTTGATCTTGGTTGTGGCAAGGGAACGTACCTTGTAGAGCGTGCGGCCCACGAGCCAAACACCCTCTTTATCGGCATGGACCAGGAACCCATCTGCATTGCCTATGCTGCCCAGAAGATATGCGAGCAGAAGCTGACCAACGCGCTCGTTCTGCCCCGAGGCGCCACATCGCTGCCGCAGCTATTTGCTGCAGGCGAGCTCGATGCCATCACCATTAACTTTCCCACGCCGCAGCCCAAGGCCAAGTACGCCAAAAAACGACTCGTCCATGTCGGCCATCTGATGCTCTACCGCCCGCTCTTTTCAACCGGTGCCACCGTCACGCTGCGAACCGACAGCAAGCCATTGCGCGACTACGCCCTAGGGCAGTTTGCCGCGGCCGGCTACGACACGCTTTGGGTAAGCGACAACGTCCGCCGCGACCATCCCAAGCACCCCGAGACCGAATATGAATGCCGCACGCGCGAGATGGGTGCCGTCGTCTATGGCATTTGCGCCACACCCGGCGCGAAGCCCAGCGATGAACAGCTCGCGGCGGGCCGCGCGCAGGAGCAAAGCCTTGCCTGCTACCTGCCCGATAACCTCGATGAGCTCACCTATGTACCTCTGGGCATGGAAGAAGCCGTCGAGAACTTTAGAAACCGCGCCCGCAAAGGCAAGAAGCGCCTGCCGCAAGAGCACTAACTTCACGCGCCCATTTCCTGCATTTTCTCGCGCGCTGGCACCCCGCGCCGCCGCTACGCCATAATAGTTGGCGGACAATCGCGAGAGAAAGCAAACACATGGCACAGACCACGACAGATACCACCGCCAGCACCGTCTCCGGCGCCGGGGCTGCCAGCTCATTCTCGGGCGGCACGGGAACCGAAGCCGAGTTCGGCTCGCTCGGCGCGCTCTCCCCCACCTGGTGGGAGCCCGAGGATGGTAGTGAGCCCGAACCATGGCTCACGCCCGATCAGGCCTTCGAACGCTTCTTTGAATGGACGAGCGACCGCGGCATTGAACTGTGGGATCACCAAGAAGAGGCCCTCATGGATCTAGCCGCCGGTGACCATGTCATTTTGGGAACACCGACCGGATCGGGCAAGTCGCTTGTCGCGCTGGGCATGCTCTTTATGGGCATGGCGCAGGGCAAGCGCTGCTACTACACGGCCCCTATCAAGGCTCTGGTCAGCGAGAAGTTTTTCGACCTTGTGCAGGTGCTCGGCCGCGATAACGTCGGCATGATCACCGGCGATACGCATATCAACACCAAGGCACCCGTCATCTGCTGCACGGCCGAAATCCTTGCCAATGACGCGCTGCGCGAGGGCGAAGATGCCGATGTTGGCTGCGTCGCCATGGACGAGTTCCACTACTTTGCCGACCCCGACCGCGGCTGGGCCTGGCAGGTGCCGCTGCTCACCCTGCCTCACACGCAGTTTATGCTCATGAGCGCCACGCTCGGCGATGTCACCGCCATCGCCGCCTCACTCGAGGAGCACACCGGCGCTACCTGTGACTTGGTCGTCGATGCCCCACGCCCCGTGCCGTTGAGCTACGACTACGTGACGACCTCGCTCGAGGGCACCGTCGAGCTCGCGATGCGTCGCGGCGAGGCCCCGCTCTATATCGTGCACTTTAGCCAGGATGCCGCACTTGCGACGGCACAATCGCTCGCCAATTTTGGCATCGCCAGCAAGGAGCAGCGCGAAGCCATCAAAGACGCGGCAAAGGGGACGAGCTTCTCGACGGCCTTTGGCAAGATTCTCAAACGTCTGCTTGGATGCGGCGTCGGCGTGCACCATGCCGGCATGTTGCCGCGCTATCGTCTGCTGGTCGAGCGCTTGGCACAGCAGGGCCTGTTGCCCGTCATCTGCGGCACCGATACGCTCGGCGTCGGCATCAACGTACCCATCCACACCGTGGTGCTCACCGCGCTCACCAAGTTCGATGGCTACAAGATGCGTCGTCTGCGCGCCCGCGAGTTCCATCAGATTGCCGGTCGCGCCGGCCGTTCGGGCTTCGATACCGAGGGCATGGTCATCGCCGAGGCACCGGAGCACGAGATCGAGAACGCCAAGCTCATGGCCAAGGCGGGCGACGACCCCAAGAAGCTCCGCAAGATTAAAAAGAAGAAGGCCCCCGAGGGCTTTGTCACCTGGAACAAGCAGACCTTTGAGCGCCTGATCGAGACGCAGCCCGAGACGCTCAAGCCGCGCCTGCGCATCACACACTCCATGGTGATTAGCGTGGTCGAGCAGGGCGGCGATGCCCGAGCCCGCGTACACGACCTCATCGAGACGAGCTTGCAAACCCCCGAGGAAAAGGCCAAGCTCGAGGTTCGCGCCGACGAGATCTTCGCAACGCTCATCGACTCCGGCGTCGTCGTGCGCACCGAGGTGCCGCCCGCACCCGACGCTCCGGCTGACGCCGCGCCGGACATCGACTACGCGCTGACGGTCGACCTGCCCGAGGACTTTGCCCTCGATCAGCCGCTCTCACCGTTCTTGCTTGCCGCGTTGGAGCTGCTCGACCCCGAGAGTGAGACCTATACCATGGATCTGATCTCGATGGTCGAGGCTACGCTCGAGGATCCCAAGCAGGTGCTGCGCGCACAGGAGCGCGCCGCACGTGATCGCGCCATGGCCGAGATGAAGGCCGACGGCGTCGACTATGAGGAGCGTCTGGAACGCATCCAAGACGTCACGTACGAAAAGCCGCTCGAGGATTTGCTCGACGCCGCCTTTGACAAGTACTGCCAGGAAGTGCCCTGGGCAAACGACTACCAGCTCTCTCCCAAGAGCGTTCTGCGCGATATGCTGGAAAGCGCGAGCGATTTTAAGGGTTACATTCAAAAGCTCGGCATCGCCCGCTCCGAGGGCATTCTGCTGCGCTACCTAGCCGAGGCCTACCGTTCCCTCGATCGCACCGTACCCATTGAGAAGCGCGATGAGCGCTTGCGCGACATTATCTCGTGGCTGGGCTTTGTGGTGCGCTCGGTGGACTCGAGCCTGGTGGACGAGTGGGAGAACGCCGGCAACCCGGCAGCCCTCGACGCCGCACCGCCGCAGGGCATCGACGAAGTCGTGACAGACCGCCGTGGCTGCACCCTGCTGGTGCGCAACGCGCTCTTCCGCCGCGTGACCCTTGCCGCCCGCGAGCATGTTCGCGACCTGGGCGAGCTCGACGACGACTGGGGCATGAGCGAGATCCGCTGGCAAAAAGCACTCGACGCTTACCACGAGCAGCACGAGGAAATCCTCACCGACGGAGATGCCCGCAGCGCCGCGATGTTTTCCATCGACGAGTCCGACGAGAAGACCGCGCACGTATGGCACGTGCACCAAATCTTTGCCGACGAGGATGGCGACCACGACTTTGGCATCATGGGCGATGTCGATTTGGACGCCACGCAAGACGGCGGCGAGGTCATCTTCAAAAACTACCGCGTCGGCTTTATCGAGGACCTGCTCGAGGACTAGTCGAACATACTGGAACGAAACAAAGCGGGGCCGCTGGCAACATCGCCAGCGGCCCCGCTTTTGCACTATACGCTATGCCTTACTCGGCATCCTCGACCTCATATGAATCCGCCTCGGCGGGCTCGTCGTTTGTCTCTGGCGCAGCCCCGCGCGCCTCGTCAAACGCCGCCTTCATGGTCTTGTTGCCCCACGTGAGCTTGCGAATCGTAAGATCGTCGGCTTTCTTGTTGGCTATGCGCAGGTTGTTCTCGGAGGACAGCAACGCCTCCTTGGTTTTCTGCAGATGGCTAATCGTCTTGTCGATCTCATCGATTGCCGTTTGGAACTTGCGGCTCGCAATCTCGTAGTTGCGGCCGAAATCATTCTTGAACTTTTCCATCTTGGCTTCGAAGTTCGTGACATCGATATTCTGCTGTTTGTACTCCGCCAGCTCCTGCTTATAGCGCAGCGAACCCATGGCGGCGTTGCGCAGCAGCGTGATCATGGGAATGAAAAACTGCGGGCGGATCACGTACATCTTCTCATAGCGGTAACTCACGTCCACGATTCCCGCGTTATAGAGCTCGCTCTCGGGCTCCAGCAGGGTGCAGAGCACCGCATACTCGCAGCCTTTCTGGCGACGATCGTGATCGAGTTTCTTAAAGAAGTCCTCGTTTTTATGCTTGGTCGCGGTCTCATCGTTCTCGTTTTTCATCTCGAACATAATCGAAATGACCTCGTTGCCGCTCGCGTCGCACTCGCGGAAGATAAAGTCGCCCTTGGTGCCCTCGGACGCATCGTTATCCTTCTCGAAGTACGCGTTAGGAAACGCCGTCATGCGCAGACGGTTAAACTCGGTCTCGCAGTGCTGCTCGAGCGACTCGCCCACCATCTTGGTGGACAGACGGACCTTCATGTCCTTAAGGCGCTCAATCTCTTCATCCTTGTAGCGAATCAGGTCATCGCTCGCGCGCTTGGCCTGCGCAAGCTCAAGCTCGTGGGCTGCCTTGGCCTGTTCCTCACGCGAGTCGCGCACCGCCAGCTCACTCGTCAGCTTGGCACGCGCTTCATCGCGCTCTCGCTCCGCCGCGGCGACCGCCTCCGACAGGTTCATTTTGGCCGTCAGCTCCTGTTCGCGCAGCTGCGCGCGCAGGCCCTCGGCCTCCTGCTCAGACTGAGCCCTTGCGGCGGAAAACTTCTCTTGTACTTTCGCGCGATAGTCAGTGAGCGTTCGCTCGGCCTCGCTGCGAGCGGCATCGAGCTCGCGCTGCGACTCAGCCGCAGCAGCGGCAAGCGCCATCTCCTGGGCCTTGTCCGCCGCGGCAAGCCTGGCCTGCAGCTCGGCAATCTGGGCATCACGTGCAGCTAAATCGTTTTGAGCAGCATTGCGCGCCGAAGCCTCGGCAAGCTTGGCTTCGTCATCCTTGCGTCCCAGCTGCGCACGCAAATTGTCAATCTCGCGCTGAAGCTCGGCATTTTCCTTTTGAGCGTCGGCACGGGCTTCAACCGCCGCGCGCTGGCTTGCGCTCTCGCGCTCTGCGGCAGCGCCCTCGAGCTTGGCGCGCAGCTCGGCGAGCTCAGCATCGCGCTTGGCGACTTCTTGCGCCAGTTTCTGATCCGCAGTGTTCTTCTGTTCGACAAGCTGAGCGCTGCGCTGGGACTCCGCCTCCTGCAAAGCAGCC
Source organism: Collinsella sp. CLA-ER-H4 (assembly GCF_040092395.1). NCBI lineage: Bacteria > Bacillati > Actinomycetota > Coriobacteriia > Coriobacteriales > Coriobacteriaceae > Collinsella > Collinsella sp. CLA-ER-H4. The sequence continues at coordinate 11,349 of NZ_JBBNLQ010000001.1, forward strand.
GTCGAGCGCGAGCGTTCAAGCTCCAGCGCCTGCTCGCCCTCGCGCTGGACTGCCTTCACACGCTCATCCAGGTCGCGCGAAAACTCGGCATCGCGCACTTGCTTGACGATATCCGCATAGCCGGACGCGTCGACCTTAAAAACTTCGCCACAATGCGGGCACTTGATCTCATTCATAGCAGCTCCTCGATGGACGCAAATTTCAACCGCCTACACTCTACCGCGCCGCACGGACAAAAAGGCGCCGCCATAATGGCAACGGCGCCAGAACCACCACAAAGGTGCCTGTCCCCTTTGTGGTGGTTTGTGTGACGGTTCGAGAATTACAGTCCAAAGAAGCCGAGGATTTGATCACGGCTTACGGGCTTGTACTCGTTGGCATCGAGGCCGACATCGTAGCGGTAAATGGGGCGCTCGCGATCGCGGTTGCGTGCGTTGGTGCGGTCACCCCTGCTGTGGATATGCCCATGCAGCATAATGGCGCCACGTGCCTTGCCGTTCCAGCTGAGCATGGGGTAGTGGCTCATCACCAGACGATGACCCTTGGCATAGCCGGGAGCAATCTCCAGGTAATCGCGCACGTCTTCCCAAATCTGCGGTACGTCGGAATCTTCCCAGTCGCCGTCATGGTTACCGCGGATGAGCGTCATATTCTTGCATTCGATACGCTCGCGCAGGCGCACCGCCTCCGCCATGGGCAAGCGATACGTAAAGTCTCCCAGGATATAGAGGCGGTCGTCCGCAGCCACGCACTCATTGATGGCATCGATGACCTTGCGGTTCATCTCCTCGACCGAATCAAACGGCCGATCCATGTCGTGCAAGATATTCGTATCGCCCAGGTGCAGGTCAGCGGTAAACCACATCATCGTCTGTGTCCTCATTTCGCAACGCGTCTAACACGTGCCTAGTATACAGACGCTCTGGCGCGTCGGTTAGCCAAAGAGCCCGCCGAACAGACCTCGACGGCGTTTGTCTTGCTTTTTCGAAGCGTCATCCTGAGTTTTCTTATCCCGCCGCTTCTTACGGTCCCGCTCCAGCTCATCGTCATCGAGCAACAGGTCCCACTCAAACGGATCATCCGTCAAATCGAACAGGTCATCGTCGTCAAACATGGCCGCCTCCCTTACCGATTAGCGAGCATCCACCACGTAGAGTCCAACGCGCACCTGATGCCACGGGCTGCGTTCGGGAGCAACCTGTTGCACGCGGGCCTCAAATACGTCCTCATGGCCGTAATACATCATCAAGGACAGCGGGCCGACCTCGTTTCCCGGGATATAGCCAAGTTTGGTGTTGCCGTAGTAGATTGCAACCGCCTCGGGATCATGGGGATTATCGCGCTCGGCGCACAGCGTCAGCTTATCGCCCGCTTTAAGATCGCCTAGGACCAAAGCGCCGTCGGCATATTGAAATCCTGCGATGTGAAACGACAGAAGAACACATGAAGGCTCGTACATAGCAGCTCCTCTAACGGCCGGATAAACCGGCGCTTAACCTTATTGAGAAGTCTACGGTCCCGTGCGGACACAAATACATCCTGTCTGCGTCCTTCAATCGTTTGCCTCAACGCTTGCGCGACAGAACGCTTGCAGATAAGATAGGAACACGGATGGCACCCGTTGCCGCGGGTCTTGCCAACTCCGATACACGTTTTCATCGTGAGAAGTGGCCGTCTTCGCTTACGCGGGGGCGGCTATTTCATTCGGCCGATAAACAGACCGAGTTCGATAGCCGCAATCAACAACGCCAATAACGAAATAACATCGCTTACGTTCATACCAAATCCCTTCTAAAGGGAGTTGGCCCATCCGTGCTCCATAACAGTAGTCTAACGCAAAATGCAGGTAATAGGAACACTTGTTCGTATTACCTGCGCCCTTTTCTAATGCACAAACATGCGCACGAACTTGTGCTTCCAGCTTGCGTAAGGAGCATAGCGGAATGGCACGTCCAACCACGTTGCCTTGTTCACGATGCTCTTCTTGTGGCTAAACGTATCGAAGCTCTCGCGTCCATGGTACTGCCCCATACCGCTCGCTCCCATGCCGCCAAAGCCCATATGGCTCGTAGCCAAGTGCATGATGGTGTCGTTGACGCAGCCGCCGCCAAAGGGCACGTAGCGCACAAAGCGTTGCTGAACCGAACGGTCCTGGCTAAAGATATACAGGGCCAGCGGCGTCGGACGATCCGTAATAAACGCTTCGGCCTCGTCAAGGCTCTCAAACGTCAGCACCGGCAAGATGGGACCGAAGATCTCCTCCTGCATCACGGCGTCATCGGGGGACACGCCGTCCAAAATCGTCGGCTCGATCTTGAGCGAGGCCTCGCGCGCGGTACCTCCAAGCACGACCTTATCGGGATCGATCAGCCCGCGCACGCGCGCAAAATGCTTGGCGTTGACAATATGACCGTAGTCCTCGTTATCGAGCGGATACTCGCCAAACATACGGCGGACCTCCTCCTTGATGAGGCCCAGCAGCTCGTCGTGCACGCGCGTATCGACCAGCAGGTAGTCGGGCGCCACGCAGGTCTGCCCCACGTTGAGCCATTTACCAAAGGCGATACGCCGTGCCGCAACCTTCAAGTTTGCCGTCGCATCCACGATGCAGGGACTCTTTCCGCCCAGCTCAAGCGTCACGGGCGTAAGGTTTTTACTTGCGCGCTCCATAACGAGTTTGCCGACCGGAACGCTACCGGTAAAGAAAATCTTGTCCCAGCACTCGTCGAGCAGCGCTTCATTTTCGGCGCGCCCGCCCTCGACAGCCGTCACCAGGCGCGGATCAAATGCCTCTTCACAGATTTGCCTGAGCACCGCGCTCGATGCCGGAGCATAGGCGCTCGGCTTGATGACCACGGTATTGCCCGCGGCAAGGGCGCCAGCGAGCGGCTCGAGCGTCAGCAAAAACGGATAGTTCCACGGAGCCATGATGAGCGTGACGCCATAGGGCACGGCTTGCGTTTTGCACACGCTCACGGCGTTGGCGAGGTCACACGGACGCAGGCGCGGACGACTCCATCGAGCCACATGAGCGATCTGATGACGAATCTCGGAAAGTGATGTGCCAATCTCGCACATATAGGCCTCGTCATGCGACTTTCCCAAATCGGTCTTGAGCGCATGGGCAATATCGGCCTCGTGGGCCCGTACCGCATCGCGTAAACTCACGAGCGCGCGACGTCGAGCGTCGACATCAAACGTAGCGTGCGTCTTAAAGTAGGCGCGCTGATCGCCGATAATGCGCGCAATTTCCTCGGTGTTCATGGACCCTCCTAGTTCTCGTCCTCAAACATACCACCCGCGACGACCTCGTACATATGCTCGAGCTCCAGGCGGTCCATCAAAAGCGGAACGGGGTACAGCGGATTGGCCTCGGCATCGGCATGTGCCGCCATCTGCGGAATGTCGGAGCGGCGAATGCCCGAGACATATCTGGGGATTCCCAGGGTCTCGTTCATACAATCGATCCAATCGATAAAGGCCTCGGCCGCCAGGCTGTCCTGCGCGTTAACCGGCGCGATGCCGGCCATGCGGGCGAGATCGGCGAGCTTAGGAGTAGCAGCTTCGCCATAAGCGCGAAGCATATGCGGCAGGATGATCGCGTTGGCCAAACCGTGCGGAATTCCGTATCGGCCGCCCAGACTGTGCGCGATGGCATGCACATATCCGACATAGGAGCGGGTAAACGCGACGCCCGCCTTATACGCCGCCGAAAGCATATTGCGACGAGCGCGCATGTCGTCACCATGCTCATAGGCCTCGAGCAAATTGTCGTGGACAAGCTGCACCGCCTGTCGCGCCATCTTACGCGTATAGGGCGTGGTGCTTCGCCCGATAAAGGCCTCAACGGCATGCGTCAGGGCGTCCATACCCGTCTGCCCCGTAATGGAAGCGGGCAAGCCGCACGTAAACTCGGGGTCGTGGACTGCAAAACGCGGGATGAGCACAAAGTCGTTAATGGGGTATTTGTAGTGCGTCTCGTCATCGGTGATAACCGCCGCAAGCGTGACTTCGCTTCCCGTACCGGCGGTAGTGGGAACGGCGATGAGCAGCGGCAGGCGACGATGAATCCGCAGCAGGCCGCGCATCTTGTTGATGGGCTTGTTTGGCTGCGCAATGCGTGCGCCCACGCCCTTGGCACAGTCCATGGCCGAGCCACCGCCAAAGCCGATAATGGCCTGGCAGGCACTCTCTCGATACAGGGACGCCGCTTCTTCCACGTTTGAAACCGTGGGGTTCGCTGATGTTTTGGCATAGACCGCAACGCCAATTCCCTTGGACGCGAGCGCTGTCTCGAGCGGTGCCGTGAGCCCCAGACGGGCAATGCCGGGATCCGTCACGATAAGAACCCGCTGTATCGAACGCTTTTGAAGCACTGTGGGCACATCCTCAGCGTGCTCCAGAATGCGTGGCTCGGTATAGGGCAGCACCGGCAATGCAATGCGGAAAACCGTCTGATATGTTCGGCACCAGGCACGACGGGCTAGATGCATAAAGGAAACTCCTTTATTTGTTGATAGGTCAACATTTGCTCGACCGATTGTACTCAGCAGAGATCGCAGACGGCCTCCCAATCGTTAATCAATCAACATCTTCATATTTCAAAATTGTTTTATTAAAAATCATTCCTAATAGGCTTCACATTTGGTTGCATTTATGGATAATAGAACTCGTCAAGACGCACGTCCGGAGAGGGCCCTTACGGGACCGGACGAGCGCACAATCGCCATCGATCGAAAGGATCGAATCATGAAGTTTGTTTGCCCCGTTTGCGGTTATGTGGAAGAGTTCGACGGCGACCAGCTGCCCGAGGACTTCAAGTGCCCCCAGTGCGGCGTTCCCGGTTCTCGTTTCCTGAAGCAGGAGGAGGGCCAGCTCGAGTGGGCTGCCGAGCACGTCGTGGGCGTCGCCAAGATGGAGGGCGTCTCCGAGGACATCGTTGCCGACCTGCGCGCCAACTTTGAGGGCGAGTGCTCTGAGGTCGGTATGTACCTGGCCATGGCTCGCGTCGCCCATCGCGAGGGTTATCCCGAGATCGGCCTGTACTGGGAGAAGGCTGCCCACGAGGAGGCCGAGCACGCCGCCAAGTTCGCTGAGCTCCTGGGCGAGGTCGTGACCGACTCCACCAAGAAGAACCTCGAGATGCGCGTTGAGGCCGAGAACGGCGCCACCGCCGGCAAGACCGATCTTGCCAAGCGTGCCAAGGCCGCCGGCCTCGATGCCATCCACGACACCGTGCACGAGATGGCTCGCGACGAGGCCCGCCACGGCAAGGCTTTCGCCGGCCTGCTCAAGCGCTACTTTGGCTAAGCCAGCTGCCTGAGAGATAACCTCTAGCTCGATGGGGCCCGGACCGTATTGGTTCGGGCCCTTTCCTTGCCTCACAAACTTGTTAACTCCCTGAAATAGGACCGCCTTCGGCATAGGTTTCTCGTCAAAAACTAAGTGAGTAGACTTTTTGGAACTTGCCAAGCACGCCATCCATATTGCTTTATAAAGCCGCAGGTAAATGACTTGTTGCAAAACGGCCTGGTCGCCAAAGTGTCAAAAGTCTACTCACTTAGAACCGCAGCCGTCCACGATCGAGCAGTTTTGCGTCTAACGGGCATCTTTCCGTCGATTACTCCCAATTTTGTCCAGTCAACGAATAGTTCAGACCGGAGTAATGTCTCAGCCCTTTGCTCATCTGAGCTTTTATCACGATATTCAGCATCGAACATCCTGCATACGGCCTTAACGACCGCGCGGAATCTATCCTCATCGGATATCTGTCTGTGTGTCAGGAGAAGTACGTCGTAGCCCATGGCTTGAAGGGCTGTCATGCGGTCAGCGTCACGCAAGCCATCCCCTGCGCGTCCGTGCGAGGCCTTTCCCTGACATTCAATGGCCACCTGTCGCCTGCCGTCCGGCGAAGACAGAAGTAGATCGATATACACACGGGACTTTCCCACAATCGCTCGAGCACTTGTGCTTAACGTCACTTCGACATTGAGCTCTATACCGCAAAACCCTTCGCCTCCCAGGGCTCTCGGCAGTCCAAGCAACAAATACGCCTCGACCTCAAAAGGCGACGCGGCACCCAATGGAACGAGTTGCGATACCGCCATAAATCTATTGCCGTAACGAATCCCGCAAACATCTGAACAAAAACGGTCAAGGTCTCTGCCCAAAACCAAAGCGTCTCGACGCCATAAATTTGAGGCGGTGCCGTCCTCGGACGGGCAGCGCACCCAACCGTACGTTGTCGAAATCGCGCCCGAATCAATTGCACGCGTAAGCTCCACCTCAAGTACCGCCGGCAGAGCGCGCACCGCAAACAAGCCACACATCTCCGCCAATACCAAAAGAAGCTGAAGATCCGTCAGATGCCGCGACATGATGAATGCCGTCAGCAGAGGAGACGTAATCAAAAACCCATGCTCCGTTTCCAGCACGGATTCCCTGGGGAGCTCACCAAGAAACAGCCGCTGTCTGATACTGGCAGGGCAAGTCCGCTTGTTTCTCGTCCGAACCAATGTATACAGCGGAAAGCCGAGCACAACCGCAGCCGTCGGGTTACGGGCGAGGTCATATCGCTGCCGGTCTTCTACCGGCCGTGGAAGCGGCGGACACAAAGCGCGAACCTGAGGGGGCAGACGCCAGTACCTAAAAGCCGATATGTCACAAACTAGATCCTTCATAGGCACAGGAGAACACGAATTTCAACCCAGTCAGTCACGCATTGGCGCGAACGCACCAAAAATGGCGCCGAACGGACTGCTAAGTTTTCAACAGCCCTCCCCAACTGGCCAAAAGCTTGCCGAGAGCTGGACGAAGGCCTGTTGAAAACCCCATTTTTTTCGCATGCAGAGGCTTTGCGCGGCAAGTGAGTAGACTTTTTTGAACATCCCGAGCAGACCAGTCATCCTGCTTTTCAAAACCGCAGGTAGATAACTTGTTACAAAACTTCCTGGTCGCCAAAGTGCTAAAAGTCTACTCACTTAGGTTGCAGAGTGCCCCCCCATTAGCTGCAATTCCAAGGTAGTTAGCACTTTTGGACTCAGATCGTCATACTGGACAAGAATTTGAGTTGAGTTTTCAGGGACAGATGCGCCATCGGCACACCAATAACAGTCACTGATATCGACAAAAGGGATGCTCGAGCGCGCGAGAGCCTGCGCAAAAGAGCTTCCGCCCGTTCCACGCTCCGCAACCACGGTACAGTAAAGGCCCGCATCTGCCTGCTCGATCGAGACCTCCCCTGCCGGAAACGCTTTCCGCACAAGCGCCATCAGGCCATCACGCGCCTCACGAGCACGAACGCGCACGCGGTTCACATGCCGCTCGTAATCACCCGATTCCAGCAAACGAGCCAAAGCGACCTGGTCGACAGAACTCACCGACGAGGCATAGAAACCAAGGTTGCACCTAAACCGCTCCATCAGCTCATCGGGCAGCACCATGTACGCTAGACGCAACGCCGATGAAAGGCTCTTCGAAAACGTGTTGGTGTAGATAACCGACTGGGCGGCATCAATCGACGCGAGCGCGGGAATCGGCTTCCCGGCAAGGCGAAACTCACAATCAAAGTCATCTTCGATGAGATACCGACCTGGTCGCTCGGCGGCCCAGCTCAGAAGCGCATAGCGACGCGCAATGCTCGTCACAAGGCCGGTCGGATACTGATGGGACGGCATCAGGTGAAGGACATCGGTCCCGCTTTTCTGCAGAGTGCTCAAGTCCACGCCCTCATCATCCAACGGGATATGTCGAACTTTGCAGCCCATAGCCTGATAGATACGCGTCAGACGCAAATAGCCCGGATCCTCAACCGCATACACCTTGTCCGCGCCAAGCAACTGAACCAACATGGTATCGAGCAGCTGGGCGCCCGCACCGATAACGATGTTGTTGGGGTCGACATTCATACCCCTTGTCCCGTGCAGATGGTGAGCAATTGCGCGTCGCAGCCGAGCAGTGCCCTGCGCCGGTGCGGGCGAAAAGATTTCGCGCTCGTCTTCGGATGTCAGTGTCGTCCGCAGTGCGCCTTGCCAAAGCCGCGCCGCCTCCAAAGCAGAGGGAGAAAGCGCATCGAATCGCTCGACCTGTCCGTTGACATCATGCACGCTGGGGCCCACAGAGACGGCATCTCGGTCGATGCCCTCCGCAGCCGAAGCCAAAACCGGTGCATCCGGAAGCTCGCAAGCGTAGTAGCCACGTCGCGGTATTGAGCAAATATAGCCCTCAGCGAGTAACTGGCTATATGCATTCTCGATGGTAATAACACTGATTCCCAGATGACTGGCAAAGGCGCGCTTAGACGGCAAATGCTCCCCCGCCACAATGCGTCCAGCTACGATATCATCTCGAATTTGCTGGTAAACATACTCATAGAGCGATGCTTCGCCGCGTTTTTCCAAATTGTAGTCAAGCATGAGCATATCACCTGGCCTTATTAAGTCATTCAATCTGGTATTAGTCTGACCTTGTTATTATCTCGAAAACTGAGTATTTCGCCATACCCAGCTCCCCGATAGGATGTTCCGTCAAGCAATGCACATGCCAACCAAGGGAGCAACCATGGCAGAACAGACCAGCAAGGCCGATCGCGTCAAACTCAATCGCGAGCTCGCGCAAATGCTCAAGGGCGGCGTCATCATGGACGTCACTACACCCGAGCAGGCGCGCATCGCCGAGGAGGCAGGTGCCTGCGCCGTCATGGCACTCGAGCGCATCCCGGCCGACATCCGCGCCGCCGGCGGCGTGTCGCGCATGAGCGACCCCAAGATGATTAAGGGCATCCAAGAGGCCGTCTCCATCCCCGTCATGGCCAAGTGCCGCATCGGCCACATTGTCGAGGCGCAGGTCCTGCAGGCCATCGAGATCGATTACATCGACGAGTCCGAGGTTCTCTCCCCCGCCGATGACGTCTATCACATCGATAAGACCCAGTTTGACGTGCCGTTTGTCTGCGGCGCCCGCGATCTGGGCGAGGCATTGCGCCGTGTTGCCGAAGGCGCCACGATGATTCGCACCAAGGGTGAGCCGGGCACGGGCGACGTCGTCCAGGCCGTGCGCCACATGCGCAAGATCCAAAAGCAGATCCGTGACGTTGTCGCCCTGCGAAATGACGAGCTCTTTGAGGCAGCCAAGCAACTGCAGGTTCCGGTCGAGCTGGTCCGCGAAGTCCATGACGCGGGCAAGCTTCCCGTCGTGAACTTTGCCGCCGGCGGCGTAGCGACCCCCGCCGACGCCGCGCTGATGATGCAGCTGGGCGCCGAGGGCGTCTTTGTCGGCTCGGGCATCTTTAAGAGCGGCGACCCCGCCAAGCGCGCCACCGCCATCGTCAAGGCCGTGGCAAACTTCACCGACGCCAAGCTCATTGCCGAGCTTTCTGAGGACCTGGGCGAGGCCATGGTGGGCATCAACGCCGACGAGATCGAAATCATCATGGAGGAGCGCGGGCGCTAGTCCGGCAGAAAGGGTCGCACATGAGCGATTATGCAGACCAAACGGTCGCCGTGCTGGCGGTCCAAGGCGCTTTTGCCGAGCACGAGGCAAGGCTATCCGAGCTGGGCGCACGTTGTATTGAGCTGAGGCAGGCGGCCGATTTGAAGCAGGACTTTGACCGTCTGGTACTTCCCGGCGGCGAGTCTACCGTTCAAGGGAAGCTGCTTGATGAGTTGGGCATGCTCGAGGAGCTTCGTGCCCGTATCGCTGAAGGCATGCCCGTCCTGGGCACCTGCGCCGGCCTGATTCTACTGGCTCACGACCTTGCCGCCCATGACGATAAGGGCACGCCGCGTTTGGCAACCATGGATGTACTTGTCGAGCGCAATGCCTACGGCAGACAGCTCGGCAGCTTTCGAACCAAGGGGCAGGTATCCGGCATCAACGGTGAAGTGCCGCTGACGTTTATCCGTGCACCCCGCATCGTTGAGGTGCACGGCGATGCCGAGGCTTTAGCGAAAGTCGACGGCCGTATCGTCGCCGCCCGTCAGGGCAACCAGCTCGGCGTAACCTTCCACCCCGAACTCGACGAAGACACCCGCCTCCACGAAATGTTCCTACAAATGTAGGCATCGAAATCAACAAACGAAACGAGAGTGGATAATCTCCCACCTTGAGCATGAATATGGGCTCAAACCGGGAGATTATCCACTCTCATGCTATGTAGTCGTTGGGGACGCTCTTAAATGACCAGTCAAACAAGAACGTCCCCAACGACTATCTTTTAGCAGGTCTGGATCATGGCAATGTCGATGTTTTGGCACCGACAGAGCGAGCGCCCACCAGAGCGAACAAATTGGCATGAAAAGAGGACGGCATAGACCTTCTGGTCATGCCGTCCTCTTTGAATGACAAGTTGTCGCTCTGGTGGGCGCGCAGCGTCGGCCAGTTACGGCGTTTGGTAAAACGCCGTAACTAAAAACGGTTACCGCGGAAGCCGCCACCGTTGCGGCCGCCACGGTCGCCACCGCGACCGCCGCGGTCGTTACCACGGTTGCCGCCGAAGCCGCCACGGTTGCCGCCGCGGTCGCCATAGCCACCACGGTTGCCACCAAAGCCGCCACGGCCACCACGGTCGCCGCCACGGTCACCAAAGCCGCCGCGGCCACCGCGATCGCCACCGCGACCGCCACGGTCGCCGCCACGGCCACCACGATCGCCAAAGCCGCCGCGACCGCCACGGTCGCCGCCACGGCCACCACGGTCGTCACGGCCGCCGCGAGGACCGCGATCCTCGTCCAGGCCCATGGCGACGAGCGGAGCGATAACCTTATCGAGAGCGGCCATCAGCTCGGTGGCCTCCTCGTAAGAAAGCTCGGGCAGGAGCTTCTCCTTCTTGTTGGCAAGCTCGACCAGGCCCTCAGCGGCATCCTCGGCAGCGAAGACGACGATCTTGCGCATATCGCCCTCGGCGTCGTCGATGCGGCCGACCAGATCGGCAGCCTCGGCCTCGGCCATCAGGCCATCGAGCTCACGGAGGCGCATGCCCAGCAGGTCGGACATTTCCTTCTGCTCCATCTTGGGCTTGAGGTCAAGAAGCTTGATGGCGCGCTCGATGTTCGCCATGCGCTCGGCCTTGGCCTCCTCCTCCTTAGAAATAGCAAAGCGACGGCTACGCAGCAGGCGGGCGGCCTTCTGCATCTTGTCCATCAGCTCTTCGTCATCGTAATCAACGGCGGCCTCGACAACCTCGGCCTCCTCCTCGGCGGAAACCTCGTCAGCAGCCTCAACCTCGGCAGCTTCGGTCTCCACGGTCTCGACTGCCTCGACCTCGGCAGCCATGGTCTCGTTCTCGGTCTCGTTCATGATCTCTTCGTTCTCGGACATGAGACTCCTTCTTGGCCCTCTCGGGCATCATCGCCCCATTCGCGGGGCCCGTCGCGCACTCTTTGCGCTTTAAACATTCATGCCTCTCGGCAAAACGTCCATTAGTTTATGGTGTCGCCATCCAATCTAGCTGCAGAATCTATGTGCACACATTAATGCGACATGTGCGACTCGCGACGAGCGTACACCAGCGACGCCACGAACCCGACCACGGCAATTACAGCCGCCACACGCACGGCAGCTGCAAATCCAATCGCCTGGGCAACGTCCGTCGCAGCGCCAGCGGCGTCGGCGGTCGCGGCAGAACTCGAGAGCAGACCGATAAACAGCGACGGGCCAAACGATGCGGCAATCATATTCCACGTGTTAAGCAATGCCGTTCCGTGAGGATGTTCAGCGGCGGGTAGCGTCTCCAAGCCGACCGTCTGCGAGGGGCTCAGCACCAAACCGACTCCGGCATACACCACAACGGTCAGCGCCACGACGACGCCGATGTTCATGCTTGCCGCCGTCATCGAGATGGCAGTCTGCCCCACGGCAATCAGGGCAAAGCCGACCGGCAGCAGCGGCCATGCACCACGGGCGTCCATCACGCGTCCGCCCACAATCGAGGTCACGGCGTTGCAGGCAATCGCCGGCAAAATGAGCAGGCCCGCAACAAGTGCGGTCATGCCGTATGCGCCCTCAAAATAGAGCGGCAACAAAACGCTCATCGAGAACGTCGTCATCATCGACACCACCACAAGCAGGCACGCAGGCCAAAAGCGAACGCTCGCCATGGGACGCACGTTAAGCACCGGATGCTCGAGCTTGAGCTGACGGGCCGCAAACAGGCCGAGCAGCACAACGGCGGCGAAGAGCGTCGCGATGCCGGTGGTCAGATTGGTCGAGAACTCGCCTACGGAATACACAAATGCCGTAATGCCGGCGGCGAGCAAAACAACCGACAGAATATCAAGCGTGGTGTTCGAGCGCTCTCCGACATTCTGAACGAGCTTTACGCCCGCCGCAGCGACCGCAATACCGCCCACCAGCGGCACTACGAACACCGCCCTCCAGCCAAATAACGTGCACATTAGACCGCTGATCACGGGTCCAAACGCCGGCCCTAGCGTAATGCAGGCGCCGCCCAGGCTCAGATACAGACCGAGCTTCTCGCGCGGGGCGCAAGACAGCACCACGTTCATCATGAGCGGGAACAAGATGCCCGATCCCGCAGCCTGCAAAATACGACTTGGCAGCAAAACGCTAAACGACGGAGCGACCAGGCACAGGACTTCGCCGGCGACCATACATCCGCATGCGAAAAATAACAGCTTGCGCGTCGAGAAACGGCCGGACAGGAAGGCCATGATGGCCGTAAAGATCGACGTCACAATCATGTAGCCCGAGACGAGCCACTGCGCCGTGGTGGCACTCACCGAAAAGGCCGCCATAATGTCGTGCAACGCCACGTTAATGATGTTCTCGTTAAACGCGGCAACAAAGGCTGCAATATACATTACGACGAGAATCGCCGCAGAGGCCGATGGCGTTACTTGAACTTGTTGCTGAGATTTGCTCCCCATGCATTTCCTTCCTCTTGGAACGACAGTCGCATCGCCCCAGAGGAACGGTCCAGGGCGAAAAATGAGCCCTAGACTTACGCCAGACGCCGTACACGACGAATCTGGCAACATGGTCCAACATCGAAAGATTGTAACGCGGACGCACAGCTTTCCTTCCGCGCTATTATTAAAAGTCCACGAAAGCATAAGACATGAGGAGCCCGCCATGATTAAGCCCATCATGAAATCCGAGTTCTTTTTGCGTCTGCCTTCCGAAGACGCGGGACCCGACGATGCCGCAACCGGGCAGGATCTCCTGGATACGCTCCACGAGCATGAGCACGAGTGCGTGGGCCTCGCCGCCAACATGATCGGCGTGCGCAAACGCATCATCTGCGTAAAGGACGGCAACAGGACACTCCTGATGTACAACCCTCAAATTCTTGAGCAGGTCAATGCCTATCAGACGAGCGAAGGATGCCTCTCGCTGATCGGCGAGCGTCCCTGTACCCGCTATCGCCGCATTAAGGTTGAGTATTTGGACGAGAACTTCGTCCACCGCATCAAAAACTTCTCGGGCTACACCGCCGAGATCATCCAACACGAAATCGACCACTGCAATGGCGTCGTGGTTTAGGCCACCTGCCAAAATGAGGGTACCGGAGGCCTCCCTATGGATATCAGCCGCTTTGGCGAATTCGCCATCTTAGCGCAGTCACGCACGTTTCTTGATGCGGCGGAACTGCTTTTCATGTCGCAATCAACCCTCTCCAAGCACATCATGGCAATGGAGCACGAACTCGGCTGCAAGCTCATCGATCGAAGCCAGCGCCACGTAACACTCACCGCGCAAGGTGAAGCGCTCCTCCCCTATGCGCAAAAAATTGCGACGCTTCAGCACCGCTATCTTGCCGCCATTCAAATAGGTGCAGGTGAGCCGCTCGAGCACCTCACCGTAGGTTCTATCCCCATTATGGCCCCTTATGGGATTACGGACGCCGTCATCGATTTTCAGCAGGCGAACCCCTCATATTCTGTCGAGCTCATCGAAGGCGAGGGCGACACACTCAAGCGCATGCTCCTACACGAGGACATTGACCTGGCCTTCATCCGTGACAGCGGCGCCATCGAGCCGGAGTTCAAAAAGATTCCCTTTACGACCGACCGGCTCGTGGCCGTCCTTCCGCTCGACCATCCACTCGCCGAACGTGACACCGTCGAGATAGACGACCTTATCGACGAGAATTTCCTCATGCTTCCCCAAGGCTCGTTCGTAAGCGAGCTCGTCCTTTCCATTTGCCGCGAAGCTGGATTTGGCCCACGTGTTACGTTCACCGGCAAACGAGCCGAGAACATCATCTCTCTTGTCGCACGCGGCGCCGGTGTCTCATTCCTCATGCGCAAGCCGGCGGAATCGCTTGCCAGCGGAAAGGTAGCCCTGGTGCCGCTTGAGCCCGCGACGACCTCCGAGGTCAGGCTCTACCTCAAGCGGAACGCCGCGCACTCGCAGGCGGTCGTCTCGTTCATCGGCTTCCTCCCCTACCGTCAGCTCCTGCAGGGCGACCGTACATCTTCCACCGCGGCACGACCGTCATAATCCCCGCTGCTCCACAACCGCAGACCCGTGTCCGCAAACACGCTGACAACGGCACACAATACAAATATGCCTCGGGCGGCACGTCGCCGTCCGAGGCATATTTAGTTAAAGTGCGCAGAAAGACTAGTCCACCGAGATGTTGAGTGCCTTACCGCCCTCGTCCTTCTTGGTACCGATCACCATAGCGGCGACAAGAGCCAGAACGAAAGCGACCACACCGGAGATGACAAGGCCGATAAAGCCCGTGTCGATGCCGGCAGGGTTAATAAAGCTCGGGAAACCGAGCGGGCCGGAGGCGCCGAAGGCATAGAGCTTGGCACCCATGAGGCCGGCAATGGCGCCGCCTACACCAGCGGAAATAAAGGTTGCCCACATAAGGCGCTTACGCGGCAGCAAGATGGCGTAAAGCGCAGGCTCGTTGACACCGAAAATCGAAGAGACAAGGGCGGGAATGTTGACGGCAGCATTTTCCTCGGAGTCCTTGGTTCGGATGATCATGCCAAGCACAGCGCCGGCGATGGCACAACCGCCTGCATACACGAGCGGGTTAATGAGGTCATAGCCGTAGGTTGCGACATCGAGGAACCACAGCGGGATGATACCCCAGTGCAGGCCGAACATGACGAGCAGGCTCCAGAACGTGCCGATGACGAAGCCGGCGATGGCGGGTTGGAAGTTGATGAGCATCAGAATGATCTGGGCAACGATATTGGAGAGGACCGTCATGACCGGACCGACCACAAGCAGGCCAAGGATGCCGCAAATGAGGAGCGTCAGGATGTTGGAGAAGAACGAGCTCACAAGCGCGGGCAGCGCGTTAGAAAGGGCCTTGTGTACCTTGGAGGCAATCCAGACGATAAAGATCGCGGGCAGAATCGTCGATGAGTAATTCTGCATGATCAGCGGGATGCCAAAAATATCACCGTAGACATTGGACTCGAAGACCGTGCCGGCGCCGAGCGTGTAGAGCGGATCTCCGCCCATAAGGCCAACGAGCGTCGGGTAGACGAGGATACCACCGAGCGCCATTCCCATAACGGGCTTAAGTCCGAACTTCTTGGCCGACGTCCAGCCAATGATTAGCGGAAAGTAATAGAAGACCGAATCTCCGATTGCCGAGAGCGTCACATAGGTATTGCTGTCCTTGGCAAGCCAACCGGCAACCGTGCAGAGCGCGAGCATCGACTTGATAAAGCCACCGGCCATAAGCACGCCAAGAACCGGCTGCAGAATCTCGGAAATGATGGCGAGCAGGCGCGAGAACGGATCGCCCTTCTTGACATTGTCGCCCTCATCGATATCGAGCGCGGGCTTGGTGTCGAACCCGCCAATCTGAACAAGGTCGTTGTAGACAGCCTCGACAGTGGCACCAATCACGACCTGATACTGTCCCCCAGCCTGGATGACGTCAACGACGCCCTTCGTCGCCTTAAGTTCATTGGTCTGGACAAGTGATTCATCCTTGAGGTGGAAGCGGAGACGCGTAATGCAGTGGCTCACGTCTAACACATTGTCTCGACCACCGACCTTTGTGATGATTTCATCGCAAAGCTTCTGGTATTTCATGGAATTCTCCTTTTTCTGAGCGGGGTATAGCATCGATTTCAGGCCTCCGTAGTCGACGTGGGAGGGCAAGGAACCCGCTTCCCCCTTTGTAATCCGCGGACGCACGTACGCCCGGGATGGGAAACGGCAGAGAAGATGGAAGATGCCGATCACATGGCAGGGAGCCTCATTGGCCCATGTCACGCAATCAGGTCTACAGACGCGAATCTGCTGCGCCGAGAAGTCTCGTCGTCTGGCAGAACTTGTCACACAGACGTTCCGGTTCGCCCTGGGGAATCTGAGTACGCTCGGTCTCAAAGGAGAGGCCGTACTCGCGTGCCGGAAGGAAATACTCGAAATAGCCGTTGGTGTAACCGCAAACTATTCCCTCGACCGGGCATTCGCGCTTCATGCGAATACCCAGGTCGCTGCCGAGCTCACTCGGGAACACAAAGAGATGCAGGCCGCCCAAACTGATGACGGCACACTTAAGCGTGAGCGAAAAGTCGTCATGGGCAACGGTGTGATAGAACGTCTGAGGCTCGATGCGGTCGAGAACGACCTCGCGATCGAGCTTGATCTGGGAAATCGCCTCGGCAAGACCGGTCGAAACGCGCTCGACCTCGGGAATGCCGCGTCCCTGGCGAAAATTGCGGTCGCTACAGTCGCCAGCAGCACCGACGACCATGGCCGGATAGTAACCAAGACTCTGAGCGAGCTTTTTGCCGGTAAGACCGGCGAGTTCGCTCGTGAGCTCCGTGCAGTCGGGTCCGACGCAAGCGGAATGCACCGCCCAGTTCACAAAGCCCGCAAATGGCTTGCCTTCGGTATCGAAGAACGATACGACAATGACCTCATTGTCGGCGAGTTCACCTGGGATGATGCGGTTGTCGTAGAAACCGGTGATGACCTGCTTGCCCAAGCGACAAATCGCGGGCTGTGCGTTGGCGCGGCACTCCTCAAAGCATTGGCAAATGATATCGAGGAACCAGCGGTAGTAGTTCTCGTCGAATTTTCCCGTCCACCAGCTGCGGTGGTAAGCGACGATTGAAGTATGGTCGTGCGTCGCCGAGAGCAAAACGCAGTCACGGTCGATTCCATAGCGCTCGGCGAGCATTGTCTTGACTTCCTCGGCCATGCTTTCCTCGAACTCGAGGACATCGGCATTAAAAAGAAACACTTCACGTTCGCCTTGCTGGAAGAGGATGGCGTTGGCGAAGACGTCATCATGGACGCCCGTCGCAGGTTCAAGACGGTTGGGAAGATTGCGGTAGCCAATCAGGTAGATGTCGCCCTGTGGGGTAATTTTGCGGCGCGCGTGTCCAATGTTCATGCACGTTCTCCTTCTGTGTCACGCCGCATTCAAGGCGGCAATGATGATTTCGACGAGGCGCTCATGGGATCCGGCGGCAAAACCGGAGTTCATAGCCTCATAGGTGATTTTTTCGTACGCGTCGGGAGCCGGTAGGTACTTCTGTCCGCCGTTGACGAGCGTGGCAAAGAACACAGAGCCGGACCGGGCGGCGCGCACAGTGGCGCCGAATGCACTCGAGACCTCGGGTTGTACGCCGACAAGCTCGACGTTTCCCAGCCGGAGCAGATAGACCCTCGTGCGCTGCTCGCCAGCGGCATGAAACTCATACGTTCGGTGCGGAGCCAAAGAGTGAAAATCGGCGCGTGTCTGAGCGGGCAGGAGAACGTCGACCGTGCGGGCATCGATGCCGGTAGCGTCATCCTCACGCGCCATGCGAGCGGCCTCGATCAAAGCATTGCCCAAGGCCTGCCCCTGCTGGTGCAGCATGCGGTATCCGTCCTCATGGGCATCGACCGTCTGCTTAACGCCGGCCGCATCGAACATGACGTTCATGGCGCGCTCCGCCGGACCTTGGTCGCCCGCGGCGCCTGGCAGCAACAGGGCAACGCCGCCCAGCTCGCGCTCGAGTGACATGGCGGCAAAACCAAAGAGGTCTCCGCTCGCCATGCGCCTCCCCTCGGAGTCGCGCGACCCGTCGAGCACGGAGGGCTGAACGTCCGCCGTCGCGAGCACGGCAACATACTCGCCCCCGGCATCCCTTATGGCGAGTACGGGCATCGTGTGGTCGGCAAACCCCCTGGGATTCGAGCCCAACCACCAGCCGGCAGGCGTCTCAATGTCGCGATTAACGTTCACGGGGCATTCGCCCTCCACAGTGGCGAGCGTGGCAGAGTGAATGCCCGCAACAGCGCGCTCGACAGCCGTGCGGGCGGCAGCGACGAGCGCTGCGCGATAGCGCTCGTTGCGATTGCGGGTAGCATCGTCGGCAAGATGCCCGGGAGTGCGGACGTGAGGCATGGAAAACGTGTGGGTAGGAACCACCCAAGAATAAGCACCGCTGCAATTGGCGGCATCCTCAACAACCTCACGCAGATCGGCGAGTAGAGCCGGAGCGATCGAGGTGACCTCAAGCGAAAGGACGCAGGCGCGTCGCCCCGTCCCCTCGATGATAAGGGCACGGGCGAAGACCTCATGACGGAGTTCGTCGAAACCGTCGAACGGCAACACGTCCCCAAGATCGATGGCCACACGAGCGGCCCCAGCCCTCATCTCTCCTTCGCCCATGGCAGATACTCCCCTCTGATTGCCGCTCACTCGACACCGTACAGTTGCTGCGCCGTACCGCCAAGCACAAGGTCGCTGTCTGTATCGCTCAGATTTGCAGCGCGAACGCAGGCGACACCCTCGGTGAGCCACTCGCGTTTGACGGGATAGCTCGTGCCAAAAACAATATGGTCTGCACCCAGCACGTCAACCGCGCAGGCGAGGAGTGTCTTGCCCCAAGGCTGGGCATGGGACATGTCGAAATAGATGTTGTTCTCGAGGTGCCTGGAAACGGTCTCGGTATCGACCTGAAAACGGCCAGAAGCATCAGGGCGCTTGGGACCATGAGGCAGCAGCATCTCCTTGAACGCAAAGTATGCGCCGCCGAGCATGGAGTGGACCATCTTGATATTGGGATAGCGCTCAAAGAAATCACCAAAGATCTCTCGGCCGATCGCCGTAGTTTGGTCGACGCAGCGGCCATAAGAGCGGCGAAGGTTGTCGTACGCGAGAAGCGACTCGTTCTCGACCGGCACGGGAACATGGTGCACGTAAACGGTGACATGGCGTTCGTTCAGGTGCTCGAAAAAGCTCGAGAAGACCTGGTCGTCGAGATAGCGCTTGCCGTAGTGAGCGCAGAGCTGCACGCCCGCAAAACCATCGTCGAGCCTGCGGTCGAGCTCCTCCAAATTCGCTTTGGTGCCAAAGGGCGGCACGGCGACAAGCGGAATCAGACGGCCATTTGACGCCTTCGCGTCAGCAGCCATACCGTCGTTGAAACGCCGGCACATCTCGAGCGACATCCACTCGTGGCAGCCGGGGAGCTTGAGGATCGCCTTGTCGACCCCCGCCTCATCCATATCGGCCAAGCGCTTCTCGAGGGTGTAGTCGCCCTCAATGTAGTTAAGACCCGGAGAACCGGCAGGCATCTCGATCACGATCTGTCGTTTGCCGGCGGAATTCATGGTCAGATAGCCTTCGGTGTCATAGGCGCGGGGTACCTCGGCCAAAAACTGTTCGCAGAGCGTCTCGTCATGAAAGATGTGCTCGTCGAACCAGTAGGAATTTGCATCGATAATCATTGGTTGGAACCGCCTTTCATCTTGTTGAAAACATTCTAGAAAAGCAGGTACCCGGACATCAATTCCAGCTTAAGCCTACTGTATTCCATTTTGGAATAGAACTTACCGCTCACACGCGAACCTCGCCCGCTCAACGAGACAAGCGCTAACAGCACGGGCTTAGACAAAAAACGGTCGGCCCGCATCCGTTGCGGGCCGACCGTTTCATTACAGGCTACCTTTGCCGTTACGCCTGGCGGTAGTGATCGAAGAAGTCGGCGAGGTCTTCGAGGGACTCTTTGAGCACTTCCATGCGCGGCAGGTACACGATACGGAAGTGGTCGGGCTCAGCCCAGTTGAAGCCGCCACCGCGCGTGATCAGGATCTTCTTCTCGTGCAGCAGGTCGAGGGCAAACTGTTCGTCATCGGTGATGTTGAACTTCTTCACATCCATCTTGGGGAAGATGTAGAACGCCGCGCGCGGCTTAACCACCGAGATGCCGTCAATCTTGCTGAGCGCCTCATACACAAAGTTGCGCTGCTCGTAGACACGGCCGCCAGGACGGATGTAGTCGTTAACGGACTGATGTCCGCCGAGTGCCGTCTGAACGATCGACTGAGCCGGCACGTTGGAGCACAGGCGCATGTTGGAGAGCATGTTGATGCCCATGATGAAGTCGCTCATGCAGCGCTGGTTGCCCGAAAGCACCATCCAGCCAATACGATAGCCCGCGATCATGTGCGACTTGGACAGACCGCTAAAGGTGACGCAGGGCAGGTCGGGGGCGAGCGAGGCAATCGAGACGTGCTCGTAGCCGTCCATGCACAGGCGGTCGTAGATCTCATCGGCAAAGATCATCAGCTGATGCCTGCGTGCAACCTCGACGATACCCTCGAGCACCTCGCGCGGATAGACGGATCCCGTGGGGTTGTTGGGGTTGATGATGACGAGAGCCTTGGTCGCGCTCGTAATCTTGGACTCCATATCCTCCAAGTCGGGATACCAATCCGCCTGCTCATCGCACAGATAGTGCACAGGATGACCGCCGGCAAGGGTTGCGCACGCCGTCCAGAGCGGATAGTCGGGGCTGGGGATCAGAATCTCGTCGCCATTGTCGAGCAGTGCGTTCATCGAAAGCTGAATGAGCTCGGACACGCCGTTGCCCGTGTAGATATGCTCCATCTGAACGTTGGGCAGGCCTTTGATCTGCGAATACTGCATGATCGCCTTGCGCGCAGAGAACAGGCCGCGCGAGTTGGAATAGCCTTCGCAGTCGGGCAGCTGCTGGCGCATGTCCTTGATGACCTCATCGGGCGTGCGGAAACCGAAGGGCGCCGGGTTGCCGATATTGAGCTTGAGGATGCGCTCGCCCTCGTCCTCCATACGGGCAGCCTCGTCGACGACGGGACCGCGCACGTCATACAGGACGTTATCGAGCTTGGTGGATTTAGAAAAAGTACGCATGGTGGTGCTCCTTGCAATTTGAGCTGAGGGATGGGGTTCGGGCTTGGAATCGTTGCGGGGTGATGATGCCTCGCCTTGATCGGCGTCGCCGGCAAGCAGCCAGGTAACATCAACCTCCAAAATACGGGCGAGCAGCTCAGCCACATCGCGCCGCGGGATCGTCTTGCCGCTCACATATTGGCTCATCTGACTCTTGCCGAGTTTTTTGCCGAGCATCTCCGATGCGCGGATCACGTCCGACTGGCGAACGTCGCGATCGGACATAGCCTGTCGCAGGCGATCGCTAAACGTCTCTTGGGCCACTAGAACCTCCTTGCTGGCAAAGTTCAATTTATAGAACACGAATTGAACCATGGTTCAATTTAGCAAGCAGTATAACGCCGTACCTCATTCGAAAGTTCAATTTCATAAGAAAATGTATCGGACTCCGAAATCTGCCCAAAGCAAACAATGGCGTGTACACGTTTAGAGGTATTCGAGAAAACGGACGGCGGCAAGCGAAACATCGGCCGTTCGATATATGGCGTTGATCTGCCGATGGGGATGTCCCTCGAGCGAACGCACGGCAACATCGAACTGACAACGGCGCAAGATGAGCGCGGGAAGAATGCTCACGCCCAGGCCGTCCTCGACCATAGCCATAATCGCATAATCATCCCAGGTCGACAGCTTGGAGCACACCGTCAGCCCCGCCCGACGGAACAGCGGCGTAATCTCGTCATCGGTGCCGCGTTCTAGCAGAATAAACTGCTCGTTGGCCAAATCGGCAAGGGAAACGACCTCCGCGGTGGCAAGCGAGGAGTCCGCTGGCACCACGGCCATCAGCTCGTCTTGCACCAACGGTCGCGACGCCATGCCGGCGCCGCGTGGCTCGCGCGGAATAAAGCCCAGGTCGCAGCGGCCTTCCGCCACCCATTGCTCAATCTCGGAGTAATCACCCATCAGCAGCTCGTAATCGACATCCGGATGATCGGCGCGAAAGCGCGCAATCACCGGCGGCAGCACGTGGGTCGCCACACTCGAAAACGTACCGATGCAGATTTTGCCGCGCATGAGTCCACGCATCTCATCCACCCGTCGCTGCAGGCGGCCAAACTCTTCGCATAACGCCTCGACTGCCGGCATGACCTGCCGCCCGTCGGCAGAAAGCACCACGCCCTCTCGGCTGCGATCAAGCACCTTAAAACCCCAGTCTGCCTCAAGGTCGCCCACCATGCGGCTCACGCCCGACTGCGAATAGCTCAGCCGCTCTGCAGCACGCGTAAAGCTGCCGGCACGCACCGTCTCGAGCAGCACTTGCATCTTTTGGATATTGGTCTCCACGGCACGTCCCCACCCTTGCATGAGTTTTTGTCATGTTTTCCATGCATTATATTCGCTTTTCTTCTAAAGCCAGTTCACACATAGTGAACATGTTCGGATATAGAGGGGATGTCAGCGCATGAACAACGGACTGTTTACATACTTAGCAGCATTACTGTTGTTTGGCTCTAACGGCATCATCGCCGCAGCTATCGCACTGCCGAGCTCCGATATCGTGCTGCTGCGCACTTTTCTGGGAACCCTCTCGCTTGTAACCATCCTCGCCACTACCCAACACCATAAGTTGCAGGCGCCATCTCGTCCCCGCGAAGCCGCGGCCCTCCTCCTCTCGGGAGCTGCGCTGGGCGCCAGCTGGATTTTTCTGTTCCGCGCCTACCAGACGATCGGCGTCGGCGTATCCTCGCTGCTGTACTACTGCGGCCCCATCATTGTCATGGCGCTCTCCCCGCTCATCTTTGGCGAAAAGCTGACCGGCGGCAAAATCGCCGGCTTTGTCGCCGTTGCTTGTGGCGCTTTTCTCATTGCAGCGCAAGGTCTAGGCGGCAATATGCCCATTGCGGGCATCGTCTGTGGAATCGCCTCGGCCTTCTGCTATGCATTGATGGTCATCGCCAGCAAGGGTGCGCCGCACATCGAGGGCCTCGAGAACTCCGCGCTCCAGGTGAGCGCCGCCTTTGTGACCGCACTGGTCCTCACGCTCATCACGCAGGGCGCTCCCTCGTTCCTGTCCGCCGGCGTCGCCGCCAGTATTGATTGGCGCGCCGTCGCTATGCTCGGCGTCGTCAACACCGGCATTGGTTGCCTGCTCTACTTTAGCGCCGTCGCCAAGCTGCCCGTCCAGACCGTCGCCGTCGTCGGCTACCTCGAGCCGCTTTCGGCGGTCGTGTTCTCGGCCGCCCTTTTGGGTGAAGCCATAACACCGCACCGCCTGATGGGCGCCGCGCTTATCATCGGCGGCGCGATTTTTTGCGAACTCGCCGGCAAACGCGCAAACGCCAAGGCTGGCATCGCCCAGACAGCACGTGCTTAAAAGCCCCTGCTTTGAAATGCTACCTGCGTAGATAAATAATCCCCAGCTGGGGATTATTGTCTAAAATAACCTGATGTGCCAAACTGCTCTTGTATGTATAAAGACGGCATAAAGGTTATCTGTCTTAGACAGATAACCGGATGTCTAAGGGAGTCCACGTGGCACACAACAAACTGGAGGCAAGCCCCCAAGACCAGCGTGGTCAAGGCGGGCACGGAGCCATCCCCCTCTCCGCTGGCATGCTGCTCGTAACGCTCGGCGTCGTCTATGGCGACATCGGCACGAGCCCCATGTACACCATGAAATCAATCGTCGCCAACAACGGCGGCATCGGTACCGTCAGCGAGGACATGATCCTGGGCGCGCTTTCGCTCGTCATCTGGACCATGACGCTCGTGACCACGGTCAAGTACGTGGTTATCGCCATGAAGGCCGATAACCACAACGAGGGCGGCATCTTCGCCCTGTTTAGCTTGGTGCGCAAGGTGGCGCCGTGGCTGATCCTTCCCGCCATGATCGGCGGCGCGGCGCTGCTCGCCGACGGCATCCTCACCCCCGCCGTCACGGTTACCACGGCCATCGAGGGCTTGCGCACTATCGAGTGGGGCCATGCGCTTTTGGGTGACGGCCAGACCAACGTAATCATCATCACCATCATCATTATCTGCGGCCTGTTTGCCATGCAGCGCGCCGGTACCTCGTCGATCGGCAAGCTGTTCGGCCCGCTCATGACGCTGTGGTTCCTGTTCCTGGCAGGCGCCGGCCTGTTCAACATGCTCGGCAACCTGTCCATCTTGCGCGCGCTCAACCCCATCCGCGGCATCATGTTCCTGTTCTCGCCCATCAACCACTCGGGCATCATGGCGCTCGGCTTCGTCTTCCTGTCGACGACCGGCGCCGAGGCGCTCTATTCGGACATGGGTCACGTGGGCAAGGCTAACATTTACGCATCCTGGCCGTTCGTAAAGGCGGCCCTCATCCTTAACTATCTGGGTCAGGGCGCTTGGCTGCTCGCCAACAATTCCAATCCCCAGATGCTCGCGATGGATATCGTCAACCCGTTCTATATGATGCTTCCCGAGCCCCTGCGCCCCTTTGCCATCGTGCTTTCGGCCGTGGCGGCCATCATTGCCTCGCAGGCGCTCATCACCGGCTCGTTCTCGCTGGTATCCGAGGCAACGCGTCTCAACCTTATGCCGCATCTGCGCATCCACTACCCCAGCGACACCAAGGGGCAGCTCTATATTCCGCTCGTCAACAACATCATGTGGGTCGGCTGCATCTTCATCGTGCTGCTGTTCCAAAACTCCGAGCGCATGGAGAGCGCCTACGGCCTCGCCATTACCGTGACCATGCTCATGACCACGACGCTTTTGACGAGCTACATCGCCGGCATCCTCAAGCACAGGCTGGGTGCCTGCGTCTTCGCCCTGCTCTTTGGTGCCATTGAGCTGTGCTTCTTCGCCTCGTGCCTCACCATGTTCTTTGACGGCGGCTATGTGATGATCTTCTTGGCCGCACTGCTGTTTGGCCTTATGTACGTGTGGCGCCGCGGCACCGCCATCGAGCGCACGCAGACGATCCTGCTGCCCGTCTCCAAGTACATCGATCAGCTCAACCGTCTGCGCAACGACGAGACCTACCCCGTGCTCGCCGACAACCTGGTGTTCCTCACCAACAGCCCCGATCCGCTCACGCTCGACCGCGACGTGCTCTATTCCATCCTGGACAAGCACCCCAAGCGCGCCAAGGCATATTGGTTCATCAACGTGCACGTTACCGACGAACCCTATACGCACGAGTATTCCGTCGAGACCTTTGGCACGGACTTTTTGTTCCGCGTGCGCCTGGACCTGGGCTTTAAGGTCAACCAGCGCGTTAATGCCTACCTGCGTCAGATCGTCGGCGACCTGATGGCATCGGGCGAGCTGCCGCCGCAACATCACACCTACTCCATCTACGAGACCCGCGGCAACGTGGGTGACTTCCGCTTTTGCATGCTGCGCAAGATGCTTGCCCCCGAAACGGACATCAACCGCAACGACCACCGCGTGATGGCCATCAAGTATGCCGTCCGCCGCGCCTGCGGAAGCCCGGCGCGCTGGTACGGTCTTGAGAACTCGGCCATCATCATCGAGTACGTGCCGCTGTTTGCCCGCATGCGCCCGGCCGTTAAGCTCGTACGCACCCAGGTGCCGCTCGAGGTTCAGATCGAAGAGGCCGAGGAAATGGAAGTCGATATCTTCTCGGACGACCTGGTCAACGGCAACGAAGCCGGTAGGAACATGAACGTCGACCCCACCGAGTTGCTCGAGAGCGTCGCCGATACGCCCGAACAGCAACTGCTCGACGGCCTCGAGAGCGAACAACTCAACGACGCCAACTTCTAGCGACGTCACAAATCAACGACAGCGGCCCTGCACCTCACGAGAGACACAGGGCCGCTTTTGTCTACGTTTTTGGCCAGGTAAAACACCTTTGAGGCTTTACCTGGGCGTAATCGTAGACTGCTATTCGGCATTTCCGGGGCTAGACAACCGCCTGGCCCCAATCGGTGATATAACCCTAGCCCACATTGAAATGCCATCGAAAAAGAAGCAGGCTATAGAGACTGGTCTCTCACCCACTCGATGAGTTCGGGGATCGCATAAGCGTATTGCCAGGTAAAGTTATGAGTGTTTCCACCCTGGACCGTCTTGTCGGTGCTATCGAGAGTTCCCTTCTCTACATGAAGGAAAACGACATGAGCCCCATCGGTCACCGCTTGTTTACAGGCCGAGGAGCAGACATCCGAGAGCTCGACCATAAGCTCATCGAGCGTCTTCTGGCTGCTAGCCGCCTTGGCTCCTTCCTGGTTACCCGAAGGGTTTTTCTCTCCCGTTGCGTCGTAATCAACCCACAGGCCACTCGTATGCCCTTCGCCGTCATAGTTATAGGCGCAATTCAGCTGCTTCTCAACATAAGGAATTCCGATACTCGCGACACCCTTCTCGGGATCCGTCATGCCGCCATAGGAATTGGAATCGTCTTCAGAAACGAATATCACCATGGGCGTCTTGGCAATCGGAGTCATGTTGCCTTGCCCGGCAACGAGCATGAGCGCTGCAAAGGAATTGTCATCGGGATGCTTGGAGGCATATTCGATGAGGGCCATGCACCCGGCAGATTCGCCCGTCCCGTAAATGCGATCCGGATCGATTGAGTAACCCTGGTCGATCAGGTCCTCGATTACATGCAGGCAAGTCTCGATATCGCAACAAGTTCCAGCGATCGTCAGCACAAATTGTGACCCATCAGCCCAGGCAAGGGCTCCCAGACCTTGACGAAGATTCACCCTCACATCGCAGGTGGTTACCCCCGCATCCGGCAGGAAGAGCGTGATGGGGTATTTCTTTGCCTTGTCGTAGTCGTCAGGCTGTGCCAAGGCAAACGAAGCATGGAATCCAGTTTTGGGGTCATCGTAGGTCCCTGCAACAAACTTGTCTGCCTCGGAGTTGAGAACAGTCGAAGCCACGAGATATCGGGAGGATGTCTCGTCGCCTGTAAGCTTTTTACCTGCAGAATCCTTGAGATCCTTTATTTGGGCGGTTTTGACGCAACCGCTATCAAGGGATACGGGACCGTTTGAGCCTACGCACCCACGCGTCATCTGAAACATCAACGTCTGTGCGCCCGCATCTGCTGGATCGAGCTCGACGATGACGTACGTTCCCTTGCTTTTGCCCCCTTCATCACTCAGCTCGGCTTTGTCGTTTACATAGGCAGTGACAATCGAGCGTCCCAAAACCGAGAAAGATCCCAGCCCCTTTTCCTGAGCCTGTTGACCGATGCCGCCATGTCCGGGATCAACCGAAGACGCATCGACATCCACGTCGTATTCAATCGCCACGCCGACAATCTTCTCTCCGATTGCATATGTTTTCGCAAGTGCAGAAACAGAGATAACGTGCTCGTAGAATTCGCTAACGTCGCTATCCGTGCCACCCGATTTGCCGTCGCTATCAACCTTCAGTGCATCATCCTTGCCGGCAGCCACGCTTCCCGCGCCGCTTTCGCTTCCAGACGCGCAGCCAACAAGCATAGAGGCGGTGCCCGCCAGCATTGTGGCCCCACCGGCCGTTAAAAAGCTTCGCCGACTCATTTCGAAAGCCATTTTTATTGCCCCGTTCCCCAGCCCGCTTCTGACTGGATTTTCAGCATTTCTAATCAGAAATTAACGAAACGGAGTCCGTGCCTTCGAAGCGCCAAAACAGGGAATCCGTTGATGCCAGATGCCCGGCGCGCCGCTCGGAAGTAAAACTAAAGGAATTTTATATAATCTAAATGAGCCAATCGATTCGCTTTTGAACGGCTATTATTCCAAAGATGAATTGAAACTACCGTTTGTTTAATATATTTTGACAAAGTCATCGGCATCATGTTTGCCTTCAACTTCTGATCTACCAAGCGGCCCTGCGCCTCACGAGAGACGCAGGGCCGCTTTGCATTGCAGTAAAGCTAACGGCTACGAACGGCGCGGCTCGGGAACCACGAGCCTATCGGGGCTCGCGCCCTCGGCATCCATCAGGCTCACGTAGCGAATCGACGGATCCCCATACATCGCGTAGTAATAATTGCCCGTGCGCGCGCTAAAGCATCCGGTGTAGATAGTCTTCTCGAACTTGCCATCGCCCATCCTGGACGCCCCCTCAATCATCACCACGCCCTCGAGCGAGCGGAACATGCGAACGACGTTTTCGGTCTCGCTCTCCTTTTGCGGGTAATTGGCATTGAGGTACGCCGCCTTTACAAAACGGCTCGGCGAATAGCAATCGCCCGGAATGCCGCGCATGCCGGCACCGGCTCCATAGGGCTTGAGCTCGGCGCCACGCCATGTCGCCGTCTGCGGAAAATCGCTTGTGGCGGTGATATAGGTGCGCAGGTTTTCCATGTGCCACGGGAAGGTCGGCTGGTTGGCAAGGGTGTCGACCGGATCGTCGTATACATGCAGGCCGTCAGCCATCATCTCGACCACGATGCTGCGCTGGCTGTCGCCGATAATCCAATGGAGCAGCGACACGCCCAGCCCCTCTCCGGCAGATTTGGCGACAATCACCGTGTCGCGCAGCGCGGCCTCGACCTCATCGACCGTCGAGAACGTCGCTGCCACCCATAGGGGGAACTCATAGGCCGCGATATTGGTCTTTCCATCAACCGGACCCTCGGCATACTCGGCATAGCCGGGAAAGTTTAGCCCCGCCACAGCCAGACCCGCATCGTTACCGCAATCGAAGAACATGGGATAGTTCTTGTAATCGATGCACATACCGATCACCGCGTGTGCCGCTGTCGCGTCGTCGATAAACGAATACGGAACGTGAAACCCGCGCGGCATCACGCGAACCTGTTGGCCGTAGTCAAAGCTCCAGTCTAGGTTGCGGCCTAGATACATGTGACCAGAATTATCGGTAAATCGAACGCTCGTACACATAGCTCCTCCTAGCTTTACGTTCTTTCTTTCTAAGCTTATTGTCACCAATCAAAGAGGCGCTAAACACAAAGGTCCGGACATGACAACAATGTCACGTCCGGACCAAAAGAGACGAAGTGCGGTGCTGTAGTCACCCTAGACAAGTTTGCCTTGGCAGTGATCGATCATATGCTGGATCATCTGTGCCTCAAAGCCCGCGTAGTCGCGGCGGCACTCCTTCATCTTGCCGTCGACGATCTGGTCAAAGGCGACCTTGCACTTGATATAGCGCGTGGACTTGGTGACCTCCTCGTGCGTCAGGCAGCTCTCCTCCATCTTGCTGGCGCCCAGGCCAAACACCAGACGGGGGTTGTAGAGCACGTGGGGCTCGCCGGCATCGTCCAGGTAGACGCAAACCTTCTTGGTAACGCCAATCTGGTTAGCGGCCAAGCAGCCGGCATCGTCGAGCGACTTGATGGTATCGATCAGGTCCTGAGCAACCGACTCGTCCTCGACGGTCGCAACCTCGCAACGCTGGGACAGGATAGCCTCGTCGTGGCAAAGCTCTTTAATCATACGTTCCTCCATAGGGGTCGTTGTAACCGCTTAAGTATACGGTACCCACACATTTTCATGCGAAAAATACCGTCCGTCTGCTACAAAGCGCCGAACATCAACATGCGAGGAACAACAGCGTCGTAAAGGGGCTATAGTGGGTGAGTTCGTGTCAATCGGCCTAAACTCGGGGCCGAGCAAGGAAAGGGTATGCATGGACGAACTATTTCACGTCAGCGAGCGCAAGTCCACAATCGGGACCGAACTCCGCGCTGGACTGACAACATTCCTGGCGATGGCCTACATCATCGCCGTCAACCCCGCGGTGCTCTCGGGCGCTGGCATCGATGCGGGAGCGCTCGCCTGCGCCACCTGCCTAGGCGCCGGCATCATGACCATCTGCATGGGCATCTTCGCCAACCGCCCGCTCGCCTGTGCGTCGGGCTTAGGCGTCAACGCGATGATCGCTGGAATCACCACCACCGTCTGCGGCGGTGACTGGCACGTGGCCATGAGCGTCATCTTCCTTGAGGGCGTCGTCATCTTGCTGCTCGTGCTTTGCGGCCTGCGCGAGGCCATCATGGACGCCATCCCGGTTGTCCTGCGTCACGCCATCTCGGTGGGTCTGGGCCTGTTCATCGCCATGATTGGCCTGTGCGATGCCGGCATTATCACCGCTGGCGCCGGTACACTCGTCGG
Source organism: Collinsella sp. CLA-ER-H4 (assembly GCF_040092395.1). Taxonomy (NCBI): domain Bacteria; kingdom Bacillati; phylum Actinomycetota; class Coriobacteriia; order Coriobacteriales; family Coriobacteriaceae; genus Collinsella; species Collinsella sp. CLA-ER-H4. The sequence continues at coordinate 41,514 of NZ_JBBNLQ010000001.1, forward strand.
TCTGGGCGACATCACCTCCCCCACCTTCATCGTCGGCATCATCTCCATCCTGGTGACGGTCGCCCTCGCCTGCCGCAACGTCCCCGGCTCGCTGCTCATCGGCATCGTCGTCGCCGTCATCGCCGGTATCCCCTTAGGTGTGACCCATGCTCCGACCGGTATCATCGCCCCGCTCGACTTCTCGAGCATCGGTGGCCCCATCGCCGACGCCGGCGGCGTGCCCGCCATCGTCAAGGTCCTTACCGACCCCGCGCTCCTCGTCATCTCGTTCTCGCTGCTCATGAGTGACTTCTTCGACACCATGGGCACCGCGATGGCCGTGGCCAAGCAGGGCGAGTTCCTCACCGACGACGGCAACGTCGAGAATATCAAGGAGATTCTGATCGTCGACTCCGCCGCCGCTGCTGTGGGCGGTTTCATGGGCGTCTCCTCCATCACCACCTTCGTCGAGTCCACTTCCGGCGCTGCCGACGGTGGCCGCACGGGCCTCACCTCCGTCACCACCGGTGTGCTGTTCATTCTCGCCGCGTTCTTCTCCCCCATCGTCACCATCGTTTCCAGCGCTGCCACCTGCGGTGCTCTGGTCTACGTCGGCTACCTCATGATGAGCGAGGCCTCCGAGATCGACTGGTCCGACGTGTCGCAGGGTTTCCCGGCGTTTATGATTGTCGCCGGCGTGCCCTTCACCTACTCTATCTCTGCCGGCATCGGTCTGGGCTTTATCGCCTACGTGATCGTCGCGCTCTTTAAGGGCGAGGCTTCCAAGATCAAGCCGCTCATGTGGATCGCAGCCCTCGCCTTCCTCGTCTACTTCTTCGTGGCGTAGCGGCATAGTCTGCCAAAGCAAAACAACAAGGCGCGGAATCGCATCGAGCGGCTCCGCGCCTTTCTTTTAGCGTCTGCCCCCGTGCCAGCGTGCGACAATTGAGGCTGTCAATATCACAACACCGAGAGAAGCCTGCCTTGGAAGCGCATCAGAAGCAGATAACCGTTTATTCAGAGTGTGTAGAAGGCGCGCCCGTCATCTACCTCCCCGTGGTTATGGGCGACGGTAGTGAAGTCTACGAGCGCTGCCGAGAGCTCGACTGCCCGCCATTCACCCTTGTCGCCATCGGAGGACTCGATTGGAATCGCGAGTTGAGCCCCTGGGAATGCGACGGAACTATACGAGATGCCGAGCCCTTTGACGGACAGGCTGCTGGTTTTCTTGACGAGTTGTTGAAGCAGATAATCCCAGAGGCCGAATCATCGCTCCCGCAACCGCCCATCTGGCGCGGCGTTGTCGGCTATTCGTTGGCGGGTCTTTTTGCACTGTGGGCACTTTGGCAAACAGATGTCTTTGAGCGCGCGGCGAGTGCATCGGGGTCGCTGTGGTTCCCCGGCTTTATCGACTACGCGCGTGAGCGCACGATGACAGCCACGCCCGACGCCGCTTATCTGTCGCTCGGTAAAAAGGAAACCAAGACGCCCAACCGCATGATGCGGCACGTACTCGACGACACGCGCGCGATGGAAGAGCTGTTTATAGAGCGTGACATTCCAACAACGCTGGAGCTCAACCCCGGCAATCACTTTGCCCAAACTGACCTGCGCATGGCGCGCGGCATCCGCTGGATACTGACGCATTAAAAATGGCGTCCAAGCGTACGCACGGGCGCCATTTTTTGATTTAGCTGAACACAACTACTATTCGACAGTCTCCTCGAGTTCAGATACGGCGGGCGTCGAGGATTGGGACATGGAAGTCCTTTCATAATGGAAGGGCGATCAGGCATATCGGATAACCTGCCCGAACGATACGATCCGAACCATTGTACGTGATACGCCATGTCTCGCACGCGCCGTCACCTGCAAGCGGTAGCGTTACTTCCAAACGCGCTCGACAATGCGCTTGACCAGCGCGATCTTTGCCCACTGTTCGTCCTCGGTCAGTTTGTTGCCAATCTCGCAGCTGGCAAAGCCGCACTGGGGCGACAGGTACAGGTTCTCGAGCGGCACATACTTTGCGGCCTCTTGGATACGTTCGACGATAACGTCCTCGTCCTCAAGCTCAGCCGCCTTTGTAGTGACCAGTCCCAGCACCACCTTCTTGCCGGGGGCGACATACTTGAGCGGCTCAAAGCCACCGGCGCGCGGCGTATCGAACTCAAGGTAGAACGCGTCGACATCCTCGTGCGCAAACAGGTACGGTGCAATGGGATCGTAACCACCCTCGAAGGCATACGTGGAGTGATAGTTGCCGCGGCACACATGCGTGTTGATAACCAGATCGTCGGGCTTGCCCGCGATGGCAGCATTGTTGAGCGCCACGCCCAGCTCGCTCACCTTTTGCAGGTCGACCGGGCTCATGCCGGTTTTGGCGACAAAATCAGTATCGCAGTAGATGCCCCAGGTGCAGTCATCAAACTGGATGTTGCGACAGCCTGCTGCGTACAGGTCGGCGATCACCGTGCGATAAGCGGCTGCAATGGCGTCGGCAAGTTCCTCATCGGTCTTGTAGACGGCGCGCAGACTCTCCTGCTGTCCATCGCAGCGGTCGAGCGTAACCTCCGAGAACGTCTGGATCGGCGCCGGAATGGTTTGACGCGCGACCTGGCCCTCCCCCTCAAGCGCCTTGACAAACTTAAAGTGCTCGACGAACGGATGGTTCTCGCCGCTAATGGGACCGGTTACCACGGCGGTGTCGGCGGTAGTCTCCTCATCGTGAAACATGTAGCCCGTGCGCGAGGCGCGGCGCTCAATGCCGTTGAGTCCCCACATAAAATCGAGGTGCCAGTAGCTGCGGCGGAACTCGCCATCGGTAATCACCTGCAGGCCGGCAGCCTTCTGCTTGGCCACTAAGTCGCGGATGGCCTCGTCCTCGACGGCCTTAAGGCCGGAAGCGTCGAGTTTACCCGCGACATAGGCGGCACGGGCATCCTTTACAGCCTGCGGACGAAGAAAACTGCCGACGATATCGGCGCGAAACGGCGCGTTCGGTTGAATCGAAGTGCTCATAGATATCTCCCTTTGCATTGGTTGCTTTACTGGGACAGAGTATGAGCGCTCATATGGTCATCGTAAAATATACGTTTATAACAGTTTGATATAGATGCTTCCTATATCAGTCTGGACTGTCATAAAGAGACTTGAACTGTGCGGAGCACAGCAGCCTAGATATGCTGACGAATCGCGTCGATATAGGCACGACCGTAGCGCGTGAGCATCGTGTTCTTGCGCGTGATGATGCCAATCTCCATGTACTCGTCCACGTCGAGCGGAATCGAGATAATGCCGGGCCCGTTGAGCTCGTGGCTGATCACGCCCGAACACACCGTGTAGCCGTTGAGGCCCATGGCCAAATTGAACAACGTCGCACGGTCGCGCACGCGGATATTCTTGCGACGCTCAAAGGTCGAGGTCAGCTCCTCGGAATAGTAAAACGAGTTGTAGCTGCCCTGCTCGTAGGACAGGAACGGGTAGTCTTCCAGATCCTCGAGCGTCACGCTCGAGCGGCCCGCCAGCGGATGGTCGGCGCAGACGAAGACATGCGGCGTGGCGCAGAAGAGCCCTTCGAATACGAGCTCGTTGGCGGCAAGCATGCGCTCGATGACCTCGCGATTGTGCTCCGACAGATACAGGATGCCGAGTTCGCTTTTCATATGCGCGACATCCTCGATAATTTCGTGGGTCTGCTCCTCGCGCAGGGTAAAGTCGTAGCGCGCGGCATCGAACTCGCGGATCACATCGACAAACGCATTAACGGCAAAGGAATAATGCTGGCAGCTCACACTAAAGTGCGGCACCTGCTCGGACGTACCTTTGTACTTGCCCTCGAGCAGGTCGGCCTGGTCGAGCACCTGGCGCGCGTAGCCCAAGAAGGTCTCGCCTTCCTCGGACACAATGACGCCCTTGTTGGTGCGCTCAAAGATATGCACACCCATCTCGTTTTCGAGATCGCGGATCGACGCGGTAATCGAAGGCTGCGACACAAAGAGCCGGCGCGAGGCCTCGGTGATGCTGCCGCATTCGGCAACTTTGACGACATATCTGAGTTGCTGGAGCTTCATGGCTTTCTCCCTAGACGTTTGTGACGTCGAAACCCGCCGTGTCCATTTGGCTCATAAACGATGGCATCTCCCCCGTCGCGGCGCAGGCGGCAATCTGATGCAGAGCCCCGGCAACCGCATCATCTGCCGCAGCGCCGATATGCCAGCGTGCGGCAGCCGTGACGGCCTCGTTGGCATTGGCGACTGCAACGGAGTTGGGAACGGCATCGATCATGGGCAAATCGTTATCGGAATCGCCGAATACGGCCACCTCGTCGGGCATCAGGCCCAAAGCACGCGCCAGCTCCAGCGCAGCGCAGCCCTTGTCCCAGCCGGTCGGAAGAACGTCGAACAGGCGCACGCGGTTGTTGGGAAACACGAGCGAGAGCTCCGGCACCTCAGCGGCAACACGCTCGCGCAGCTCGGCGAGCTCCTCGCGCGAACGGGCACTCCAGATATTCGCCTTGTATACCGGGGCATCGTCAACGACAGGACGACAGGGAGCCTCTTCGCCCTTGAGCCACGCGTTGCCGCCTGACTTCATGGCGCGACGCACACGCTCGGGATCGCTTGTCACGCAATAGGCATCGTTATTCCAAAAGTCATCACCCAGACGGTAGACCTTCAAATACGTATCGTCGGTCTCCTGTTCAAAATAATCGGCTAAGCGCATAAGGACATCGTTATCGATTGCGCGCGAAGCGACTACTTCGCCGTCGACAAACATCACCTGGCCGTTACAGAACGCACCGGTCGAATAACACTCGGAACGGTTTTTGAACATCCAGCCCATCGCGGACGGCTGACGACCCGAAACCGGCCCAAAGTGCAAACCCGCCGCCTGCATGGCATGAATACCCTCAATGGCGTAGTCGCTGGCGCCGTCATGCCCGGCTGGAATCAGTGTATCGTCCATATCGGTCAGCACAAGTTTGATCATAAGGTCCCCTCGGTCATTCTTAATCCCATCTATTGTACCGACCTGCCAAAAAGGGACAGGTTTATTTTGGCAGGTAACAACTGGGACTTTGCGTTTTCCCAGATGAAACCTGCCGAAATAAACCTGTCCCTTTTTGGCAGGTGCGCTAGTATAGGGAACAACAGATTCGATGCGGGAGTGCCGGCGGTGCAAACCACAAGGCTGAGAGGGCATGGGCCCAATCCTTTGAACCTGTCAGTTAATGCTGGCGTAGGGAGCATGCCGCCTTTACAGGGGCGCTGTCTATGCACAGCGCCCCTTTTCTATGCCAAGGAGGCATGTGCAGTGATTGATTCGGAACAGCTTAAGCAACATGTGGTCAAGGCCGTGGATGAGATTCGCGCTACCAATCCGATGGCCGGCTCCATCACCAACACGGTGACGATCGACTTTGTCGCCAACGCGCAGCTCGCCGTGGGCGGATCGGCCGCCATGGTCTATTTGCCCGACGAGGGCGAGGCGCTCGTTGCCGGCGGCGGCGCCATCTATCTCAACATGGGAACGCTCTTCCCCATTTACGAGCAAACGATTCCCCGCGCGGCCAAGGCGGCACACGACGCCGGCAAGCCCTGGGTGCTCGATCCGGTGGGCCTGGGTATCGGTAGCCTGCGCACCCAGCTGGTAAACGAACTCAAGCAGTACAAGCCCGCCATCGTGCGTGGCAACGCCTCCGAGATCATCGCACTCGCCGGGCTGTGGGGTCTTGAGGGCGAGGCGGCCGATCTGAGCCGCGTGCGCGGTGTCGATACCACCGACACGGTCGACGCCGCCCGCGACGCCGCCGTGGCGCTCGCCCGCTACACCGGCGGCGCCGTAGTGGTCTCGGGCGAAGTCGACCTGATTACCGACGGCACGACCGTGGCCAAGTCCCACGGCGGCAGCCCGCTCATGTCCAAGATCACCGGTTGCGGCTGCTCGCAGGGCGGCGTGCTAGCCGTGTACGCCTGTGCCGCCGACCCGTTTACGGCAGCCATCTGCGGCACCGCGGTCTACAACGTTGCCGGCACGCGTGCCGCCGCTGTCGCCGATGCCCCGGCAAGCTTTAAGGTCGCCTTTATCGATGAGCTCTACCGCGCGACCGCCCAAGATATCGCTGATAACCAACTCGAGCTCGAGGAGGCATAAGCCATGTCCGAGCCCGTAACTGCTGCTGGAATGAACACACTCGTCGCCGTGGCCATCGCCCCGTGCGGCACCGGCGATGAGCTGTCCGCCGAGGTCGCCGAGGTCGTGCGCATCATTCGCGAGAGCGGCCTTCCCAACCGCACCACCTCGATGTTCACCGAGATCGAGGGCGACTGGGACGAGGTCATGCAGGTCGTGCGCGACGCAACCTTTGTGTTGGCGAGCAAGGGCATCCGCACCGAAGTCGTGCTCAAAGCCGATATCCGGCCCGGATTTACCGACACCATGACCGGCAAGCTCGAGCGCATGGAAGCTCAGATCAAAAAGCAGGAGGAAACACGATGAGTATCCGCGACAACCTTGATATCTCGGCCTATCTGGTACTCGGCCCCGAAAACACGCTCGGGCGCCCCGTGGGCGATGTGGTGGCCCAGGCGCTCGACGCCGGCTTTACCTGCATCCAGGTGCGCTCCAAGGTGGCAAGCGCCCGCGAGATCATTGCGCTGACCGGCGACGCCGCGCAGGCAATCGCACAGGCTGGCAAGACCGGTCAGGTCGCTTTGCTGATTGACGACCGCCTGGACTGCGTACTCGCCGCGCGCGAGCAGGGCATTGCTGTCGACGGCGTGCACGTGGGTCAGAGCGACATTCCCGTCGAGGTCTGTCGCAAGCTGCTGGGGCCCAACGCCATCGTGGGTCTTTCCGCCCGTTGCGAGGAGATGCTCGAGTACGTCAAGACCGCCGACATGAGCCTAGTCGACTACCTGGGCATCGGCCCACTCCACGAGACCGAGACCAAGCGCGACTGCGGACGCGCGGCCGACGGCTCTATCATCACCAAGAGCTTTGAGGACCTAGCCGCACTCCACGCGGCAAGCCCCGTGCCCATCGTGGTGGGCGGCGGTGTCAAGACGGCCGACCTGCCGCAGCTTAAGGCCACCGGCGTCGATGGCTTCTTTGTGGTGAGTGCCGTCTGCAGCGCCGATGACCCCTACGCCGCGGCCAAGGAGCTTGTCGACACCTGGCAGCAGGCGTAAGTCTAGGCCGAGCAGCTGATTCGCAGCCTCATATCTTCAGCAATGGAAAGCGCATCCCAGTTTGGACCTCCATTCCGGGATGCGCTTTCCGCCGAGATGGCGGCAGCAGCCTCTACCCTGCCAGATATGCCTCCAGTGCCGGCAAGGTCGCCTCCGCATCGCGGCGACCAATCTGGTAGATGCGCTCAAGTTCATCGGGCTCGCGACACAGCGACGGCACCTTCACCGATTCGCTCGGACGCACCACAAAGATCTCGCCGGCAGCCTCGCGACGTGCCAGGTCATCGAGCGTGGCATTGTAGACCTCATGCCGGTGCTCAAGCGCTGCGACAAACTCCGGATAGTGACGGAACACGCGCCGCAGCATGGGCATCACGCTGTTGGGCTGCTTCACAAAGCCCGCCGGCTGCGTGAGTACCACGATATTGCGGTCATACCCCTGCGCAAACAGCCACGCGCTGGGAATAGAATCAGCCACGCCACCATCCAGATACTTATGCCCGTCAATAGCAACGGGACGCGTCGCCACGGGAATTGCCGACGACGCCCGAATCCACTCGATATCGCGCTCGTCGCCATACGGCAGATCGTGATAGACGGCCTTGCCCGTCTCGATATCGGTACACACGCACGTAAATCGCATGGGACAGGTGCGATACGCCTCCAAGTCGATAGGATCGCGCTCGATAGGCACCTCGTGATAAGCAAAGTCGGCATTGTACATATCGCCGGTTCGCAGCCAGCTGGTCACGCTCGCATAGCGCCTGTCGGCGCAATAGGCCTTGTTATAGCGAATGGCGCGGCCGATCTGGTGCGATTTAAAGTTGTAGCCAAACGCCGCGCCCGCCGAGACGCCCACCATATGGTCGCAGGTCAAACCGTGCTCCATCCAAACGTCGAGCACGCCCGCCGTATACATACCGCGGTAGCCGCCTCCCTCGAGCGCCAGCCCCACCGTGCGCGTCATATTTGACTGTGCCATGCGACCATCTCCGTTCCTGCGTTTTAAAACGGGACAAGTATACCCGTCAACATATATCGTCCCAGTCGCATTTTTATCGAACATCGCATCGTCGCGCTACCGTTTGTCGAATAACAGCCGCCCACAGCATGTGCACCCATATATAATTGTGCACTATTGTTTACACTACTCAGCTGTTATCAACAGCGAACATTAGCCGGCAAATTAGCTCAACAACGCGGCAAGGCGGGGGCCTGGATACATGCAAAGCGCTGAGCAACGATGCATGTACACAACGAGCTCGCCCGACGCAATCCGCCCCGACCTCAGAAAGCCGCTTAGAACATGGATACTGTCAGCAATTACACCGAAACGCTCGAAAAGACCGTCCGTGACCTTCTCGAGCGTCAGGAGGATCTGATCAGGACGGCCTTTACCGACCAGCTTACCGGGCTTGGCAACCGTGGCGGCTTTGCCCGTTCCCTCGAGGAGCTCTGGGAGCAGGACGCCCCCGTTACCATGGCGTTCATCGATATCGACAATCTCAAGCACTGCAACGACGTCTTTGGGCATGACGAGGGCAACCGCTATATCTTGCAGGTAAGTCTCTATCTTAAGCTGTATATGAAGGTGGGCGAAGCGGCGTTTCGCATAGGCGGCGACGAGTTTGCCATCCTATCTACGATTGCAACCGAGGACGACCTCGCCGAACGTCTGAAACACTGCCGAACGGTTCTGCTCAAAAACAACGATTCCGAGATGCCCCGCTCGTTTAGCTACGGAGTGTCACATGCCGACCCCGCCCTGGGCGAAGCTTCCAATCGCATGACGCTCGATGCCGACCATCGCATGTACGACTACAAGCTACGTCATGCCATGCACCTCGATCGACGCAATATCACGCAAGTCCACGCCGACGACTTCGAAATAAGCGATCGTATTTTTGACGCCTTTTCGATGATCAACGAGGGCCGTTATTTCTTTATCGAGAACTTGGACAAACATCGCACCCTTTGGTCACAAGGTGCCTTGCGCGATCTTGGCCTTCCCTCGGAGCACATAGACAACTGTCGCGATTACTGGAAAACGCGCGTCCATCCCGACGACCTTGAGGCCTGTATCAACGACATCGACCAAGTCTACAACGGCACCAAGCACCGTCGCGTCATGCAGTATCGTGTGCGCAACGCCGTCGGCGACTACGTCCTTTGCCGTGCTCGCGGGTTTCGTATCGACGGCGACGGAAATGTCCCCTCGCTCTATGTCGGTGAGCTCGTCAACCACTCACTTGCCGAAACCGTCGACGCCGCCACAGGCCTCGGAACGCAGCGCATGCTGGCCAACGCCATCGACGCCTGCCGCCGCGATCGTTGCGAGACAGGGCTTATAGCGGTGCGCGTTCGTGGCACGACAAAGCTCAACGAGCTCTACGGGGCCGAGGCTGTCGACAACATGCTTGCCGAATACGCAGGCCGCATGCTGTCGATCACCCGCGGCAGGAGCCGGGTCTACCGTTCACGAAGCGTCCAGTTCGTCGTGCTCAGCAACGACCTAGACCACAAGGCATTCGAGCAACTGACCCGCCACCTTAAAGAGGCCGTTTTCGCTCCTGTTCGAATCGCAGGCGACACCATTACTCCCGTCTGCCTTGTCGTCCCGACCTTTTACGAGCACTTAACCCATCAAGCGACCGCCGTTTTAGGCGAACTCGACCGTCGCCTTCGCACGGCCGGCGGGCTTGTTCCCAACGACAGCCTCCCCATACCCGAGGCGGAGCGCAAAAGCGCCATAGCCGAACGTATCGACTCGCTCACGGGCCTCTATCGACCTAGCGAGTTTATGCGGCGCGCCAACGCATTCCTCGAGGCAAGGCGCGACGGCACCTGGTGCATCGCCACGGTCGACATGGGCCACATGCGCCTGTTTAATGAATGGCACGGCCAGGCCGAGGGCGACCGCGTACTCGCCGATGTGGGCACGGTCCTCAAGGACATCGAGAATGCCGATATGGGCGTCGCAGGGTACTGGGGCCAAGATGACTTTTGCGTACTCATCCCCTTTGAGCACAACACCGTCCGTCAAATCTATGGCCGCGTTCGCGAGGCCGTAGCCAGACATGATGACGGCGTAGGTTTTTGGCCGTCCATGGGCGTTTACCCCATCGACTCCAATGAGGAGATCGCCATCGATGCGCAGGCAAAGGCCATGTTTACCAATCGACGCGCAAAAAACGACTTTAAGGAGCGCATTGCCATTTTCCGCCCCGCGGAGTACGAGCGCGAAGTCGCGTTCCACCGCACGCTGACCGAATTCCAGTACGCGCTGTCAAATGGTCGCATCACGTACTATCTTCAGCCCCAGGTCGATATGGAAACCGGCGAGATTATTGGTGCCGAAGCACTCACCCGCTGGATTGACAAGGACGGCTCTCTCATTTCGCCCGCAACGTTTATCCCCGCACTCGAGGAAAGCGGCTTTGTAGTGACGCTCGACAAGTACATTTGGCAGGGTGTCGCCTCGTGGCTGCGCGAGCGTCTCGATCGCGGTCTTCGCGTGGTTCCGATCTCGCTTAATGTGTCGCGCGTGGATATCCTTGCCTGCGACGTTGCCGAACATATGGGGGCGCTTGCCGCCCAATACAACCTACCGCCCGAGCTCATGCGTATCGAGATCACCGAGACGGCTTATACGGGAGAGTCCGAGGCCGTGGACAAACTGACAGCCGACCTGCACACCCGCGGCTTCTCGACCTATATGGACGATTTTGGCACCGGCCAGTCCACGCTCGCGATGCTCAAGAACGTCAACGTCGACGTCATCAAGCTCGACCGCACGTTTGTGTCCATCGACGGCGATCATGGCCGCAGCACGCAAATCATTTCATCAATGCTCGAGATGGCGCATTCGCTCCATCTGCCCGTCGTGGTCGAAGGCGTCGAGACGAATGAGCAGGCGAACGTGCTACGGCAAATGGGCGCCCGCGACGCCCAGGGCTTCCTCTACTACCGCCCCATGCCAGCGAAGGATTTTGAGGCATTGCTCGATGGTGGCAATAACAACTGATACGCTCGCGCGCAAAACACCACCGCCGAAGGGGGAATTTGCCTCCATTAGTTAACTTATATCCCCAATTCAAACCGAATTGGGGATATGATACAAACCGCTGTTCCGCCCAAGGAGGTTATCCATCATGAACGAATCATATCGCCTGGGTGAGCAATCGATTATTGCCTATCTTCAGCGACTTGCGAATGGCATCTCGACCGCCGAACTCGATGTTGCCGCGCTGCCTGCTGAGCTACGCGCCGTTGGCGAGCAACTGCAAAAGACGCACGCCATCCTGCAGCAAGAGCGCCGGCTGCTTGAGAGCAACGCCTATATCGACCCGCTCACCAACTTGGGCAACCGCAACGGATTCGACCGTCACGTCGAGCAACTCTGGCACAAAGGCAACCCCTTCACCTGCGCCTATATTGACATCGACCATCTCAAGCATTGCAATGATAGGTTTGGCCACGCCGAAGGCAATCGCTATATTCTGGGCATCTGCCGCACGCTCTCCGAAACCATGGAGCACGATGAGATGCTGTTCCGTATCGGTGGAGACGAGTTTGTGCTCATCTCGCTCTCCGCAAACGAGACTGAACTCGAGCAGCGCTTGGAGCAGGTACGTACCGGACTGATCGAGGCGAGCTCAGGTGGCAAGGCGCCCATGATCGGCAGCTTTAGTTTTGGCTGCTCGCGCGTCGATCCACTTGCCGGCGACACGCGTCGCCAGATGACGATGGATGCCGATCGCAAGATGTATCGCTATAAGCTTATGCATCGTGTGCAGCAACCGAAAGACGATGACGCGCCGCAACGCCCAATCGTCGAACAGCTTCCCTGCAACGACCGGGTGTTCCAAGCGATCTCCATGAGCTCCGAGACGCGCTATCCCTTTATCCTCAATCTCGATACGGGCGAATCGCAATGGTCGGTTAACGCCGTGCGCGATTTTGACCTGCCCTCCCAGCACCCTTTTAACTCACTCGACATGTGGCTCGCCCGCGTTCATCCCGAGGACCGCGACAACGTACGCGCCGAGCTCGACATGGTGATAAACAGCACGTGGCACTTCCACTACATGCAGTATCGCGTAATGGATGCCACCGGAACGTACGTGCTTTGCGACTGCACGGGCTACCGCTTGGACGGCACCGATACCGAGCCCGGCATGTATGTGGGCATTATCATCAACCGAAGCTTGGCAGATACGACCGATTCCGTGACCGGCTTGGGCGATATTCACGCCCTGGTCAACGCCATTGGCGAAATGCGTCGCGTGGCGCGCAAGGCTGGTTTGATCGCCATCAAAATCGACGATATCGCTCAGGTCAATGCCCGCTTTGGCTTTGATGCGGGCGACCGCGTTTTGGCAGAAAGCGCCGCCTGCCTCATGGAATGCTCGCGCGGCAAGGGTCGCCTGTTCCGCTCGACGGGGCCGACGTTCGCGGCGCTTTTCGACGACTTTGATCCCGAAGAGACCGACGCGATCGCAGAAGAAATCGAGCGGTTCCTGGGTTCTCCCGTGCTCATCGGCTCGCTTGAATATCAGCCACCCATTCGTGTGGCGACACTTCATCTGGACGCTGTCGATCGACAGCCCGTTTCCATTTTGAACGAGCTCAAAGCGCGGCTTATAGAGGCACCGCAAGTACCGGGCACCAAGCTGGACTAGCGTTGTGGGGCGCGATGTGAAACACAAGCCGTTTCACATCGCGCCCCACGCCATCTGCCCTCTCGTGCGATAATCCTCCGCAGAAGTCACCGACAGCAGAGGGAGTTTGTGATGAAGGTTCTCTTGGTCAATGGCAGTCCCAAGGCAAACGGCAACACCGCCCGCGCACTCGCCGAGGTCGCCGAGCAGCTCAATACCGAAGGCATTGATACCGAGGTGTTTCAGCTGGGCGCCAAGCCCATTCGCGACTGCATCGGCTGCGGTCAGTGCGGCAAACTTGGCGGTCGCTGTACCTTTGACGACGACGTGGTGAACGAGCTCATCGCTGCCGCCGAGCAGGCAGATGGCTTTGTCTTTGGCTCACCCGTCTACTATGCGCACCCCAGCGGACGCATCCTTTCGGCCCTCGATCGCGCCTTCTATGCAGGCGGGCATGCCTTTGAACACAAACCCGGCGCCGCAGTCGCCGTCGCCCGTCGCGGCGGCACGTCGACCACCTTCGATGTGCTCAACAAGTACTTCACCATTAAGCAAATGCCCGTGGTTGCTTCCACCTACTGGAACAACGTGTTTGGCCGCGTGCCCGGCGACGCCGATGGGGACGCCGAGGGCCTTGCCACCATGCGAAACATCGGCAAGAACATGGCCTGGCTCCTGCGCTGCATCGAAGCAGGACAGGCCGCCGGCATCAACGCACCCGAGGCAGATCGCGCAACGACCAACTTCATTCGATAAGTCCAACGGTGGTCACTTCGACGCTCGTTAGAACGGTGGAACATAATATGAACGTGCAAATCTTCGGCACCAAAAAGTCCTTCGACACCAAGAAGGCGCAGCGTTATTTTAAGGAGCGCCGCATTAAGGTGCAGTTTATCGACCTTAAGGAAAAGGAGATGAGCAAGGGCGAGCTCACGAGCGTGATGCAGGCGGTCGGCGGCATCGACAAGCTGCTCAACCCCAAGGCCAAGGACGAGGAGACGCTCGCGCTCATTCAGCACCTCACCCCTAGCCAGCGCTTCGACAAGCTGCTCGAGAACCAGCAGGTTCTAGCCGAGCCCATCGTGCGCAACGGCAAAAAGGCCACCGTCGGTTATTGCCCCGATGTATGGGGAGCCTGGGAGTAGCCTGTGTTATTTGCCGGCGCGTGGGTATAAGAGCAGGCGTTTGGCATAAGATTCAACTGTAAGCCATGTCTAACAAAGGAGGGCACATGCCCAACAAACCCGTGAAGATCATCATGCTTACCGGATACCTCGGTGCCGGCAAGACCACACTGCTCAACCACATCCTCGCTAACGACGGCGGCATCCGCGCCGCCGTGATCGTCAACGATATCGGCGAGATCAACGTCGACGCCAGCCTCATCGCCGACGGCGGCCTTTCCGAGACCGACGACCTCATCCCGCTCACCAACGGCTGCATCTGCTGCACGCTTTCGGATGACCTGGCCAACCAGCTGCAGGGCATCGCCGATTCGGGCGACTTCGATTACATCATCATCGAGGCCTCGGGCATTTGCGAGCCCATCCCCATCGCCTACACCATCTCGAGCTTCTGCGACGAGGCCAAGGTGGGCGGCGAGCCCAAGCTCGCGCTCGACAACATCGTGGCCGTGGTCGACTGCGCCCGCATGTATGACGAGTTCAACGGCGGTCGCGACCTGCTGGCTGAGGATATCGACGAGGATGACATTGAAAGCCTGCTCATCCAGCAGATCGAGTTTTGCTCCACGCTGGTCCTCAACAAGACCGATACCGTGAGCCCTGAGCAGATCGCCGAGCTTAAGGCCATCGTGCGCAGCCTGCAGAAGGACGCCGTGATTGTCGAGGCCCAAAACGGCGAGGTCCCCATGGAAGAGCTGCTCGATACCGACCGCTTCGACTTTATGCGCGCCTACAACTCCGCCGCCTGGATCGAGGCCATGGAGCATCCCGAGGAGCACGACGACCCCGAGGTGCTCGAGTACGACATCGAGACCTTTGTATACTCGCGCCGCAAGCCGTTTGACCTGCAGAAGTTCACCGATTTTGTTGAGCAGGAGTGGCCCGACGAGGTCATTCGCGTCAAGGGCCCGCTGTGGCAGACCGGCGATCCGGACATGTGCTACATGTTCGAGCAGGCCGGCCACCAGATGCGCCTGATGGAGAACGGCCTGTTTGTCGACTCGGCGCCCGAGGGCGAGAAGCAGAAGATCATCAACGAGAACCCCGAGATCATGCAGATTTGGGACGACGAGACGGGCGACCGCATGACGAGCCTGTGCATCATCGGCCGTCACATGGACAAGGATGCGCTCATCGCCTCCCTCGATGCCTGCCTGACCGACTGGCACCGCGCCTAGGTTTATCGAAGCGAGCGTTTGCCCGCCCACGTAACCGCTAACCACCACGAAGGCGCCCCTTCGTGGTGGTTTTTCGTTCTATGCCAAGGAGATTCATGTTCAACATTGTGCTGTATGCGCCCGAGATTCCGGCCAATACGGGCAATATCGGCCGCACCTGCGTGGTCACCGGCGCCCGTCTGCATCTGGTGGAGCCGCTGGGGTTTTCGCTCGACGACAAGACGGTGCGTCGTGCCGGACTGGGCTACTGGCAAAACTTGGACGTGACGACCTATGCCGGCTGGGAGGATTTCCTTACGCGCAACGACCTCTCCCCTGCCGATGGTCGCCTGCATCTGCTGACCAAAAAGGCACGTCGCACCTATGCGCAGAGCACCTACCGCGATGGCGACTACTTGGTCTTTGGCAGCGAGAGCTCGGGCATTCCCGAGCCACTGCTTGCCGCGGCGTCCGAGCGCTGCGAGCGCATCCCGATGCTGCGCGATTGTGACTCACTCGATAACGCCGAGGCCTGGGAAGCCCACGAGGAATCGCTGGGACATACCGAGGACAGCCACGAGGCCATCCTTCGGCAGGATATCTGCGGCAACTTCGTCAATCCCGACGACTACCGCATCAGCGCCCTCAACCTTTCCAACAGCGCCGCCATCGTCCTCTACGAAGCCCTGCGTCAGACAGGCTTTCCGGAAATGTGACAAAGGGACTATCCTTTTGCCACATTCGAGCGCCACGCCGATGGCACACACGCCTAATTGATGCTCTAGATAAAGAGCCCTCACTTTTAATCAGAATTAACTAAAGTAAAATGAAGTTAAACGGCGGTGTGAAAGGAGAGCCTTGTGGAATATCTCGAGAACCCGTTTACCCCCAGTTTTGGTGAGGTTCCTGCCCATCTCGCTGGCAGACAACAGATTATTCGGGATTTGGACCGTGCCTTCTTGAGCCAGCGCAGGCGCCCAGAATTGACCTCGATCTTCTCAGGCGCGCGTGGAACCGGTAAAACCGCTCTCATGTCGTCGCTCGCGACAAGGGCGGAATCCCACGGCTGGATAGCCGTAAAGACGACCGCGCTCCCGGGAATGCTTGAGGAAATCGAGTTCGGGGCGAAACGTGCTGCCGGCCATCTTATCGACCCGTCTAACAACTTCGAAGTCACCGGTCTCGGAATTGCACCGCTCGGCAGCATCGAGGTCAATCGCGTTCACGATGCCTCAACCTGGCGTTATCGCATGAGCGACATCATCGACCAGCTCAACGAGGCGGGCACCGGTCTGCTCGTCACGGTTGACGAGGTGGACCCGGCACTCGACGAGATGATCCAACTCGCAGCGACGTATCAGCACTTTGTGACCGATGGGAAACGCGTCGCCCTGCTCATGGCGGGACTTCCCAACAACGTATCGACGCTACTGAACCACAAGACGGTCTCGTTCCTTCGCCGCGCCCAACAATATCATCTGGGTCGCATTGCCGACTATGACGTGCGCGAGGCCTTGATTCGCACAATTCAGGAAAACGATCGCCTGGCAGATGCTGAGGGAATCGATAGAGCCGTTCGCTCGATCTCTGGTTTTCCCTTCCTATTGCAACTCGTAGGCTACCGTGCCTGGGATCTCACAAGCGATTCGAAGGAAATCTCGTCACGCGACTTTGACCTGGGAATCAAAATCGCGCGCGACGAGATGGACGACCGAATCCTCGCGGCAACCTATCGGGAACTCACGGCAGAGGACAAGCGATTCCTCATCGCCATGCTCGATGACGAGGAAGAGTCCACCACTGCTGACCTTGTCGAGCGCCTTAAGCGTTCGCCGCAGCAGGTCTCCCGCTACCGGCGCCGCATGATAGACGCCGGCATCATTGGGGAACGTGGGCGCGGAATCGTCGCTTTTGAATTGCCATTCTTCCGCGACTATCTCGCCGCTCAATGCGTGAAATAGGCATCAATGAGGCAAAGGGGCTGTCCCTTTGCCTCATTGTCTATAGGTAGCGACCGGTAATGCTCTTGGAGCAGGCCGCGATGTCGCCCGGCGTACCGGCGCAGACAATTTGCCCGCCGGCGTCGCCACCGCCCGGGCCCATGTCGATTACATAATCGGCGTTACGGATAAGGTCGAGGTCGTGCTCGATCACGATAACCGTGGCGCCCTTGGCAACAAGGCCGTCGAACACACTCAGCAGTACCTGAACATCGAGCGGATGCAGGCCAATCGTGGGCTCGTCAAATACGAACACGGCATCATCCTGCACACGGCCCATCTCGCTCGCGAGCTTAAGGCGCTGGGCCTCGCCGCCCGAGAGTGCCGGTGTGGGCTCACCCAAGGTGAGATAGCCCAAGCCCAGGTCGTGTAAGGTCTGCAAGCGCGCCTGAACCTTCTTGAGTCCCACCGTGGCGTCGAGCGCCTCATCCACACTCATATCCATGAGCTGCGGCAACGTCAGCAAGCTCCCGTCCTTGCCCTCGCGATGGATACGCGAAGCCACGTCCGCATAACGCGAACCGCGGCATGCCGGGCAGACGATCTCGACATCGGGTAAAAACTGCACGTCGAGCGATATCGATCCCGTGCCGTCGCACGTAGGACAGCGCAAGGCGCCAGTGTTATAGCTAAAGGCACCCGCCTTGTAGCCAGCCGCCTTGGCCTCGGGCGTACGGGCAAAGGCGCGGCGCAGCTCATCATGGATGTCGGCATAGGTTGCGACCGTCGAGCGCACGTTGGAGCCGATGGGCGTGGCGTCAATCAGGTTGGCACGGACAATGCCTTCGGCATCGACCCAACGCACGTGTCTTGGCAGGCGCTCGCCAGCTGCCTGAGCCTTAAGTGCAGGAATGAGCGTCTCGAGCACGAGCGTCGTCTTACCCGAACCCGAAACGCCCGTTACCGCGACAAGGCGGCCGCGCGGGATATCAACCTCGAGCGGCTTGACGGTATGGATGGCATCGGTCGCCATGCGGATATGGCCCTGATCGAACATTTCCTCGTCAGTCACCTGCGGACGCGAGCGCTTGGGCTCGGCGCGCAAAAACGGCGCGATACGGCTGCCCTGCGATTGCTCCACCTCGTCTACCCTACCAGCAGCGATCACATTGCCGCCGCCTGCTCCGGCAACGGGACCCATCTCGACCAGATAGTCGGCTTCCGCCAGTACGCGCGTATCGTGGTCGACAACAACCACGGTGTTGCCGTCATCAACCAGATCGCGCATCACGCCTACCAGACCATCAACATTGGCAGGATGCAAGCCAATCGAGGGCTCGTCCAGCACATAGAGCACGCCTGTCGATCGGTTGCGCACCACGCGAGCAAGCTGCACGCGCTGGCGCTCACCCGTGGAGAGCGTGGCACCGGCGCGATCGAGTGAAAGGTAATCGAGACCCAGGTCGACCAGACGACGGGCCGCGCTCAAAAACGAATCGCATATATCCGTCGCCATGGGCCGCATCTCGGGCGGCAAGGATGCGGGCACCCCGCGCACCCACTCAATCGCCTCGCCCAGCGTCATGGCCGCGGCCTGCGCCAGATTGATACCGCGCACTTGGGGCTGGCGTGCGGCCTCGGAGAGACGCGTGCCGCCACAATCACGACATGGGCCCTCACGCAAAAAGCGCGCAACGCGTTTTAGGCCCTTGTCGTCCTTAACCTTGGCAAGCGCATTCTCAACGGTATAGACGGCGTTGTAATAGGTGAAGTCGAGCGGCGTGGCGCCCTCTCCGTTTTTGGGAACGTAGAGAATGTGCTTCTTAACCGCCGGACCATGGAACACGATGTCGCGCTCTTGAGGCGTGAGCTGGTTAAACGGCACGTCGGTGCGCACGCCCATCTCGCCGGCCACCTGCTTCATCAGATCCCACATGAGCGTGCCCCAGGGAAGCACCGCGCCTTCGTTGATGGTCTTTGACTCGTCGGGCACCAGGCTCGCCTCGTCCACCTCGCGCATGACACCGGTGCCGCCACAGGTGGGGCATGCACCGCCGCTGTTAAAGGCAAGGTCCTCGGCGCTCGGCGCGTAGAACTCGCAGCCGCATGCCGGACACGTGAGCGACAGGCCCGCAGCCACGTTAAGACTCGGCTCCACACGCACCCCGCAATGTGGGCACACGTGATGGGCGCAGCGGCTAAAGAGTAGGCGCAGGCTGTTGTTGAGCTCGGTCATGGTGCCAAAGGTGGAACGCACGCCTGGCACGCTGGGGCGCTGACGCAATGCGAGCGCCGCCGGCACGTGCAGAACCTCGTCCACCTGGGCGTGCTCGGCCTGCGTCAGACGACGGCGGGTATAGGTGCTGAGCGCCTCCAGGTAACGGCGCGAGCCCTCGGCATAAAGAACGCCCAGTGCCAGCGAACTCTTGCCCGAACCCGACACGCCGGCAATGCCTACGAGCTTTCCCAGCGGGATATCTATATCGATGCCCTTGAGGTTATGGACACGTGCGCCACGTACCTCGATAGCCTGCGGGCTCATCTTCTGTTCCGTCACCTTTATCACCCTACTCATGCCATAAAACTCGATCGCGAACGTACGCGCCCAGC
Source organism: Collinsella sp. CLA-ER-H4 (assembly GCF_040092395.1). Lineage (NCBI taxonomy): Bacteria > Bacillati > Actinomycetota > Coriobacteriia > Coriobacteriales > Coriobacteriaceae > Collinsella > Collinsella sp. CLA-ER-H4. The sequence goes on from NZ_JBBNLQ010000001.1 coordinate 61,234, forward strand.
ATGGGCACGGTAAACCGGACGAGGCCGTATCCGGCAGCCTCGATGACGCGCTCGCGAATCAGACTTGCGCGATATTTACTCGCCCAACTCTGAGTACGGTCGCAACGCTCAATGATGTCCGCCATGCGCGTCGGCTTGCCCTCGTCAGCCGCCATAGCCTCGATAAAGAGGCGCTGCGGACTGCGCAGCCCGTAATACAGAGGCGCGTCAACCGCTTCGTAGAACTCGGAGACGGCATCCGTATGGCCAGCCTCGACGTCGCACACTTCAATGACCTGCGAGCCACGCCGGACAGCAGACCGCCACATGTAATAGCCCACCAGCTGAACCATATAGGGATGCCCCATGCTCTTGTGTGCCGCAAGGTCCGCCGTCTCCGCGTCAACGTAAAGACCAGCGTCTTTGACCGTCTGGATATATGAATCGCGCACCTTGGGCAAAGATATCGCCCCCAGCGTACGCTGCTGGGCACGCCGCAAAAACGTCACGCTCGGCTCTTCGAGCAGATCGTCAACCATACTGGGTAAGCCGGCGAACACCAGCGCAAGACCGCGCTGGTCGCTATCGGACAAGCCCGTGGCATCCTGGTCTCCAAGCACCTGCTGATAGAGAACGGCAAGAGCCGCCAGTTCCTCGATAGACGCAGACTGCGCCTCGTCAATCGCAAACAGTATGCCCTTGCCTGGACCGAGCTTCTTAAGGCGCTCGTTGACCAGCCCTCGTAACGTCTCGCCCTTTGCTCGCGCCGCCTCGACCGACATCCGGCCAAACGACGGACCGAGCTCTATTGACGTCACAACGGGTTTATTCGAGCGAAGCGCGTCGGCCAAGCGATCGCATAAGCCAAGCGAAGCGGAATCGGAGACAACCGCCCATCCGCGCTCATTGGCTAGACGTTGCAGCTCCCGCAGGAGAACCGTCTTGCCACAGCCGCGGTTTCCCGTAATGAGCATGAGCCTACCCGGCGCTCCGGCGCCGTTATCGAGCCCTTCCTCGAAATCTTCGATGACCGACTCGCGACCAATGAGTATCGGAGGCCGCTTGTCAGCCGTGGGCTTAAAGGGATTTGGATTCATGTCGGCCTCCTCGGATTGGCAAACCCTGGCAATAGTTATACTAACTTATACCGAGTTATACCAATAGCATATGACAAAGGAGCTGTCCCTTTGTCATATGTGGCCGAAAAACTCGGCGTCTGCTGCTCGCCAGGGGCGGAAGGTGGCGGGATCGATCTTTACGTGCGCCGCGGCGGGCACGCCGTACCATTTGACCGTGTAGCCGGCGCCGTGAGAGCAAAAGACCGAGTCGGGCGTGTTGGGCAGATCGGCCTCGGGCTCATAGGCGGCCGTCTCGATTACGCGCTCGGCATCATGGCATGCCGCATAGCCGGCAAACTCCAGGTACAGATGCCCACGACCACTCGTGTAGGCAGCCACCTCCAGCGCGTAATCCTGCACCTCTGATGCCGGTACACGACCCACAAGCTTCGCCCGGTCGCCTGCCATCGTTGGCGGCTCGTACTCGGCACCCATGCGCGTGGCATCCGAGAGCGCCCGGCCCACGCACTCCCCCGGCACCTCGAGTTCAAAGCGATACCACGGCTCCAACAGTACCGCCGCGCCGGCCTCACGCGCCTGCATGAGCCCCTGGCGAATCGCGCGGTACGTGGCCTGGCGAAAATCGCCGCCCTCGGTGTGTTTGGCATGCGCACGGCCGCCCGTGAGCGTAATGCGCACATCGGTGATGGGCGAGCCGGTCAGCGCGCCCAGGTGATCGCGCTCCATGGCGTTGGTGAGCGCCAAACGCTGCCAGTTAAGATCGAGCTCGTCGGTCGAGGTCACGGTGCCAAACTGCACGCCCGAACCCGCTGGCAACGGCTCCAGGCGTAGATGCACCTCGGCATAGTGGCGCAGTGGCTCAAAGTGGCCCACGCCCTCGACCGGCTGCGAAATAGTCTCCTTATAGAGAATGCCGCCAGACTCAAACGCAACCGAAAGGCCAAAGCGATCGGCCAACACCCGCTGCACGACCTCGAGCTGCACCGCCCCCATAAGCTGCAGATGTATTTGTTCAAGATGCGTGTTCCAGCTTACGCCGAGCATGGGATCCTCGTCGGCAAGCTCGGCCAGCGCCTGGAACACCGTATGGACATCGTGTTCGCCCGGAAGCACCGTATAGGTGAGGACCGGCGCAATGACGGGCGCATCGCCCGCGGGCTCCGCGCCCAAGGCGTCCCCTGGGCGAACGTGCGCAAGACCCGTCACGGCACAAATACCGCCAGCAGCAACTTCTTGAGCAAGCTCATACTTCTCGCCGTTATAGATGCGTACCTGATCGACCTTCTGCTCCCATGCCTCGGCACCGGAACGTCCGTCAATCATCTGCTTGGCATGCAGCGTGCCGCCGGTCACTTTTACCCAAGCCAAGCGCTCACCGCGATCCCCGCGGCTGACACGATAGACGCGCGCGGCAAACTCCGGGTGCCATGCCTGTTCGCGCATCAGCGCACATATGCCATCCAGCAGCTCGTCCACGCCTTGGTCCTTGAGCGCCGAGCCGCCAAAGCAGGGAAAGAGCTTGCGCTCGGCAACCATGCGCGACAGCGTCGCGACGGAAAGCTCACCCGCCTCAAGAAACTCCTCGAGCGCCGCCTCGTCCAACGCAGCAGCGTCCTCCTGAACGGCGCCGCCCGCCAGCAGTTCGTTGGCATCCAGGCAGCCTTCGGAAAGGCGCTGCCCGAGCTGTGCCAGCAAAACATCGCGGCCGGGATTCTCCAAATCGATTTTGTTGATATAGATGAACGTCGGAATGTCATAGCGCGCAAGCAGGCGCCACAAGGTTTCGGTGTGCCCTTGCACGCCGTCGTTGGCGCCCACAACCAAAATCGCGTAGTCGAGTGCGCGCAGCGTGCGCTCCGCCTCGGCAGAAAAATCGACATGCCCCGGCGCATCCACGAGCATGACGTGGGTATCGCCGTGGTCGAACACGGCCTGCGACGAGAAAATCGTGATGCCACGCTCGCGCTCAATCTCGTTCGTATCCAGATGCGAATCGCCATCGTCAACGCGGCCGCGCTTGCGAATACGGCCCGCGTTAAACAGCATGGCCTCGGCCAGCGTGGTCTTGCCGGCATCGACATGCGCCAAGATTCCAACGACCACTTGCTTCGACATGGCTCTCCTCTTATTGCAAGCCCATCGCACGCGGCAACGGGCACCCTCGTTCCACACTGGATGATACAATTTACGGGCCGGCGGGCGAAGCGGGCCCTATCCCCCGACCGAGCTCATCGCCCCGCGTTGCCGCGCGGCGATTTTCGTAGGTTCGCGCCTTGCGAAAGCCGGCTTGCAAATCAGCGCAGCGAACGAAAATGGCCCCGCCCGGGCCATTTTCGTTCGTGCGAATTGTTGATATGAGGCGTCGCTCTTACGCCTCGCGCAGCCAATCGAACGCGACACGCGCCGTGCCGTCGGACACATAGACGATACCAGCGCGCTCAAAGCCGGCCTTTATGATGGCACCCTGCATGGGCAGGTTGTCCTGATGCGTGTCGATACGCAGGTGATCGGCACGCTCTTTGGCAAAGGCAAACATCGCAGCCGCAATACCGTGTACGGCGCCATCGGACGCCACACGGTGCAGCACGGCGTACGGAGTGTCGCTGCGCCATTGACCATCCTCAATTACGTCATAGCACTCGTCCGGGCCCGGTAAAAAGGCAAACGTCGCCACCACGCGGCCGTCGACTTCGCACACATAGCTGCCACCGGCGGCAATATCGGCAGCCAGCCGCTCGGCAGAAGGCGTGCCCTCGGGCCACTGCGTGGCGTTGCCATGCGCGCGCATAAAGGCACGGGCCACGTCATAGATAGCCATGACGGCGGGAATGTCGGTATCGAGGGTTTTCTGATCATCACGCGGCGACCTCACGTTTATTGGTATCACTTTGATTGAGCAATGATACCAACGTTTGGAGAGGGGCGCGATGCAGATGGGGAGCAAAAAGCGAGCCGCCTGGTCAAAAGCAAAAAGCGAGTTTTTGAGCACTGCCACCGGCGGCGATATGAGCGACCTGTTTGCACGCGAGGACGAGCGCCGCGACGCTCTGGACGCCGAGCGCGATGAGGCCTGGCGCTACAAGTCGTGCGAACGCAAAAACCGTTACGACACACGCGCCGAGGCCGAGGCCGTTATGGCCGACTGCGAAAACCGCGGACGGCGCGGTTTGGCCTGCTACAAATGCGAATACTGCGGTGGATGGCACCTGACGTCGCACCCTTGGAAATAGGCGCCGCATCGGCACGGCATTGACGGAGTGCCAGCCATCGTACGCAAGCTACGGGCGCGGCGGCACCAAAACATCGTAGCGAACGGCCTTGCCCGCAAGCTGATAGCTCGGCTTAACGCCGGCAAGCAGCGGGCCCTTCACCGGCCGCTTGATAACGACCTTGTGCGGGTGTACCGCAAGCGCAGCTTCGACCAGCGTCTCCTCATCGGCACACGGCTGTTCCAGATGATGCAAAAGTTGGAACTTCTTTTTCACCGCCGCGCTCTTGGTGCGCCCGGGAAACATGGGGTCCAGATACACCACGTCGGGAGCGGTGAGCTCGCCCTGCCCGATCAGCTCAGCTGTATGGCGAAGGCCGGCAATACTGTCCTCGCCCGCATGCAAGCGCATTCGGGCCACGGCAGTCGCAAGCACCGGATCATCTGCCGCGCGATCCAGGGCATCCTTGAGGAGCGCCGCGATCACGCAATCCTGCTCATACAGATCGACGGTAAAACCCGCGGCCGCCAACAGCAGCGAATCCTCGCCAAAGCCTGCCGTGGCATCAATCGCCCATGGGCGCTCGATGCCTTTTGCGCGCGCAGCCTTTACCAGCAGTTCTTGCTGCAGACGGCCCTGCTTGAGCCGTGGAAGCATGCGGCCAAAATCGGCACGCAGCTCCATCGTGCCGTCGGTGAGCGTGAGGCCCTCGGGCTTCCCGGTCAGCTCAAGCCCCGCGGCCCGAGCAACAGAAAAGGGATCGACGACACCCATGGACACTCCTTAACAAGCAAAACGAATACGTGAGCGCCGTTCATGTCGGCACCCAACCGTCCGCTATTGTCCCACATGCGACATGGCCCACAGCATCCCAATGCAAAGCACCGCCATCAATCCCGTGCACACGGCAGCGATCGCAGAATCACTTATGCGCCTTCCCAACGACCGCGGTTCACGCACTTGCCCTGCTCCGTACATCATGGCTCCTCCTTGAGACCAACTCCTTGTTACGGCCTCATCATCTCAGCGCCGCACATGAGCTGCCATCGATTTGGCTTACGTCCAGCTTTCCCTTTTGAAAGGTTGGGTTGGGCCGCGCGGGCTCAAAGCGCTTTCAGGCGCATGCATCGCTGCGTTGAACTACAATGTGCTTCACCATATGTGCAGTACATTGGGTGCGCCAAGTTGGCGTGCTCGTATCGAAAGGACCAGCCATGAGCTTCACTCGCAAGACTCTCAAAATCCTTGCTCTCATCTACTTTGTTTTGGGCATCGCCAGCCTCGTCACCGCCGGCGTCGGTATCGCCACGGGCGGTCTCGATTCCACGTACGGTTCGTACGCCACGCTCGCGGCGGTCGTGCTTATCGCCAAGGGTCTCGTCGACCTTGCCGCAGGCGTCGCCGGTATCAAGGGCGCCAACAAGCCTTCGCAGGTGGACGGCGCGTTTAAGCTCGGTATTGTTGCCGCGGTCGCCACGCTTGCCCAAGCGGTGCTCACGCTTCCCGCGTTTGGCGGCGACGCCATCAACTTTGGCGCCTTTGTCATCGTGGTGTACGACCTGTTCTTTGTTCAGCAGGCACACGCCGTTAAGGCCGAGAACAAGGACCGCCTGTAGGCACCTGTCTCCCATAGCCCCTGCTATCAAGCAGCTAAAAAGGGCCGATCGCGCATCTCCGCGGTCGGCCCTTTACGTTTGCCCAGATAAAACCTACCAAAATAAACCTGTCCCTTTTTGGCAGGTTGTTAGCTGTGGCGGTACTCGGCGATGATGAAGTCGATGTCGGTTTGAAGGGTGTCCAAATTTGCCAGGCGCTCTTTGTCGGCAGGGCGTGTGCGATAGTAGTACGGCGTCATCTGGAACACCGCCTCGATGTCGGCCTGGGTCTGAAGCGTAATATTCGCAGACACCCGCTGCGTTCCGACCAACTCGAGCTCGGCGGTCTGCGGCAGCTTCTCGTCGTTAAGGTACGGCGTATCGTAGAGCACTTCCTTAAGCCCAAAGAGATGACGGGCGCCCGGCACCACGGTATAGAGTGAGCCCTCGGGCGCCAGCACGCGGGCAAACTCGCGCTCGTTAAAGGGGGCAAAAAGCTCGGTCACCATATCGAAAGCGCCATCGGCCACGGGGACATCCTTCATGTTGGCCACGAAGTAGGTCGCATCGCCGCGCTTGGCGGCCAGGCGCACCATTTCTTTGCCCAAATCGAACCCGTAAGCGTCCACGCCCGGCACCGCGCCCATGGCGCTGGTGTAGTAGCCCTCGCCACAGCAAATATCGAGCAGCGTCATGGGGCCATTCGTAGACGCGGCGCGCCCAGACGCCTGCTTGCGCACCAGCTCGACCATCGCATCGCGCAACGGCGCATAGTAACCGCGATTCAGAAAGTCGCGACGGCTGCGTGCCTGCGACTTGGGATCGCCCATGGAGTCGCCGCTCTTGGACGAGCGCAGCAGATATAGATAGCCCTCGCGCGCACGGTCAAACCGGTGTCCGCCCGCGCACACAGCACCGCGTTCGTCATCCACCAGCGGCTCATGGCAAACGGGACACAACAACATGGCAACTCCTTAGCGCGGACTACACAACGCCCACCATTGTCGCACGCCTTCCCCGCCTAGTCATTGGGGACGTTCTTGAATGACTAGTCGTTTAAGAACGTCCCCAACGACTAGCCAATTAGGAGTATCATCGTCTGCGCAAATAAGCACGAAAGAGCATGTTAGAGATTGAGAGCGCATGGCTGATACCGTATCTAAGCACATTGACATGACCACCGGCTCGCTGTGGCGAAATATTCCCCTGTTCGCCTTCCCCGTGGCCGCCACGAGCATCTTGGAGCAGCTGTCGAACCTCATCGCCACGGTCATCATCGGCAACTTCTCGGGCGACCAGGGAACCCTCGCCATGGCGGCGGTCGGCTCCAATGTTCCGCTTACCAGTCTTATGCTCAACCTGTTTATTGGCATGTCGCTTGGCTCCAACGTGGTCATCGCCAACGCTATCGGCCGCAACGACCAAAACATGGTCAAACGCGCCGTCCATACCTCAATTTTAATGGCGCTCGTGGGCTTTGTCGTCATCGCACTGGGCGAGATCTTTGCCGAGCCCATGCTCGCTGCGCTCAACGTGCCTGCCGAGACCATGCCGCTCGCTTCGCTCTACCTGCGCGTCTTTTTGCTGAGCATGCCCTCGATCTTGCTCTACAACTTTGAGGCCGCGATCTTCCGCTCCGTCGGCATCACCCGCATGCCGCTGCAGGCGCTTGCCGTGTCCACCGTCCTCAACATTGGCCTGGATCTCATCTTTGTCCCCGTACTCCACTGGGGCGTCGCGGGCGTCGCCATCGCCACCGCCATCGCCTACACTGTCAGTGCCGCCACGCTCTTTATCCGCCTGCTCAAGACCGACTCCGTCGTCCGCGTCACCCTTCGCGACCTGGCTATCGACCCCGTCGCTCTCAAGCGCATCGTCAAAATCGGCCTGCCCGCCGGCATCCAAAGCGCCGTGTTTGCCGTCGCCAACATCATCATCCAGTCTGCCATCAACAGCCTGGGCACCGAAGTCATGGCGGCATCGAGCGCCGCCATGAGCCTGGAGTACGTGTGCTACAACCTGCTCAACAGCTTTAGCCAGGCGTGCACCACCTTTGTGGGACAAAACCACGGTGCCCGCCAGATCGATCGCTGCACCAAAACGCTTAAGGTCTGCCTGGTCGAAGGCGGTATCGTTGCACTCACCACGATCATCGTTATTGTCGGCCTGGGACGCGAGATCTTGTCGCTGTTCAACAGCGACCCCAACATCGTCTCGATCGGCTATATCCGCGTGTGTTCGATCTTCCCGGCGTACGCCTTTAGCATGTTCTACGAAAACATGTCAGGCTACCTGCGCGGCTTTGGTATCTCGCTCACGCCCGCCCTCATCACCATGATCTGCGTCTGCGGCATCCGCTTCTATTGGGTGTTCTGCGTGTTCCCGCACTTCCGCACCTTTGCGAACATCATGATGGTCTACCCCATCAGCCTGGGCACCACGGCGTTCTTTATGGTCGTGGCGGTACTACTCTGCCACCCGGCACGCACCTATCGCGCCACCCAAGCCAAAGCGACAGCCCGCTAAACACCGCACTCAACGCTACGCCAGTCATTAATTGACGATATGCGAGCTCATATAGTCGATAAAGCGCCTCGTGGCGATAGGCATGGTGTCCCAGCTGCGCCAGGCGGCCACCACGTCGCGCGAGGGGGCATGCACGATGGGACGTACGCGAATATCGGCCCGCATGCCCTCGACGGTACGGCGGTAAAGCATACTCACGCCTAGCCCCTCCTCCACCATCGCCATGATGGTGTAGTCGTCGGTCACCTCACTCGTCACGTGCGGCGACAGTCCATGCGCCGCGAATGCATCGAGCACCAGGCTCTGTTCGCCCTCATCCAGCAGCACAAACGGCTCGGACGCCAGGTCGGCGAGCGTCACCTTTTCCTTTGCCGTCAGCGGATGCACGGCCGGCAACAGCGCCACCAACTCATCGTGATAGACCACGCGCTTCTCGAGCCCAGCGGTAAATCCGCGCGCCGTAAAACAAAAATCAACCACGCCATCGTGCACCCATTGAGCGTTGCGCGTGTAATCGCCCTGCTTGAGGGTAAAGTGCACGCCCGGGTGCAGCGCTCCAAAGTCGCGGATCACACGCGGCAGCACGGTACGACTCACGTTGGTAAACGTCGCAATGCGAATATCGGTCGACGAAAGCCCCAGCAGCTCCTGGCGCTTGCCCTCGAGCTCGGCCTCGGCGGTCACGATTTGGCGCAGATACGGCAGATATTGTTTACCGTCGCGCGTAAGCGAAACGCCCTGCTTTCCGCGCTCGATAAGCGTGGTACCCAGCTCGCGCTCGAGCGCCTTAACGGCCTGACTCACCGCGCTTTGCGTATAGCCCAGCTCGTCCGCCGCGCCCTTAAGACTGCCGCGATTGACCACCATACACACAATCTGATACCGCGATGCCATCGCGCCTCCACATCAATGCAGCCGTAAAACGTTTTGCCAGGGCTTTTTCTGTCAACATTAGTATTTCTTAATCATACTGAAGATACATTCGCTTTACTACATCAACATCTGGGAGCAGAATCCTTTTTGCGAAACCGTTCTGTAACAAAAGGAGTCCCATGGATCGCAAAAAAGCAATCGCGCTCTCATTTTCCGTTCCCGTCGCATGGGGCTTTTCGTACCCCCTCATGAAGATCGGCATGGACAGTATGAACGCCACGAGCATCGTCGCCCTACGCTGCATCATCGCCTTTGTGGCCTGTCTGCTGCTCTTCCACAAGCGTGTTTTCCGTATCAACCGCGACCTTATGGTTCGCGCCGCTATCATCGGCGCCATCATGGCAACCGAGCTCACCTGCATGTGCCTGGGCTCCAGCCTCACCTCTGCCTCCACTGCCGGCTTTTTGCAGAGCCTGACGGTCGTGATCGTGCCGTTTGCCAACGCCGCCCTGCTGCGTCGCGCCCCCGAGCGCAAGGTGCTCGTCGGCACGGCTATCGTCACCTGCGGCATGCTGCTGCTCTCGGGCGCCGACTTCACCAGCCTGAACCCGGGCGCGCTCATCATGCTGCTCTCCGCCTTTATCTATGCCAGCCACATTATCGTGGCCAAGCGCTTTGTCGAAGAAGTCGATCCGCTTGCTCTGGGCGTTTGGCAGCTGGGCTTCGGCGGCTTGTTCTCGGGTATCGCCACATTCACCTTTGGCGGTTTCACACTTCCCGGCACGCCGGGCGAGATTGTGGTCGTCGTCGCGCTCGCACTCATCTGCTCTGCCTATGGCTTTATCACCCAGACGCTCGTGCAGCCCCACGTGCCCGCCGAGACCACCGGCTTCGCCTTCTCGCTCGAGCCGGTCTGCTCCGCCGTCTTCTCGTTCTTCCTGGTCGGCGAGGTCCTGAGCCCCATCGCCTTTTTTGGCGCCGCCCTCATCCTCACCGGCGTCATGGCGGCAACCGTCGAGCTTCCGCGCCTCCGCGCACATGGACAGGCTCGCATGGCAGGAGCGCCCGAGCACGTCTCGTAGACCCCACTCTTCATACAGCCGCGGCATAAAGGCAACCGGTGCGCCTTTACAATAGATGCCAACAGAGCATCTGCCATAAAGGAGCCCCATGGACACCGCAACTCGCGACCGCAACATAGCAACTTGGTTGGGCGATGCGCCGCAGCCGGTACGTGACACTACGAACCAGCTGCTCGAGCGCATCGCCCTTTTGCGTGCCGAGCAGACCATCTATCCGGCACAAGACGACATTCTCAATGCCCTCGCCTACACGCCGGCCGACCAGGTCAAGGTTGTCATCTTGGGTCAGGACCCCTATCACGGACCCAACCAGGCCATGGGGCTGTCGTTCTCGGTCCCCGCGACGCAAACCAAGTTGCCGCCGAGCCTGCGCAACATTTACAAGGAGCTCAATGCCGATCTGGGTTGCCCCATTCCCGCCACGGGAGACCTAACCCCATGGGCACAACAGGGCGTCCTGCTCCTCAACACTACGCTCACCGTGCGCGAGCATGCCGCGAACTCGCACGCCAAACTGGGCTGGAGTACGCTCACCGACTACGTTATCGAACGCTGCTGCCAGCTACCCCAGCCGGTAGTCTTTTTGGCATGGGGCCGCTTTGCCCAGCAGATGGTCGATGGCAAGCTCGCCGCGACCGGCGCGGGCAAGGCAACCGGCAAGTTCTGCCTGGCCTCTACGCACCCCTCGCCGCTTTCGGCCAACCGTGCCACGGCAGAACTCCCCGCCTTTATGGGGTCGCGCCCCTTCTCGGCAGCCAATCGGCTACTCGAACAGCACGGCTCGACCCCCGTCAACTGGACTTGCCTCGGCTAAAAATCGATACATCAAAAACGCGCCCGACGGCAATCTTGCCATCGGGCGCGTTTTCTACTCGGGCCAGATAAACTGGGTGCGGCCGGCCTCGCCGCCATCGATCAGCAGGCTCTGCCCGGTCATAAACCGGTTGGTCACGCCCACAAAGTAGATCCACTCGGCGATCTCTTGGGCGGTGGCCCAGCGCTTAAGCGGCGTGAGCTCCATAATCTGGTTCCACAGGTGCTCGTCTTCCATCACACAACGGTTGAGCGGCGTGATAACGCCACCCGGGTCCACACTGTTGGCGATGGCCTGCGGCGCCAGGCGGTTTGCAAGGTTTTTGGTGTAGGCGATAACGCCGCCCTTGCTGGCGGCATAGGCGGGAAACTCCGATCCAGTATGCCCGCTCGCCGACCCCACATTGACCACGGATTTGATAGCCGGCGCAGGCTTGGCGGCGAGCCCCTCCCCCACAAAGGCGTAGCGCTCGGTCACGTTAATGGTGCCGCACAGGTTGGCGGCGATGTCGTCGGCCGAATCCTGCGTACCGGCAACGTTCACGATTACCTGAGGCTCAAGGTCGCTTGGAAACGAGTCCGGCTCGCGGACATCAACGATCAGATGGCGGTAGCGCTCGTGTTCGATAGCCGGCGACAGCAGATCAAAGCCCACGACCTCGTGGCCCTCATCCAAAAAGCGCTGCACGCACGCGGCTCCGATACCGCCCGAAGCGCCCGTGATCAAAACCCGCATACTTGCTCCTTAGGCGGTTGCGTGGCGCTCGAGGTACTCGGAGCCCACATTCTCGCGCTCCCAGCCGCGCACGACCTTGTAGCCCACGGGGCTCAGGAAGACCTCGCACAGCAGCTCGGCAACAGCACCGGTCAGCGAGCACATGAGGACCTGCACCCAGGTCCAACCAAAGAACGTGTGGCTCACCACAATGGCAAAGACCAAGTTGTCGATAAACTGGCCAACACCCGTGGACACATAGGAACGGAAGGCAAAGCTCGCAAAGTTATTCTTCTTGAGCATACGGCCGAGCGACTGGTTGAGCGTGGAGTTAACCACGGCAGAAACGAGCATTGCCAGCGAAGAGCCCAGCACCACGTACCAGGTGCCGCCGATGGTGGCGTTAAGGGCGGTGTTGACCTCGATCATGCCCGTGTCGTAGTAGGCGCCCCACATGCCGGGCGTGAGCGAACATGCCCAAAAGCACAGGCTCACGGCCAGATTGACCAGTAGCGCGAGGATGGAGATTTTGATGGATGCCTTGGCGCCAAAGCGCTTGCAGATCATGTCCTGGCACAAAAACGAGACCCAGCTCACCACAAAGCCGCAATCGAGTGCCAGATACGGCAGGCTGATGAGCTCTTTGTTGGCCAGCAGGTTCATCATGATGACACTCACGAAAAACAGCGAAACCGTTGCCGCGGGAATGCTCCGCAACAGGACCTTGTAGTCCTCCATGACCTTCTTGATCATTATGTACTCCTTTGGTTTTAGGTTTAACGAGCAGGATATCGGACCCGAACTGCTCGGACGTCTCGGTCTTGAGACGACGGTGGGTATGATAGCCGCTCACACGGCATCAGGCAAGTAAATGGCGCGGCAGCCCCGCAGGACCACCGCGCCGATGCGTTAAAAGGCTACGTTGCCAAACTCCGACAGGATCAGGTCGGGGTTGTGGTCGGTTGCCCAATCCACGTTCCACGGGCTCGTGAACAGCAGCAGCTTACCGCCGCGCATATCCTCGACACGCAGCGTGTCGCGCGTGAGCGAAAGGCCCGGGATATCGATAGTGTCGGGGTCGTTCTGGATCCAGCGGATGTCCGTATAGGGCAGCGGCTGGCGACGAACCTCAACACGGTACTCGGCCTTGAGACGGCGCTCGAGTACCTCAAACTGCAGCACGCCGACCACGCCCACGATGACGCTCTCCATGCCGGCACCCAGTTCGCGGAAGATCTGGATGGCGCCCTCCTGGGCAAGCTCCTCCATACCCTTAACGAACTGCTTGCGCTTGAGCGTGTCGACCTGCGTAATGCGAGCGAACATCTCGGGAGCAAACGTCGGGATCTGCGGATACTGCACGTGGCGCTTGCCGGAGCACACGGTGTCGCCGATGCTAAAGATACCCGGATCGAACAGGCCTACGATATCGCCCGCGTACGCCTCGTCCACGATGGCGCGGTCATCGGCCATCATCGAGGTACCCGTAGCGAGCTTAAGCTTGCGGTTGCCCTGCACGTGGAAGGCATCCATGCCGCGCTCGAACTTGCCCGAGCAAATGCGCACAAAGGCGATGCGGTCGCGGTGGTTCTTGTCCATGTTGGCCTGGATCTTAAACACAAAGCCGCTAAAGTCGTCGCGGCAGGGATCGACCGGTTCGCTGGTGAGCGTATCGGTATAGGCGCGCGGCGTCGGGGCCAGACGCAGGAACTCCTTCAGGAAAGGCTCCACGCCAAAGTTGGTAAGCGCCGAGCCAAAGAACGCCGGGCTCAGCTTGCCACAGGCCACGGCATCCAAATCGAGCTCGTCGCCGGCACCATCGAGCAGCTCGATATCGTCCATCAGGTTCTTATGGTTTTCTTCGCCGATGAGCTCGTCCATGGAAGGATCGCCCAGTTCGGCCTCGACCTCGGCGACCTTCTTGGTGGCGTTGGCGTGGCCGTCGCCCTCAAAGGCGATAACGCGACGGGTCTGACGGTCGAACACGCCGCGGAAGTTGCGGCCGCTGCCGATCGGCCAGTTCATGGGATAGGTGTTGATGCCCAGAACGTTCTCGATCTCTTCCATGAGCTCAAACGGATCGCGAGCCTCGTGGTCGAGCTTGTTCACAAAGGTGAAGATGGGAATGTGGCGCAGCGTACAGACCTTAAAGAGCTTCTTGGTCTGGGCCTCGACGCCCTTGGCGCCGTCGATAACCATGACAGCGGCGTCGGCAGCCATAAGGGTACGGTAGGTATCCTCCGAGAAGTCCTGGTGACCGGGGGTATCGAGGATATTGACGCAGGCGCCGTTATAGGTGAACTGCAGCACCGAGGAGGTAACGGAGATACCGCGCTCCTTCTCGATGTCCATCCAGTCCGAGACGGCATGCTTGGCCGAGCTCTTGCCCTTGACCGAGCCGGCGGTCTGAATGCTGCCGGTATAGAGCAGCAGTTTCTCGGTAAGCGTGGTCTTACCGGCGTCCGGGTGGCTGATGATCGCGAATGTGCGGCGCGACGAGATTTCATCCGACAGGCTTGCCATGCGGATCCTTTCTTGCATTGAGTGCATTACGTCGATGTAACCGCCCTATTGTAGCCGCGAAATCCCGCTCTAGAGCGCCTATCAGGACAAATTCATCAGTTGGGGCCTGGGTAGCCGGCCCAATCCGTATTTACCTCTTGCATAACTGTGCATAGTGTATATATACTGTGCTTACCGGTTATATACACGTGTAGCCCAACAGCTAAGGAGCCGCTGTGGACATCATCCTATCCAATTCGAGCGACAAGCCCATCTACGAGCAGATAACCTCGCAAGTCAAAGCTCAGATCTTATCGGGCACGCTCGCTGCGGGAGCCAAAGTCCCCAGCATCCGTGCACTCGCGAGCGATCTTGGCGTGAGCGTCATCACCACCAAGCGCGCCTACGCCGACCTGGAGCAACTCGGGTTTATCTACACCGTGCAGGGCAAGGGCTGTTTTGTCGCCGAGGGCAACCAGGAGCTTTTGCGCGAAAACCAGCTCTGCCATATCGAAGAGCTGCTTGCGAAAGCGGCGAGCCAAGCCGAAACCCTGGGCGTCACGCGCGACAAACTGCACGAGATGCTCGACCTGGTAGCCCCCGAAACCATGCAGTAGCCATCTGCAAGAAAGGCTATACCATGCAAAACTTGTTAGAACTCAAAGGTGTCTCACGCCGCGTGAGCGACCGTTTTTCGCTGCGTGATGTCACGTTCGCCGTGGAGCCCGGCCAGATTGTTGGCTTTATGGGCGCTAACGGTGCCGGCAAGACAACGACCATTCGCGCCGCGCTCGGGCTTATCAAGCTCGATGCCGGCGAGGTGCGCCTGTTCGGGCAGCGCTGTGGCGCCGACGCGCCCGATGAGACACAGCGCTGCCTGCGCTCCCGCGTCGGTCTCGTCCTGGACACATGCCCCTTCCCTTCAACGCTCAAGGTGGGCCAGATCGAGGCACTCGTAGGCCAGGCGTACCCCACGTGGGACCGCAAAACGTTCGCCGGATTCATCGACCGATTTGGCCTCGATCCCAAGACAAAGGTCAAGGACCTCTCCCGCGGCATGGGCATGAAACTGCAGCTTGCCTGTGCACTCAGCCATAATGCCAAGCTACTCCTTTTGGACGAAGCCACCGCGGGCCTCGATCCCATGGCGCGCGAGGAACTGCTCGATGAGCTGCTTGCTTTTGTCGCCGACGGCCAGCACAGCGTGCTGCTCTCGAGCCACATTACGTCCGACCTCGATCGCGCCGCCGACCGCGTCATCTGCATCGATAACGGCTCGATTGTGTTTGACCTGCCGCGCGAGGACATTACCGACCGAGCCGGCATCGCCCACTGCACCCAAGCGCAGGCCGCCGAGCTTATGGCTTGCGTCGAAGGTGCCCATGCCGCCCGCCACGCCTACAGCGTGGACGTGCTCGTGCCCAACCGTCGCGAAACGCTCGAGGCCTTTCCCGAGATTCCCTGCGATCGGGTAACCATTGACGACTATCTTCGCCTCACGCTGAAAGGGGCTTCAAAATGAAACGCGCCTTTATGTCCGAGCTCGCCATCGCTCGCACGCTCATCCCGAGCATTGCGGGCGTCGGCCTATTCATCTTCGTCGTGCTAACCCTTGCCAACGCATCGGACGGCGATTCCGGTATGAGCGCCGGCGCCTGCGCGGTCAGCGCCATGTCACCCATCATAATCATGAACTCACTGGCTGGCTACGATAACCAAAACGGTTGGGAGCGCTATCGGGCAACGCTGCCGTTCTCGCGCAAAGACATCATCTGCGCACGCTACCTGTGCATTATTGCTTTCTCGGCCGTCATGGCATGCGCCGCCGTGCTTTTGAACATCATCGCCCTTCCGTTCTTCGATCACACGGGCATTCCCTCGACGGGACAGACCGTCTTTGAGATCACAATAGCCTCCGCCGCATCGATGCTCATCTCCCTCATGATGGTGTTTTTAGCACAGCCGCTGTTCTTTCGATTTGGACACATGGAGGCGCTGCGCCTTTCCGTCGGCCTGTTTGCCCTGATGGGCTGCGGTACCATGGCAATGCTGAGCTCTTCCAACCCCATTAGCAACTGGCTCATGTCGATTGCCGGAGCGAATCCCGATCCTGCCGTTCTGGGCTGTCTGTGCGCAGGAATTGCCGTGCTGGCCCTCGCGCTATGTGCAATCAGCTGCACCGTCAGCACCAAGGTCTATCGAGCACGCGATCTGTAGCCACGCGAGTCTCAATCCACGAAGGGCGCGATCGCCGCCTCTCCCCGCAAATCCGTGGCAAACGGCATGTCCCTGGCGTGCGCCACCGTACTACTTGCACAGCGGCTTGGGTAGCGGGATACCGGCGGCGATGACAGCCGCGATGATCATGCAGACGATACCCTTGAGTGGGAAGCACATGAGCAGCAGGCCCACGACCATGACCGGCTGGCGCATGACCGCACCCATCGTCGATGCCGTGCAGACAGCGACGCAAAAGACCGGATCGGCGCCGGTGAGGATGGCAAGGCCGTAGCCCAGGCTCACACCCGAGAAGATAACCGGGAAGAAGTGGCCGCCGCGCCAACCAAGGTTGATGAGGGTGGGCGTCAGCATGGCCTTAACAAGACCGGTCGCGATAAGCACGCCAGCGGGAATGGTCAGGTAGGTTTCCATGAGCACGTCGGCCTGGGTCTCGCCGGCAAACATGGTGTAGGGCAGGACCGTGCCGCAGATGGCGAGCGCCAGACCGGCTAGCATGGCCTTGACGACAGGACGCTCCCCTATTGCATGAGACAGTGCCTCGCTCGCATGTTCAGAGACAAAGTACAGCCATCCGCAGATTGTTCCGATCAGCGACAGAGGGATGAGCCAGACAAGTTCCAGGTTGCCCACCACGGCAGCCTCGAACCTCGGCATGCCCATGCCGCCGCCCATGAGCTGGCCGAGCAGCAGGTAGGTGCCCAGACCACCGGCAATCGCAATGCCGTAGACCACCGTCTTTTGCGCCTTGGGCAGCTTGATCGTGATCTCGTCGGACGCGGACTCATCGTCGGCGTCTTCGCCCTGGCCGTCAGTACTTCCGGCAAGCGGCGCCACAAAGCCAAACACGGGCGCGGTAAAGAGCGCCGTCAGAGCAGCCTGGGTGCCCAGCAGCGTAAGCTCCCTAAACTCGGCACCAAAGCGGCGCATGCGGTCGCCGACCCAGCTGCACAGGCCCGCGATGACGCCGGTCAGACCGGCTTCCGGTCCAATACTTCCGCCAAACAGCAACGGCAGCAGCGCCGCAATCGACAGCTTGCCCAGATTGTCGTACGGGTAGCGACCGTCTTGCTTTACCTTGGCCATCACCTGGTTGAGGTCATCGGTCTTGGTGCCCGTCGTCTTTTCGTACAGACCGATCAGCAGGCCGCCCAGCAGGCAGACGAAAAACGGGTATGGCAGAAAGCCAAACGGGCCGCTGGCAAGCTCGGGCGAAGCGACGCCCAGCGCGTGTGGAATCTCGGTCCATAGATAGTCGATGCCGTGCTCCATCGCAAAGAAGAACAGCCAGACTGCGGCACCTGCGAACGCACCGGTCACGGCAACGCTAACTAAAAACAGCGCGCGGTTTGTGGGTTTGGCAAGGTTATCCATCGGGTCCTCCCGCGGTCAAAGTCGACATAGATACGTTTTATTATAGAGCGAGTGTGGCCCAGACAAGCCAACCGTCTGCGCCGCAAACGGCACCATTGGGAGCCATAGTGGGGCAGGCTCAAGGCTTATCCGTTGATAATCGAGGCAATCTCGCGCAAATCGTCGGCAAAGTAGATGCCGTGCTGGCGCTTCAGGCTCGAAAGCCCCTTATCAATCATGTGCCCGAGCAGCGCCTTGAGGTCGTTGTAGTAACCGTTCAGGTTGTACAAAATGCACGGCGCATCGAGATACCCCAACGACACGGCGGACATGACCTCGGCAATCTCCTCGAGCGTGCCCGTCCCACCGGGAAAGGCGATGAACGCATCGCCGAGCTCAATCATCTTGGCCTTGCGCTCGGCCATATCGCTCGTCACGATAAGGTCGTCGATACCGTCATGCTGAAACTCGGCCTCGATAAAAAAGCTCGGCTCCACGCCCGTCACATGTCCGCCAGCATCGAGCACGCTATCGGCGAGCGCGCCCATCAGGCCCGATTTGGACCCGCCGTATACCAGCGCGTGGCCGTTGGTGCCAATCCAGTTGCCCAGCTCCTGTACCGCAGGTAAAAACGCCGGGTCATTACCGACGCTGGCACCCAGATACACGGTGATATTCATTTCAGTCCCCCTCATCGTGACGCGCGGCGCCCGTTCTAGCGTTGGCGGCGACGATATTCGCGCACGCGGCGCGACAGATCGGCGAGCTCGTCACGATCGAGCTCTTCCAAATGCTCAAGATCGTCCATAAAGCGCGCCATGGTGTCCTTTTGGCGCAGCTTGATAAGCGTATTGCAGTAGTTCACCGCCACGCCCGTAAGCATGGCGATATAGAAGATACTGATGACGCTTAGGATGACGGTAATGCCGCGGGCAACCGGCGTTTCTGCCGGGATATCGCCAAAGCCGATCGTCGAGACCGTCTCAAAGCTAAACCAGAGACCATCACCAAAGGTGAGGGTCGTAGGCTCGGACAGCCAGACAGCCGTCGAGCACAGCAGGTAAAAGATAAGAAACAGGCCCGTGATGCGTGCAAAGCCAGCCTGTCGCAGCACATCGGCAAGCGTCCTCAACCTGTTCATCGCGACCCTTTCCACGGACAACCAATCACGTTCGCTCGGTATTGTCCCACAACCGGCAGTTAGGGACGTTCCTTTTGTGCCGGCAGAAAGGGACTGTCCCCAACTGCCGGGCGGGACCGTTTAGCGGTGCAGCTGCCGACTGGGCAGGCTGAGCTGGTATCCTTATGCGGTAATGTCTCGATTCGTTAGGATTGCATGTGAGAGCTTCCGCTGTCCTTCGTTCAGTTATATATCGCACCCTGGCCGTCGCGCTTGCCGCACTCGCCATACTGAGCACCATCATGCCCGCCCCCGCCTATGCCGCCAATACCGATCAGCAGGTCAAAACGGTCCGCGTTGGTTGGCTCGTCAACAACGAGGGCTTCCAGGACGGCACCCCCGGCGAGCGTCTCTCGGGATGGGGCTACGAGTACCTCCAGACCCTCTCGTACTACACACCCGGCTGGCAGTACGAATACGTCTCCGGCACCTTCACCGAGCTTATGGAGAAGCTCGAAGCCGGCGAGATTGACCTCATGCCAAACATCTCCTACTCCGAAGAACGCGCCCAAAAACTGCTCTTCTCATCGAACCCCGAGGGCACCGAGCGCTACTACATCTATGCCAGGCCCGAGCGCGACGATCTGGCCAAGGGTGACCCCCGAGCGCTCCAAGGCCTTACCATCGGCTGCAACCCCGGCGTTATGCAAACCTTCGTTGGCCAGCAATGGCTCGCCAACGAAGGAATCGCCTGCACATACAAGGAGTATGACGGAAACTCCGTTCTCTTTGATGCGCTGGCAAACGGCGAGGTCGATGCCGTCATCATGAACGACACGACCTCGTCGCCCAGTGCCTCCCCCATGTTCTACATTGGGTCGAGCGACTACTATTTTGCCGTCCCCAAAAGCCGCCCCGACCTGATGGACGACATCAATGCCGCCATGACAGCAATCGCCCGCGTCAACCCACGCTATAACGACGAAGTCAAATCTCACTACTCGGACCAAAACAGCGGTTCATCATCGCTCAACAGCCCCGAATGTTCCTGGCTCAAAGCAAACAACAACACCATCACGCTCGGCTACATTACGGGCAAACTCCCCTACTGCAACGAAGACGAAGACGGCAAAATGGAAGGCTCGCTCGCATCGCTTGCGACGACGCTACACGATAAATTTGGCATTACGGTCAAAACCGTCGCCTTTGATAGCTACAAGATGATGTCAAAGGCCCTGTCAGAGGGAAGCATAGACGTTGCGCTGCCGGCATACCGAGATTACTGGTTTGCCGAGCAATCAGGCGTTATGCAGTCGGTATCGTTGGGGACCATGTCCCTCACCGCCATCCACACCGGCAGTAACCTGAAAAAAGACCTTCAGAACATCGCCTGTACCAAATCATCGTTTGTCAACAAAAATGCACTTGAAAGTCTATTCCCCACAGCGACCGTAACCGAATACCAATCCGACGATGAAGCGTTCGACGCCCTCAGGAAGGGAACGGCGCGCTGCATCGTCGCTCCCAGTTCACGCGTAAAAACCATCGGTGACCGTTATGATCTCGAGGACTGCGAGACGGTCGAGCTCCCTGACACCTGTGACCTCGCGTGCTTGATGTCGCGCGGCAAGCCCGAACTGCTGGGAATCATCAACAAGGGCATCATCAATGCCGGAGAATCGCTCTCCGCAAGTAATTACTCCTCCACGTCGTACACGGCCCAGGAATCCAACACGCTTCAATTCCTTTATCGCAACCGCACCGCCATTGCAGCTACCCTCATCGGTATGTTGTCGGTCGGCATCGTCCTGCTCATCTGGGCGCTCGTGCGCGCTCGAACCGAGCGCAAAAAAGCCGATGCTGCCAACGCCGCTAAGACGGCATTCCTCACGCGCATGAGCCACGACATCCGTACGCCGCTCAACGGTATCCTGGGCCTTATCGAAATTGAAGAATTGAAGGAAGGCGATATGCAAGTCGCCCGCGAGAGCCGTGCCAAGGCGCGCGTTGCCGCCAATCACCTGCTCTCGCTGATCAACGACATCCTCGAGATGGGAAAAATCGAAGACCGCAAGCTAACACTGGAACATGCGCCTTTTAACCTCAAAGAGCTTTGTGACGATACGCTGGTGCTGTGCAAGCTCCGCGCGTCCAGTAACGGCATCACAATGCAGGACAATAGTCTGCCGTACGCCACGGGGCCATACATGATCGGCAGTCCCACCCATATCCGACAGATCATGATCAACCTGTTAGACAACAGCATTAAGTACAACAAGCACGGCGGCTCCGTCACCTTTAGTTCAAAGACCAAGCCACTCGATAACGGGCGCGCGCTCTTTTGCTTTAGCGTTTCGGATACCGGCATTGGCATGGCTCCCGAGTTTTTAAAGCATATCTATGAGCCGTTTGCCCAAGAAGGTGACGATGCGCGCAGCAAGTTCCAAGGAACCGGCATGGGCATGCCAATCGTCAAGTCGCTTATTGAACTGATGGGCGGCACCATCGAAGTCAGCAGCGAACTCCATGTGGGCACCACGTTCTACGTGGAAATTCCGCTCGATATCGACAAGAACCCCCGGGCGCGGGCGAATACGGTCGAGAGGGCGCTCGACTGCTCGCTCGCCGACATGAACGTGCTGCTCGCCGAAGACAACGAATTGAATGCCGAGATTGCCCAGACGCTGCTAGAATCCGAGGGCGTCGTGGTCACCCGCGCCGTCAACGGCAACGAAGTCGTCGATCTGTACCTGTCTCATCCCGCCGGCAGCTTCGATGCGATCCTGATGGACATTATGATGCCGGACATGGACGGTTACGAGGCAACCCGCGCGATTCGCCTGAGCGAGAAGGTCGATGCAGCCGATATCCCCATCATCGCGCTCACTGCCAATGCCTTTGCCGAGGACGCCAAGGCGGCACACGACGCCGGCATGAACGCCCATCTGTCCAAACCGCTCGACTTTAACAAGCTCAAAAACATACTCGCCCGCATCAAGAAAAACGGATCCGTTTCGCTATAGTTTGTGCTCAACCACCACGCACGACCAGAAAGGAAGCCAACGATGTTTAGGCCCTTACGTCGAAAGAAACGCGCCATCACTGACGAGGAAGCGCGCGAACTGCTCGCTACCTGCAAGCGCGGCGTCTTTGCCGTCAACGGCGACGATGGCTACCCGTACGCCATTCCCGTCAACTACTTCTTTGACGCCGAGCACGACAAGATTTATTTCCATGGCGCCAAAGCCGGCCACAAGGTCGACGCACTCAAGCGCGATGACAAGGTCTGCTTTACCGTTTACGGCAACGAGTGGCACAAGGACGGTGACTGGGCTCCCTACGTTATGAGTACCGTGGTCTTTGGCCGCTGTCGCCTGGCGAACGACACTCCCGCGTTTATCGAAGACAAAGTCCGCCAGCTCGCCCTTAAGTACTACCCTTCCGCCGAGGAAGTCGAAGAGGAAATCGCCAAGGACATTAAGGGCGTCCAGCTCTACGAGATTACGATTGAGCATCTCTGCGGCAAGCAGATTCAGGAAAAGTAAGCCCCTCAGCAGGCCTCATCAATAACAATATGGCCCGGTTCCAACCCACCTTGGAACCGGGCCATATGCTTATAGAGCGTCGGCGGCTATGTGCGCAAGCGCCTCAATGAGCTCCTGCGAGCTCACGGGTTTACTCAGGTGCGCGTTCATGCCCGCCTCACGCGAAAGCCTGCGGTCGTCGGCAAAGGCGTTGGCGCTCACGGCGATAATCGGCGTGGTCGCGGCATCCTCGCGATCGAGTGCTCGAATCTGACGTGTGGCCTCAAGGCCATCGATACCCGGCATCATGATGTCCATCAACACCACGTCGTACTCGTGCGGCACGCTCGCGGCAAACATCTCGACGGCAGACTCACCATCCTTAGCATGCGTCACGACGGCACCGGCACGGCTGAGCGTAAACTGCGCGATCTCGGCATTCAGATCGTTATCCTCTACGAGCAAAACGCGCAAGCCCTGGAGTGCATCGCCGTCTCCCGCGTCCACGCGCACAGCCTGAGGAATCTCGGAGCGCTTGCATTTCTCGAACGGCAGGCGGATGGTAAACGTCGTCCCCTGCCCCAAGACGCTCGTAAAACTCATGGTTCCGCCCATAAGCTCGACCAACTGTTTTGCGATAGGCGCGCCCAGGCCAGTTCCCGATGAAGCGCCTTCCACCTGTTGCCCCTCACGGCAAAACGGCTCGTAGAGGCGCTGTTGGAACTCCTCGCTCATGCCAATACCGTTGTCGGCGATCGTGTATTCATAGACGGGGATGCCATCCGCTGGCTCCACCTCGCGGCACACCAGGCGAACATAGCCGCCCTGGCGGTTGTACTTGACGGCATTGCCGGCAATATTGAGCAACAAACGCTTGAGGTGCGTCACGCTCACCCGCGCATAGGGATGATTAAGCGTCTGCTGGTCGCAGATAATTGTCACCAGACGCTCCTCGGCCTGGCGCTCCAGAATATCGCGCACCTCGTGGTTGAGGGTCGCCAAGTTTGTGGGAACAAGCTCCAGATCGATCTGCCCGCTCTCCAGGCGACTCATATCCAGGGCCTCGTTGGCAAGGTCGAGCAGCAGTCCCGATGCCGTCCAGATCTTTGAGCGGCACTCGGTCTGCTTTTGCAGATCGTCCGCATTGGCATCGCCGACCTCGACCATGCCGCGAATGCCGTTGATGGGCGTGCGCAGATCGTGGCTCATGCGACGCAAAAACTCCGTCTTTGCCGAGTTGGCAGACGAGGCCTCACGCGCTGCCTTTGCCAGCTTGTCGCCATAGTCGCGCTCCTGCTGCAGCAAGTCCGTCAAACGTCGACGATCAGCGCGGCGACGCACCATCACAACAACGGCTATAACACCGCTGTAGAGCACCAGCACGCCGGCAGCAACAGCCGCGACGACCTCAAAGTAGCGCCGCGCCGAGGCATAGGTGTACACGTAGAACCCGCGCGCTTTTCCAAATGTGCCCAAATACCACTCGCCGCTGGCGTTGACCAGTCGGACTTTGCCGGGCAGGCATCGATCCTTAATACCGTCGACAATAAAGACATCCGTTGCAGGCAGATTGAATACGCCCAATATGGTGGGTTCAACGGCATTGGTCGCAACGACTTTGCCATCGCTTTCGATTACGATATTGCCACTGTCGATGGTCTCATAACCACCGAGCAAGCTCTGCAGTTTGAGCGTATTGCTTGCAACTGCCTTCGCGCTCTGATGCCTGACCGCGATAACGATGCCCTCGCCATCTTGCCGGGTCACGCAACCAATGTCTGCAACCGAATCATCCGAAAGCGTAATGCGGGCGGTATAGGACTTAAGCGGATGGGCTGCCACCTCCAGCACGGGTGCTTCCTTGAGATACGTAGCGAGTGACTCATAGCCCACGCCATCCGTCGAGGACTCGGACACCAAATTGCCCGATGCGTCCGTCACGATCAGTGCGCTCACGTTGAACTGGTCGGCATATTGCTCCAGCATGGCGTTATCCACCGAACCGTCGCGCTCCATATCGCGCGCTGTCTCTCCGGCGATCTCCATAACGCGAATCAGGTTTTTGGTCGTATAGGCGCTATTGAATGCATCGTAGGAAAGGCTCTGCGTCGCCACGTAATCGACAACGTCGGCAAAGCGCTGCTCGGCCTGAGCTGCCGTGTAGCCGTAGCTCATCATGCCGGCAGCAACCGAGAGCGCTATCCCCAGCAGGGCGACAAGGAGCCATGCCCCTGTCGAACGATTGCCCCGCTCCTCTACGGCGTGGTCGAGCGCATCGATCATGACAGGCCCTCCATATTCAAAAATGGCGAAGGGTCATCAAAGTACTTTGACACCAGACGTTCCATGGTGCCATCGGCAAGCATTTCTTGGTAGGCACGGGTGAGTTTAACGTCGATGCCGCGCGTATCATTGATATCGAAAGCGGTGCCCAAACCAACCTCTAGCAGCGGCTCATCCAAAATGCGATACGTCACACCATAGTCTTTTTCGTAGGTGAGCAGCGAGGACTCATGCGCGGCGATGGCGTCGACCAGACCTTCGACGAGCGCCGGGTTCAGGTATGAGCGGTCCGAAAAGCAGTAGAGCTCTTTGATCTGCGGAACGTTTTCATTTGTATGATTGAGCAAAATGTCCTCGGGCTTGGTGGTGGACTGGACCGCCACGACCTTATCCTCAAGATCGGCAAGCGTGTAGATATCGCTCTGGGGATCGACCGCGACCACCTGGCGGCTCGCAAGGTACGGGCCGGCCCAACGATACTCGTTTTCGCGACCCGTCATACTAAAGCTGCCCATGACGCAATCGAGCTCGCCGCTCGCCAGTAGCTCGTTCTTCTTTTCCCAATCGATCAGCTGGTACTTTGGCTTGTAACCAATGCGGGCCAAAGCCTCGGTCAATATCTCGACATCCAGGCCAACGATATCGCCGTACTCGTCGGTATACACAAACGGTGGATAGAGGTCGCTGCCGACGTTGAGCGTCTTAAGGTTGTCGTCTTTGGCCTGCGAGGCGTCCAGGCCTTCTAATGCAGACGTCGAGGCCCTGCCATTCGACCCGGAACAGCCAGCTATCGCTACGAGAAAGGCGCACGCTACCGCAAGCGCGACAAACAACGATATGGCAACCGAGCGGCGAGGTCTTTTCATCGAGCTCCAGAAGATCCTGTTTACTGACTGAAATGGTAAAAAATAATAGCAAACAAAACCACACGAGTGCCCAATGGTTGCAGACGTTTTACCATGCGGGGCCTTTTAGCCGACTTGGCAGAAGGCCCCGCATGCAGCGCGCACTTACCGTGCATTAAAAACGTAGCGGTCCAGGCGGTCGCACGCTTCCCTTACGCGCGAAAGCGGCAGCGCCAGATTCACACGAATGTGGCAGGGTCCGTGAAACGGGCGGCCGTCCTGATACCCCACGCCCACGCGCGCCCCCTCGTCGAGCAACCACTGAATATCGCGGCCATGCTCTCGGCACCACTCGGTGCAGTCCAGAAACACCATGTACGTGCCCTGCGGACGTGAATAGGACACACCCTCAAAATGCTCGTCCACGTAATCGCAGAAGTACTCGATATTGTCGGCAAGCACCTGGTTGAGCTCGTCCACCCACTCGTAGCCCTGCGGCTGGTAGGCACCGATAAGCGCATGCATGGAGAGGACGTTCATCTCGTTGTAGTGGGTCTTGTTGGACACGGCGCACACGCGGTCACGTAGCGTCCCGTTGTAGACAATGTGGTAGCTGCCGACCAGACCCGCCAGGTTGAACGTCTTGCTGGGCGCGTAGAGGGCAACCGTGCGCATGCGGGCATCCTCGCTCACCGACTGCGTCGGGATGTGCTTGTGCCCCGGCAGGATGATATCGGACCAAATCTCGTCCGAGATCACCACGCAATCGTGCTGGCGATAGATGTCCATGGCGCGCTCGATCTCGTCGCGCTCCCATACACGGCCGCAGGGATTGTGCGGCGAGCAGAACACCGCAGCATGGATGTGGTTTTGGGCGAGTTTGTGCTCCATGTCCTCAAAGTCCATACGCCGCACGCCCTGATCGTCGAGCTTAAGCGGGCTGTGGACAATGTGATAGCCCGCGGCCTCAATGGACTTGGTAAAGCCGATGTAGGTAGGGCTGTGGACCAGCACCGCATCGCCCGGCTGAACATACGCACGCAGCGTCGACACGACACCGCCCAGCACGCCGTTTTCGTAGCCGATATGTTCAGGGCGCAGGCCCTCGACGCCATTGCGGCGGCTCTGCCATTCGATGATGCGGTCGAAGTACTCGGGACGCGGATTGAAGTAGCCAAACATGGGGTGCTGAGCGCGCTTGATGATGTACTCCTGAACCGTGGGCACCGTGGCAAAATTCATGTCGGCCACCCACATGGGAATGCGGTCGAAGCCCTCGTCGGGTGCGTTCGGAGCCATACCGGGGATCTCACCCCAAGAGTCAACGGCGATGGAGTCCATGCCGTGGCGGTCGATTAGCGAGCTAAAGTCGTATTTCATGCTGAGCTCCCGTGCAAAGTAGACTGTTTCGATAGGCGTTATTGTCCACCAGCGTGGGCGGTTTTGGCATGGGGTTTGGCGTTGTTTTTGACGGATACGGACGGATGGTTAGTCCCGCGCGTCGTTGACGGCGACTACGGTTAGCTGGGTTTCGTCGACCGTAAACGATATGTCGAGCCCGGCGTAGGCCAGATGATAGACACGGTTTGGCTCGTGCTTGCTGCCCGCGCGGCGCGGGTCTTGGCGCAGGACCTCGACCAGGCCGGGGAGCTTTGCGCTTGGGACTGTGTCTTGAAGCGCTTGCGGGAACTCGACGTCGAGCTCTTGCCACGGGGCGTCCTCAATCCAGCCGCCCGTTGCATCCGGGTGGCAGTCCGCAAACGGAATGTAGGGCTTAATGTCGTAGATGGGCGTGCCGTCGCGTAGATCGGCCCCCAGCACATGGATGATGGGGCCATCGTCGGTGAACTCGACACAATCGAGCTTGACGCAGGTGAGCCCGATGGGATTCGGGCGAAACGGACTGCGCGTGGCAAACACGCCCACGCGCTCGGCTCCACCCAGACGCGGCGGACGCACGGTTTTCGACCACTTGGCATTAGTGCCGGACCTGTCCTGCGACTTGGCATCGGCAGCTATGTCCTTAGCCGTGCCGCCGGGCGTTCCGTTTTCGAAGCGCCACAGCAACCACAGGTGAGAGAAGGAGTCCAAACCCTCAACCGCTGCATTGGAGGCAAATTCCGGCTCAAAGACGATGCGCCCCTGCAGATGGGGCGCCAAAAAGCTGTTGCGCGGAATGCCGAACTTCTGCGGCAGGTCGGCATGTATGTGTGCAATAGGTTCCATGCCGGTCATTGTACGGCATGGAGGCATGGGGCGTTGCGCGCAATTCTTCGCCGCGGTCGCCCGTCGTGCAACCAACGGTTGCTTGGAAGGGCGTCTGCCGCCGCGTATGCTTAAGCCATCAACCAGCAGAAAGGAGCCGCTATGGCCTTTGCAGAAAAGCTCATTGCCATCCGTCGCGCCCATCACCTTACCCAGGAGCAGCTCGCCGCCAAGCTCTTCGTCACACGCCAAGCCGTCAGCCGTTGGGAGCGCGACGAGGTCACCCCGGGTATCGACATGATGAAGCTCATCGCCGCCGTAACCGGCGAGCCCCTGTTTCACCTGCTCGAAATGCCCGAGCATTATTGCCAGAGCTGCGGCATGATACTCACGCCCGACGACTGCGGCACCGATGCCACAGGCGCCACGACCGACCATTACTGCAAGTGGTGCTACGACCACGGCAAGTACACCTACGACACCACGATGGAGGCGATGATTGAGGACTGTGCCCCGCGGCTGGCGCAAAACACCGGCATGTCGCTCGACGAAGCCGTCTCGCTCATGGGCGCCGTCCTGCCGCAACTGGAGCGCTGGCGCACCGTGCAGGAAAACGAGGAGCGCTACGGCGCCGAAGCCCGGGCGCGCTATGGCGATGAGGCTATCGATGCGGCAAACGAAGCGCTGCTGGACATGGACCCAGAGACATGGAACGACATGAAGGAACTTGAACGCGCTGTTCTGGGCCAGCTCTCGATCGCCATGAGCGATGGCGATGCGGACGGAAGCGAGGCTCGCAAGCTTGTCGCGATGCATCGTCGTTGGATTGGTCTCAACTGGGGACGCGAACCCCAGAACGAAGCATATCTGGGCCTCGCCCACGGCTATCTTGCCGACCAGCGCTTTGTTGACTACTACGACAAGCCCTGCGGCACCGGAGCCACGGCGTTTCTGGTCCAGGCCATCGAGTCGTCACTGACCCGCGCATAGACCGCGGCGGCTTTGGGTATTTCAATCAAAACCGCAACCGATTGGAGACCTATGGCTACTAATCATGAGCTCACGCTATTCGTTATGACCGGCTGCCCGTACTGCATAAAGGTCAAGCGCTTTTTGGCCGATAACGGCGTGACCATTCCTGAACGCAATATCTCGACCGATTCCGATGCCGAGCAAACGCTTATCTCCGTCGGCGGAAAACGCCAGGTTCCCTGCCTGTTCATCGACGGCAAGCCACTCTACGAGTCGAGCGACATCATCGCGTGGGTACAGGAGAACCTGCTCTAGTACGCGCATCCCGTCCGTCCAAGGCCCCACCCCATACGGCCCAAACATGTACACCAGCATCCAAAGTCAACATTTTTCGACATCTTTGGATGCTGACGTACAACTTTTGGGTAGCCATGGACGCTCTTAGCCGGCTAATTGTTTGAGGCGACCTTTGGATTATGGCTGTTTGACGCCTCTGGAAAGGTTTCCGAGAGGGCTGTGGTCAAAAAAGGGCAAATATGAGTACTGCTACCTGTTTAGTAGCAGCGATTTTGATCACTTCAGGAACTATTCAACGTTCCACTCGTCCGCAGGCGACGTTATTTCTCCTCATATGTTCAATAAAAGTAGCTCTTAATGGAAACAAATCTCATCAGGAGCTACAATTTATAGCAAAATAAATGCAACCATAATGGCAACAGTACTCATATTTGCCCTTTTTTGACCACGACCCTCCAGAATAGTCGCTAAGAACGACACTAAATGACAAAATCCGACACTTGGACGTTCTTATATGAGTAGCCATTGAAGGACACCTAACGACTACTCCCATTCGCGACACACTGTGTCGCGAATTAAGCTGGCCCCATTACCGAAGACCAGTGAGAGCTCCTGCCCAGAATCTCGATAGCTTAATAAAGGGCTCCCCTCCGGAAGTTCAATGAGCATCCAAATTCCAAGCTGAAAAGCAAAGGAGTATCGAAGCCGTCAATGCTCATTTCCTATCGAACAGGCGGGTCAAAACAAGCTAATTAGCCCGATGAACTGCTTGTATTTTTGTCTACAAAATTGTATACAAAAAGAGAATCCGAGAACCGGCGCTCGACATTATGTCGATCGATAGGAGGCGCCATGGATGCTAAGCAGCTCGAAAAGATGATGGGGTTTGCTCCCGGAGAGTTGAAGAAAGCCGCGGAAGCCTACGAAAAAGATGAGTGGCCGAAAGGTCGCACCATCAAGTTGGGAAGGCCACCAATCTCCGATGAGCCGAGCGTCGTTATATCAGCACGTGTGGGCGAATCGATTCTTGAGGCGTTTGACGAAAAAGCCAAACGCCATGGGCAAACATGCACGGAGCGGCTCAGAGAGCTCATTACACTTGATGCACTGATTGCCTAGGCCCGCTCCCCCGTCGGACCCAAACATGTACACCAGCATCCAAAGTCGACATTTTTCGACATCTTTGGATGCTGGTGTACAGCTTTTTGCTACATAGTCGTTGGGGACGTCCTTAAATGACCAGTCGTTAAAGAACGCCCCCGATGACTAGTTAGCCGTGGAAGCGAGCTGTGGGTGCAAGCGGCTGTTCACGAAAGACGCGCTCGACGGCAGCGCGGTATTCGTCGACCTTTTTGGTCTTGCGTACGATCTTGTGGACGGTAGTGGGGTCGGCGAAAGCGCACTTGGCGTAGAACCACCACTCCTTCATGCGAAAGACTGCATTGCCGCCAATCTCTTCTGCATAGGCAGCAAACAGCGTGTCATGGAAACGCTGCAGCTCGGCTGTCGTGGCAGCAGGGCCGCCGTTGACCATACGGGCCAGAGCGGGGTTCGCGAGCAGGCCGCGCCCCAGCATCACATGGCGCGTGCCGGGATAGGCCTCCACCAGCGCATCCATGTCCTCGAGATCAAAAATATCGCCGTTGTATGCCACCGGAAACGGCGCACGTTCCAGCGTCTCGCCATAAAACTCTTTGCGCGGCGAGCCCGCATAACGGTCCTTCTGCACGCGCGGATGCACGATCAGCTCTGCCAGCGGCATGCGGCAATATAGATCGAGTACGCGCTCGTATTCGTCGTCGCTCTCCAACCCCAACCTGGTTTTGACCGATACCGGCAGCGGAGAGCGCTCACACACGTCACTCAAGAACACCTCAAGCTCGTCCAAGTTGCGCAAAAAGCCCGATCCTTTGCCCTTGGCAACAACCGTCCCCGAGGGGCAACCCAAGTTGAGATTGACCTCGCGATAGCCCATGTCGGCGAGCACCTGCGCCGCCCACACAAACTCGTCCGCGTTCTTGGACATCAGCTGAGGCACCACGTTGAGCCCCTGGTTATTGGCAGGATCGATCTCCTTAAACGCCTTGCCGCCAAAGCGATTTCCCACCCGCGGCGGCGGCAAAAACGGCGTGTAATAGCAATCGAGCGCACCGAAGCACTCCGCATGCACGTGACGGAACACATGCCCGGTAATCCCCTCCATGGGGGCCAACGAAAGGATCATCTACTCTTCTCTCATATCAACGAACGTGACAAAGGAACCGTCCCTTTGTCACATTATTCGGAGCGCAGGGCTTCCACGGGGTCTTTTTTGGATGCGCTGCGGGCCGGCAGCAGGCCGGCAACAACCGTCAGCAGCACCGAAATCGCGATGAGCACCAGCGCATCCTGCACGGGTAGGCTCATCAGGTTGGGTACTTGTTTGGCAGCAAGCGCCCAGGTATTAACCGGGAAGCTCACGGCCACCACGACGACAATGGCAAAGACGCCGGCAATGAGGCCCTCGATAAAGGTCTCGGCATTGAATACGTTGGCCACGTTACGCTTCGACGCGCCGATCGCACGCAGGATGCCAATCTCCTTTTTGCGTTCCAGCACGCTGATGTAGGTGATGATGCCGATCATGATGGAGCTCACCACCAGGCTGATACTCACGAATGCGATGAGCACCAAGCTGATGGTGTTCACAATGTCGGTCACCGAACCCATGATGATGCCCATGTAGTCGGTGTACGAGATCGCCCGCTCATCGTGGCCAGCGGCTTTGACCTGTTTGTTGTACGCATCGATGTGATCGAGTACGCGCTCCTTGGCCTCAAAGTCACGCGGGAAAATCTTGACCGAGATGGGATCCGCCTCGTCCGCATAACCCAACGTGGTCAGATTGTTGTCGTAGGTGAGCTTCGAAGCCTTGGCATAGCTCATCATGAGCGAACTCAGGTCCTCGGCGTCCATGTTGAAATGGATGGCGCGGGCAAAGGCGCTCGCATCCACACGCATAGCGCTCGCTAGGTTGGCAAAACTCGAAGACATCTGCGTCGCCATCTGGTCCATAAGCCCAGCCGTGCCTGCCTTGAGCTGAGCTGACACCGTCGCCGCAATCTGGTCGCTGATCGACTTCATCATCTGATCCATAGCCTGCTGCAGATACGGAGCCAGCTGCTTTTGCACATAGTCGGTCATCGCCTGCCGCAGGCGCTCGGCCAGGGCATCGCCGCCGAGGGCCTTCAGCTGAGCTAGGCATTGCTGGGCTGCGGTATCATGCTCAAGATACGTCGAGAATGCGGCAGAGAGCTTTGACGCGTCCTTAAGATCTTCGGGCGACAGCGCCTTAAACTGATCAGACTGCAAAAAGCCCTCGAACAGTTGGTTGGCAAGCGTTCCCACCTGCCGCATTTGCTCGGGCGTGAGTTCCAGACCGTCAAAGATGCCCGAGAAATCTGGGGCCGGTGCTTTGGCCATGATGTCGCTGAAGTCGACGTCCTTTCCAACGTCCGAAAGGTCAATGTCCAGCCCGGACAAGTCAATACCAGAAAGGTCGATACCGCCGGCCGCACCCGAAAGCGCAGATGTATCGAACGAAAACGCACTCTTGAGC
This sequence comes from Collinsella sp. CLA-ER-H4, assembly GCF_040092395.1. Lineage (NCBI taxonomy): Bacteria > Bacillati > Actinomycetota > Coriobacteriia > Coriobacteriales > Coriobacteriaceae > Collinsella > Collinsella sp. CLA-ER-H4. Next base: position 94,042 of record NZ_JBBNLQ010000001.1, read on the forward strand.
GCCGCTTCGTCCACACTGAACATGCTGCCCAGATCAACGCCTTGCTTGGCCTCGCCTTGCAGCTCATCGAAAGACTTGCCCGTAAAGACATCCGTCTCGGGGTGGGCGAGTTGCTCCTGCACAATCTGCGAATCGGCAGCGCGCTCCATAAGCTGGCGAGTCAGCGCATGCGTATAGGCAATGCCCGGAGACAACGCACTCGCATTGGCCGTCTCGTTAGGTCGCACCACGCCCACAATGTGCACGTCGATGCCATCGGCAACCTTGGCGGCCATAAAGTCGGCGTCGCCAGACATGTCAGTCCACATGCCGGTCTCTTCGTTTTTGCGATACGCATCGGCCGGCGACAGCACCTTAAACGTAGTAGACAGCGCATCGTCGTAGGTAAAGTCGGTACCGGTCTCAGGCGTTTCGACCCCACCGTCAGCCGTCATAGCGCTGTTTACCAGATCGTTGAGCTCATTGATATCCAGCGCGCCGATGCTGTAGAGCGTGTAGTCACCCACCGTGCCACGACTCGAGAGCACCATTACGGCTTCGTTGGCGGACGTGGGCCAATGACCGGCGACGACATCGTACTGACTGTCGAGCAGGCTCTGGTCGTCGATCATCTCGTTAAAGACCGAGGTTCCCATGGATTCCATGCTCACCGTTGCCGCCGAGCTCGCGCCTCCGCTCATGGCCTCGGTCATGGCGTTGGGCACCAGCCGGACAGGCTTCTCATCGCCCTTGCCGGCACGATAGACAACCGGCGATACACCGTAGCCGTACTGAATGGCGTTGACCTCTTTATCGATGCCGTCGCCACCGGCATCGAGCCATGCCTTAAAGCTCGTCATGTCGTTGGACTTAACGCTCGCAAACATATCCTTTACGGCCGTGACCACAGGAATCTTATCGGTTCCTTTAGCCTTGCCGCCGGCACTGTCGTCGGATGAATCCACGTTTTCAGGCGAGTCATCATCCGCAGCCCCCTGTCCGCCCATCATGGACGACAGGTCGTAATCCTGCTTGGAGATGGTGAGCGGGTAGCTCGAGAGCGTATCCTCCTCGACCTTTTTGATGTAGCCGTTTACGCCGTTGGACAGCGCCAGAATCGCCGCGATACCGATAATGCCAATCGAGCCCGCAAAGGCCGTCATGGCCGTGCGGCCCTTCTTGGTCATGAGGTTTCGGGCAGAAAGCCCCAACGCCGTCACAAAGCTCATCGAGGTTTTGCGCGTAGGCTTTGCCTCGCGACGCGCGACCTTGGCAGCATCGAAGGGATCGGAATCGTCGGTGATCTTGCCGTCCGCCAGATTGACGATGCGCGTGGCATATTGGTACGCCAGCTCGGGATTGTGCGTGACCATGATGACTAGGCGGTCGCGCGCCACGTCCTTGAGCAGGTCCATGACCTGTACGGATGTCGTTGAATCCAAAGCGCCGGTCGGCTCGTCTGCCAGCACAATCTCGGGATCATTAATCAGGGCGCGGGCGATGGCCACGCGCTGCATCTGCCCGCCCGAAAGCTGGCTCGGGCGCTTGTTAACGTGCTCGCCCAAGCCGACTTTCTCCAACGCCTCGCGCGCACGCTGGCGGCGCTCGGCATGCCCCACGCCCGTGAGCGTGAGCGCCAGCTCCACGTTTTCCAAAATGGTCTGATGCGGAATGAGGTTATAGCTTTGGAACACAAAGCCGATGCGGTTGTTGCGGTAGGCATCCCAATCGCGATCGTGAAAGTCTTTGGTCGAAATACCGTCGATCAGCAGGTCGCCAGAATCGAAATGATCGAGCCCACCGATAACGTTGAGCATCGTAGTTTTGCCCGACCCCGAAGGTCCCAGAATGGCCACGAACTCGTTATCGCGAAAAGACAGGCTCACGCTGTCGAGCGCCACCTGCGTAAACGACTGCGTAACGTACCTTTTGCAAATACCTTTGAGCTCCAGCATGGACGGCAACCTCTCCTGCGCAGGCACATTCGCCCGCTCTCCCCCGCCGTTCGTATTCGACGCGTTTGTCCTACTCTATCCCCATTTTTTGCCGGCGCCAGTGAGGAATGTAACGAACCGCGCCAAAAAACGAACGGGACGGTGCCTAAAAGAAGAGGTCCCGAGCGGGACCTCTATATGGTGGAGTTTATCTTGAAAGGGAGCGAACTACTTCGCACAGCGACACACGATCCTCGCTATGCTTTACGCGTTTTCTACTGCTCGCTATTCGCAATCGCCTGGTCGATAAGTTTGTTGAGTGCTGCGCGCTGCTCGGCGGAGCTGATGGCTCCCACGATTGGATCCCCTACGATGTTGCCATTCTGATCGATGACATACGTCGTCGGGAACGAGAACAAATTTGACGTAAACTTACCGGCCTCGCTATCCGACTTGAACCAGATGTTCTTATATGTCACGCCCTTCTTGCTCAACACGTCCTTGGCATCTGCAATCTCGCCCTTGTTGCCATCGAGCGTAAAGGAATTGACGCCCACGACCTGGCCGCCCTTCTCGGCAAGCTCCTGATTCAGTTTCTCAAGATCGCCCAACTCACCCACGCACGGCTTGCAAGTGGTAAACCAAAAGTTCATGACGGTGACCTTGTTCTTAGCGAACAGCTCGTCGCTGCTCACGTCGTTGCCATCCAGATCCTTGCCCGTAAAGCTGGGGAACTTCGTCGCCTCGCTCGAAGCATTGGCACCAGCCGTCATGCCAGCGGCCGAAGCGTCGACGCTCTCGCCTGCGCTCGGCGTGCTTCCACAGCCGGGGAACTCCTTCTCCAAGCTCTCGAGCTTGTCCTCGATCTCCTTGATCTGCTGCGCACCAGCCTTGAGCGTCTTAAGCTCATCCGCCGTGAACTCATCCTTGGCGCCGTCGATGGTCTTGAGCAGGAAATCGCCGTAATTGCTGCCGTCCTCAATCATTGCCGAGTCTTTATTTGCCGCATTGAATACCTTTTCCCACAGTGCGTTATCACTCGAAAGGATATCGTTCTCCTTTTTCATGAGCTTCGCATACAGCTCGGCGGCCTCGTCGGCATTGGTCGGCTTCTGCGCAGTGAGTTCTGCGATCTTGGGATCGGAGCTCGCAGATTCGCTCGCATTGCCACCGGGCGCCGAACATGCCACAAGGCACAAGGCCAATACCGGCACCATAAACAGGGCCGCAATCTTAGAAAGCTTCATGGTCATTCCTCCGTTTTGTCGAAGCTTGTTTACTTTTTATCGGCGGTCAAGGGAAGCTTTTCCGCCGACACATCCAGGCCATAGCGATAGCTGATGGCATCGACGGGACAGGCCCCGATGCACTTTCCGCACCGGATACATTCGGCATGATTGGGCGCGCGGACCACATCAACGTCCATCTGACAAACCCTTGAACACTTGCCGCACGAGACGCATTTGCACGCGTCAACCTGAATCCCCAACAAGGACACCCTATTCATGAGCGCATAGAATGCGCCGAGTGGACAAATCCATTTGCAGAAAGGGCGGTAGAACAAAACGCTCAGCACTACCACGGCAATGAGAACGGCAAGTTTCCAGGTAAAGAGCTGCCCCAGCGCAGATCGAATGCCGGCGTTGGCAATTGCCAGCGGAATGGTGCCCTCGAGTACGCCCTGCGGACAGATGTACTTACAAAAGAACGGGTCGCCCATGCCCACGTCGTTAACCACCAAGACGGGCAGCAGCACCACGGCAAACAGCAGCACGACGTACTTGATGTACGTGAGCGGCTTGAGCTTTTTCGTGGAGAACTTTTTGCCGGGAATCTTATGAAGCAGCTCCTGCAGCCAGCCAAACGGGCATAGAAAGCCGCATACAAAGCGTCCCAGCAGCACGCCGAGCAAAATGAGCGTACCGGTGACGTAGTAAGAAAAGTTGAACTTGGATGAACCCACCACCGACTGGAACGACCCGATGGGGCACGCACCCGATGCCGCGGGGCACGAATAGCAATTAAGTCCAGGTACGCAGACTGTTTTTCCCGCGCCCTGATAGATGCCGCCTTTGGCAAAGTTTGGCAGGTGAATATTGGTGACCAGCGTCGCCGCCGCCTGAATGAATCCGCGAAATCGGGCCAAAACATGCGACGCAGTGTTTTCTCTTTTATCCAATTCCGATACACTCCAAGCACAGCCTAATCGCTTTGGCCAGCACGGCATCCGCCTCGCCACGCATAACGCCAAAGCACACCATGGCAATTCCGACGATCAACAAAGCGACCTGTACCACGGGTTTTACCGCTTTGAACAACACGACCACTCCTTTCGTTGCGCGACCATTGGACCATATCGACTATAAAATCCGTGTTAAGCGCGATTTGGAATGTGCAAGGAGACTGTTATGCGTATTTTGATCGTCGAAGACGAGCGAGCACTGTGCGATGCAATCGCGCGCAGTTTGCGAAACTTGGCGTACAGCGTCGACTGCTGTCACGATGGACAGGAGGCGCTCGACCTGCTGGGCGTCGAAGTCTTTGACCTCGTGGTACTCGACCTCAACCTTCCCCGTATCGATGGCATGACCGTGCTCAGGGAACTTAGGAAAACCGACTGCGAGACCAAGGTGCTGATTCTGTCCGCGCGTGGCGAAGTATCCGATAAGGTCGACGGGCTCGATGCCGGCGCCAACGATTACCTCACCAAGCCGTTTCATCTGGACGAACTTGCGGCAAGGATCCGCAGCCTTACCCTCAGGCGCTTCGCACAAAGCGACATAGTTTTAACCTGCAGAAAGCTCAGCTTTGACACCAAGGCGCGCATCGCTTCCGTGGACAGTGAGGCTCTATCTCTTACACGCAAGGAAACGGGAATCTTGGAATACCTGATGCTTAATCAGGGGCGACCGGTAAGCCAAGAGGAGCTTATCGAGCACGTTTGGGATAGCAGCGTGAACAGCTTTAGCAACGCAACCCGCGTTCATATCTCGTCGCTCCGAAAAAAGTTGCGCAGCGCTTTGGGATACGACCCGATTCGCAATCGGATTGGAGAGGGCTACGTTATGGAGGACAGTGAATGAAAAGGCTTTCGCTGCAATGGCGCATAACGATTATGACGGCACTGCTCACGTGTGCAGCATGCGTGCTGACGAACTGCCTGGTCGGCTATACGGGCATGCGCTACATGGATGCCATCGGCAGTGACATCTCGGCCTTTACCGCAACCGGCGAACATTCGCCCCAGGCGTTCGACCCAACGAAAGCGACCCTCGATAACGAGGTTACGATCGTCGTAAACGACGCACAGGAGTCTTTTGGCACGACAGCCTGGTGCATCACGGCTGGAATCACGCTCCTTGGCGGCGTGCTGGCATACTTTGTGAGCGGTCGAGCGCTCAAACCGCTACGGGCTTTTGCAGCCCAGGTTGAGCGTGTGCAGCCTGACAACCTAAGCGAAATCAGGCTCAGTGAAGATGTGCCCACCGAGCTACAACGATGCAGCGCCTCTTTCAACGACATGATCGCCCGTCTTGGCGAAGGGTTCTCTGCACAGCGTCAATTTACCGGCAACGCCGCGCACGAGCTGCGAACCCCACTCGCCCTTATGCAGGCACAGATCGAACTGTTTGTCTCCGAGCGCTCCAACTTACAACCCGAAACAGCCGAGTTGCTCGGCCTGCTACAAGAACAAACTGAGCGAATGTCGCGGATGACCAAGGTGTTGCTCGAGATGAGTGAGCTCCGCAGCGTTCCTTGCGAGGACGATGTGGAACTTGGTCCCTTGTCCGAAGAGATCCTCACCGACCTTGCGCCACTTGCCGAAAATAAGGGCATAGCCCTCAATTGTGCTGGGAACGCTTTAGTAATCGGGAGCGACACGCTCCTCTATCGGCTGGTGTTTAACCTGGTCGAAAATGCCATCCGTTACAGCCACCCCGGCTCGACTGTCAACGTCTCCATCTGCGACAACGACAGCCACGTGTTCCTGCGAGTCGAGGACCAGGGCCCGGGAATACCCAAGCAGTACCGTGAGAGCATCTTACAACCGTTCTTTCGCCTGGATAAATCCCGCAGCAGGGCATACGGCGGCGCAGGACTCGGACTAGCGCTTGTTTGGGAGATTGCAGCGCTTCACGGTGGCACGGTAGAGGTCGAAACAAGTTCCGAGAACGGAACCACCATGCTCGTAAGCCTTCCAAAACGATCCGTAGCGTTAACCGAACAGTAAAACGAAAGGGGTCCCGAGCAACAGGAGTACAATTGCTGCTATTGTTGCCAGCTGTTGGGAGATGGATGATGGACTGCGATGGCTACCCACGCGTTCCCATGCCGTTGATGTGCACCGCCTTTGTGCCGGGGCAGATTGACGCTGCGGTTGCAGGCATTTCCGACCCCGATTCACGCACCATCGCCACGGCAGAAGCGCTGTACTTTCGCGGACAGGCCGCCCTCGCTGCCAAGACGGCGCGCCCCTATCTTGACGCCACCGACCCCGCATTGCGCTATTCCGCATGCTTTATCTGCGGATATGCCAGCCTGTCGCTCAACCGTATCGCCGACGCCCGCCGTTGTCTTGCGGGCATCCTCGATACGCCGGCCGACGAGGAATCGCCCGCCATCCACGCTACGCATATCCTGTTCGCCTCGGCCGCGAGTGTCCTGCTGCACTTGCCTTCCCCGTATTCTGCCGAAGAGTTTTATCCACTTGTGGCGCATCTGCCCGAAGGCCTGCGCCTGTTCGCCAGCTACGTGATGGCGCACGCCTTGTACCTGCGCGGCGAATACGGCCGCAGCCTAGGCATGGCGGAAAATGCCCTGATCATGAAACAGGGAAGCTATCCGATCTCGGAACTGTTCCTGCACCTGGCAGCTTCCATGGCATGCATGAGTCTCAAAGACGTCGACGCCGCAAAAACGCACTTCGGAGTTGCTTGGAACATTGCGCGTCCCGACGGCCTTATCGAGCTCATTGGCGAGCATCACGGCCTTTTACAGGGGCTCATCGAGGCGTGCCTAAAAACGCAATACCCTGACGACTTCGCGCGCATCATCGAGATCACGTACCGCTTCAGCTACGGCTGGCGGCGCATCCACAACCCCGATTCGGGCGAGGACGTGGCCGACGATCTAACGACCACGGAATTCACCATGGCCATGCTCGCCTGTCGTGGGTGGACCAACGCCGAAATCGCACGCCATATGGGAGTATCGCCGGGCACCGTCAAAAACCGCCTATCCGGCGTATACGCAAAGCTTGGCATCGGCACACGCACCGAGCTGGTCGCGCATATGTTACGTTAGCGACCGGACTGCCAAGCGAATCGAACGCATTCCGGAACCCGGCGCTTCGCTCGATCAATTTGGACATTTTGACCCTTGAACGGCACTTCCGCCACGGGGCACCTTCTCGCAAAATTGGATTATTTCCACCGATACTTGCGGGATGGGAGCCCAAGATGCTTGATCGCCGTTCGTTACTTGTCGCCGGAGCGTCCTCGTTAGCGAGCATTATGTTGCCGCGCGTGCCGGGAAGCGCAAACGCCTTCATATTGCCGTTCGCGCCCACCGAAGCCCATGCCGACGAAAAAGACCCCTTCAGGGTGCTCGTTCTCTCGCGCACCATGTTCGGTGTGGTCGTGGTCGACGTCGCCAACAAGAATACGCCCATCACGGGCGCCCAGGTCACGCTCACGTCGCGCTATGCCGCAGGCAAGCAGCTCACCGCCACTACCGATGACGAAGGCACGGCCATCTTTGAGGTCGCGCCGCTTTCGGAAGGCTACGTGGACGAGGCAACGCTTCTCGACGCGTACGACTTTAACGGCGGCATCTCCATTAGCATGGCGGGCTACCGTGATGTCGAGATTCCCCTTGCGCGTATTCAGGGCGGCACCGCCATAACCGCGCCCACGCGTCCGCTTTCCGACGGCGAGCCGTACTTTCGACAGCTCACGTTCGACGAATGGGACATCCAGTACGCCGATGCTACGTTCATGGCATTGCCGAAGGACGACACGGCAAACGAGCAGCCCGATACGCACGCCTTTACCGTGCAGGCACATCTGCCACAGGGTGGACAGGCAACGCTGCGCATCAACAAAGTGACGCCCGCCGCGGGCAGCTCACCCGAAACCGTCACGCAAATTGGCCAAGTCAAGGCCAGCGCATCGAGCGTGGATAATCTGGCGACGTTCACACTCGAAGACAAGTTCCTCGATGCAGCTTCGGGCCTTCTGGAAGAAGGGTGCAAGCTGCACTTCGTCCTCGACTATCAGGGCAAAACCTACACGCTCTCCTCCCCCATGGCCGTTGTCACCGCGCCGGCTGCAAAGGCGGAATCGGGCTCGACCACCATCATTCCCACCACCATGGACCAAGAAATCACTCCGTTTGATTTCCCCGCATCGTTTCCCGGCATCGGTGGTAATAAGTTCACGTGTTGGATGCCCTCGTTCCCCATTTTGTTCGATTTCTCGTTTGCCGGATACGTGCTGTTTGGCGGAGGATACAAACCAGCCAGCTATATGAACGATTCAGGCAATCCGGATCCGGAGTACTGGAAGAAATCGCCGCGTGAGTCGGGCGCCAAGCAGGCAAACCGCTACCTCGACGAGATGGAGGGGAAGTGGAATCAGTACAAAAGTATGAGTGCCGGTTCGGGCACCGATCCAAGAAACACCAAGCTCCTTCGTCACCATTGCACGCCGCTGTTCACGATGGATATCGCAACACAGCTGTACGGCTCGCTCGCCTACGATTGGGTGGGCAAAACCTGGGGTAACAACAACGACCCCGCATACGGCAATATTAAGGCCCTCTTCCAGGTAAGAACCGACCTCAATTGGACCGAGCAGTTTACCCTAGGACCGGTGCCGTTTTTCCTAAACGTCAACCCCTGGGTGCTGGCAAAACTGGCGCTCGCCGTGGGCGCCCACACGCACGGTAGCGGCGCGGCGTTTTTCAAAAACATATCGCTCGACTATTCAAACACCTCGGGCTCGTTCACCATCCAGATCGGGCTTGCCGTCACCTTTGGCGCCGGCGTTGCAGGCGTCGCTTCGTCCGCCGTGCGCGGCGCCGCATCCCTCACGCTGTTCATTGGGTACGAGAAGGCAGATGGACACCAGCTTCCGCGACTGCGCGTAGGTGCAGACGTCGATGTCGATGTGATACTCCAGTTCGTGATGTTCAAGTGGACCACCAAGGCTTGGTCGGGGTCGTGGCCCACACTCCTCGATTCGTGGAATATGTCGGTGAACAACGGCGACCAGTATGTACTCCAGCGCTCTGAGCTCGCATTGGGTGGAGATACGCCCTATACACTAGATGCCTGCTTCGGCTCAGCCGGCAACGCCGAGGCGGGCGGCGTTCCGCAATTTATCGCATCGGCCACCATCGTCACCAACGCCGAGCTGCTCGCACGCGCCGAGGTTAAGGCCGCTGCCGTAAACGTCGCGCCTGTCGTGCGCGATTGGGACCGGTCGGTCACGCGCATTGAGCTCGAGGCGGATGCAGAAAGCGACGACACGGGACAGATCGAGCATTTCGTCCACGCACTGATAGAGAACGACGAGAACGCCGCGCCGATGTATGAGTACACCTACATCGGTCAGGCAGCGAACGCCGTTGCGGACCCCAACGCCAATTCTACCGGCGTGTCGGAGGACGAGCGTGGCGGCATCAAGCCCTCGAGCGACAACGTGCTGTTTTCCGGCGTGCTCAGCGAAGCGCACATGAAGCTGGCAATGATTGCCGGCGTAGAATGCCTGTTCCGTATCGCCTCGGTGCGCTACGGCGACAATGGCCGCTCGCGCCTGGTGGTGCACACAAAGGCAAACGGCACGTGGTCCGCTCCCACGCCCGTGGACTTTCCCCTTGGGTTTGGCGAGAACGACGTGGAGCGCGACAGCGTATACGATTACGACTTCGACGTGGTGGAATATACGGACGGAAGAGGAAACCAGGACGCCTACGTGCTGCTGGTCTCGGGCGAGCGCCCCGCCGGCGACAACACCCATTTCGATACGGCGAGCACATCCGGCATACTGTCCGTTGTGCGCCTGCGCATAAGCAACGACGGAGCCCGCGTGATATCGCACACGTCGTGGCGCAGCATCTCGCGCGGCCGCCTTCAGGAGGATGGCTACCATTGTCTGCAGTGCCCACGCATCACGGTGGGCAAGACACTTGTCAACGGGCGCCTGTCGGGCGCCTACCTCCACCGCCGCGGAACCACCGCAGAAAAGGCGCTCGGCAGCGAGGCCGAGGTTGCGCTGGAGTGCTTTACCCTGTGGTCGGACGTTTCGGGCGACAGCCTGACGTTCCGCCAAGTTCTCCGCTTTCCGCAGGCACCGTCGAGCATCGAGCTCGGCGCGCCCGAGAATATCAACGGCAAAATGGTGGTGCCCGTTGCATACGAGACCGCAGGCGGTTGTGGCTGTGCATCGTACGCCGTGATCGGCCAGTCCATTGCGGGCTGGGGCGTTATGTCGCCAGATGCCACAGTACCCCACGCGGTGCCGTGGCCGCAGCACACGGGCTTTTTGGCTACCGTCAACGAGCAACTGCAGCATATTACTTGGACGCGAGGCGCATCGGTATTTGCAACGCAGCCCGTGGGTGCCGCAGGCTGCGGCCCGGCATCGTTCAGCGTAAGCAACAACGGCAGGTGCGTGCTCTATGTAGAGAACACCGATGGCAAGGTGGGGCAAACCTACGACGAAGAAGGCAACCCGGTAGCAGTGATGGGCAAGCACTTCCGCATCTTCGCCAGCACCTTGGCAGGCGATCTGTTTACGGAGCCGTTCGTGATGTGCGAGCTGGACCATCCCGTCGATCAGATAACGACATTTTTGACGTCGGGGAGCATGCTCTCCGCGCTCGCCACGCACATTGTGAGCGCGGAGAAGAGCGAGGCAGAACTACACGGCATCGAAGTGCCCTTGGTGGCGTGTGCCACTCCGACGGGCGCAGTCGCTACCTCGGGCGCGGTGGTGCCCGGAGCAGCAGGCGAATCCTTCATGGTCACGGTGCGAAACGACGGCAACACCTTGCTGACCGCCGGCACAATCGATCTGTACCGAGAGGGCTCCAGCCAGCCGTTCTCCAGCGCATCCATCGGGTTCGGAGCGAACACACGCATGGCATCGATCTACGATCCGGAACTTGCCGAGGGCGCTTCGGCCAACGACATGGCACACGTGAAGTACGCGCTCGAAACGCTGGGCACACCTTTTGCAACGCACCCGCTGGTAGCCGACAGTGGCAACGCCGTGCTGGCACCGGGTTGCACGGCACAGTTCCGCATGAGCTTCGCCATCCCCGAGAGTTGGAGCGATGAAGTGGGCAAACGTGTAACGCTATATGCGAAGGCGCGTAATCTGGTGGCGCTCGATCCCGTAACGCTCGAGGAAATTCGACCGGGCGCAAACTCGGCGCTGGGTGCCGTACTGCACGAGCTTCATGTGCCCGACGCGGCATGCGAACGCTCAGAAGTTCAGGTCGGCGTATGCGACAGCGCGGATACGACAGGACTTCACGACGCCCCGATGACGGCGGACGGCGGTGGCGGCTCGAGTGGCGGCGGTACTGACAAGGGCGGCGGCTCCGGCGGAAGCAGCTCCAGCAGTGGCAAGGACCACGGCACTAACAAGCGCTCCGGAAAATCGGGCGCGCTTGCGAGCACGGGCGATGTCAACGCTCCCCTTACGGCAGCCGCAGCAGCACTCGCCGCAGCTGGTGCCGGCCTTGTCGCCTACAGCGCCCGCCGCACGGCACTCGAAAACGACGCCCCCGATGAGGTCAATTCTGATAAGCCTCACTAGCTCTCAGTTACCTTTGTGAGAGACGCCGACTCGGCTCATCGACCATCAAAATGGGCTGGTTCTGGATACCCAGAGCCAGCCCATTACGCATTAGATGTCGTCAGAGGAGTTGAGTTCTGCCTCGAGCTTGGCACGGCGCTTTTTCGCCAACAATCCGCATGGCACGTTTTTGATAAACGCATCCAACCGCAAACGCAGCAGAACGCATTCGATCGCCTTCAATCTTACTCGGACAAAACCGACTCGGTTTTTTCCGAGTAAACGTGATTGATAGTCGATCGATATGCCCGCTCGCACAATCAGCATCATTCGATTTTGTTTAGTAAAACTAGGTCCCTATTAAATAAAATTCATCTGTATCCAAATTTGTTTAACAATGCCGCGCTACCACTAAACACTATCCCCTTTAATCCGAACGATTGTTCGATGGATTTCGTGTTGGGTGGAATCGTCTGCGGGCTCGGCTATGCTACCTTGACTATCTATATGACTTAAACGCAGCAAAGGAGCACCGAGAGAGCGAGTATGGCAAAAAACACCGCAAACTATGGTAACGACAGTATCCGCCAGCTCAAGGACGAGGAGCGTGTACGCCTGCGCCCCGCCGTTATCTTTGGCTCGGACGGGCTCGACGGCTGCGCGCATGCCGCCTTCGAGATCCTGTCCAACGCCGTTGACGAGGCGCGCCAGGGCTACGGCAAGCTCATCACCCTTACCGCCTTTCGCGATGGCTCTATCCAGGTAGAGGACAATGGCCGTGGCTGCCCGCTCGACTGGAACCCTTCCGAGAAGCGCTTTAACTGGGAGCTCGTCTTCTGCGAGCTCTATGCCGGCGGCAAGTATAACAACAACCAGGGCGGCGACTACGACTTCTCGCTCGGCACCAACGGCCTGGGCTCCTGTGCGACTCAGTACACTTCCGAGTACATGGACGTCACCGTCTGGCGTGACGGTAACAAGTACTCCTTACACTTTAAGAAGGGCAAGGTTGTCGGCGCCAAGAAAAAGGCACTCGAGATTGAACCCAGCGACGAGAACCGCACCGGCACCACCATCAAATGGCGCCCCGATCTTGAGGTCTTTACCTCAATCAGCATTCCCCACGATTGGTATCGCGAGACCATGCGCCGCCAGGCCGTGGTCAACGCCAACGTGACCTTCCGCCTGCGCATCGAGGGCGACGACGGCGAGTTCTCCGAAGAGGACTTCTGCTATCCCAAGGGTATCGAGGACTACGTGCTCGAAAAGGTCGGTACCGACTACCTCACCGAGCCCTTCTTTATCGAGGCCGACCGTCGCGGTCGCGATCGCGAGGACTTGCCCGACTACAACGTAAAAATCACTGCTTGCATGTGCTTCTCGCGCACTTTCATGATGCAGGAGTACTACCACAACTCATCGTGGCTCGAGAACGGCGGCTCGCCCGAGAAGGCTGCCCGCAGCGCTCTGACCAGCGCCATCGATGCCTACATCAAGCAACAGGGCAAGTACAACAAAAACGAGAGCGGCATTAAGTGGCAGGACGTCCAGGACTGCCTGGTACTGGTGACCAACTGCTTCTCCACCCAGACGTCCTACGAGAACCAGACCAAAAAGGCCATCAATAACCGCTTTATCCAGCAGGCCATGACGGCATTCTTTAAGGAGCGCCTCTCGACCTACTTGATCGAGAACAAAGATGCCGCCAACAAGATCATGGAGCAGGTGCTCATCAACAAGCGCTCGCGCGAGAACGCCGAAAAGACGCGCCAGAGCATCAAGACCAACCTACAGCAGAAGACCGACATGGCCAACCGCGTGCAGAAGTTCATCGACTGCCGCTCCAAGGACAAGAGCCGCCGCGAGATCTACATCGTAGAGGGCGACTCGGCAGCAGGCGCCATCCGCACGTCGCGCGATGCCGAGTTCCAGGGTGTTATGCCCGTCCGCGGCAAGATCCTCAACTGCCTAAAGGAGGATTATCCTCGCATCTTTAAGTCCGACATCATCATGGACCTCATGCGCGTGCTGGGCTGCGGCGTGGAGATCAAAGACAAGCGCATCAAGAACCTTGGCGCCTTTGACCTGGACAACCTCAACTGGAACAAGGTCATCATCTGTACGGACGCCGACGTCGACGGTTACCACATCCGCACGCTCGTGCTCACCATGCTCTACCGCCTGGTGCCCACGCTTATCGACGAGGGTTACGTGTATATCGCCGAATCGCCGCTCTACGAGATCAACTGCAAAGAAAAGACCTACTTTGCCTACACCGAGCTCGAGAAGAACGGCATCCTCAAGGAGATTGGCGACCAGAAGTGCTCCATCAACCGCTCCAAGGGTCTTGGTGAGAACGACCCGGACATGATGTGGCTCACCACCATGAACCCCGAGACGCGTCGCCTGATCAAAGTGGAGCCCGAGGACGTCACCAAGATGGAGACCATGTTCAACCTGTTGCTGGGCAACGACGAGGCGGGCCGCAAGCGCCATATCTCGGAGCACGGCAAGGAATACCTGGACCAGCTGGACCTGCAGTAGCAGCAAATCGATAACGACGGCCCATAAGAAGTTCAAGAGGAAATCGTGGCAAAGAAGAAGACGAAGAACCAGCCAAAGAAAAAGCAGGTTAACGCCGAGAACGTCATCGGCCTGCACTCCGAGGTCACCGACCAGCCGATCACGCAGACGCTCGAGGTCAACTACATGCCCTACGCCATGAGCGTCAACGTCTCGCGTGCGTTCCCCGAGATCGACGGCTTTAAGCCCTCGCACCGCAAGCTGCTCTACACCATGTACAAGATGGGCCTGCTCAAGGGCGAGCGCCAGAAGAGCGCCAACATCGTGGGCCAGACCATGAAGCTCAACCCGCACGGCGACGCCGCGATCTACGAGACGATGGTGCGTCTGGCCACCGGCAACGAGGCGCTGCTCGCCCCCTTCGTAGAGTCGAAGGGCAACTTTGGCAAGTACTATTCGGGCGACCTGAGCTACGCCGCCTCGCGTTATACCGAGGCCAAGCTCTCCCCCATCAGCGCCGAGATCTTCAAGGATATCGACAAGGACCCGGTCGACTTCGTCGACAGCTACGACGGCGCCATGAAGGAGCCGCGCCTGCTGCCCACCACGTTCCCCAACATCCTCGTCTCGGCCAACAAAGGCATCGGCGTCGCCATGGCGTCCGACATCTGCGGCTTCAACCTCAACGAGGTCTGCACTGCCACAATGCACTACCTGCAGGACCCCGACTGCGACCTGCTCGAGTACATGCCCATGCCCGACTTCTCGACTGGCGGCGAGATCATCTACCGCCGCGAGGAGATGGAAAAGATCATCGAGACCGGCCTGGGCAGCTTCCAGATCCGCTCCCGCTGGCGCTGGATTCCCGAAGAGCGCATCATCGAGGTGTACGAAATCCCCTACACCACCAAGACCGATGTCATCATCGAGCGCATCGTCAAGCTCTCCAAGGAGGGCAAGGTCAAGGAGATCGCCGACATCCGCGATGAAACCGACCTCTCGGGCCTGCGCATCGCCATCGATCTTAAGCGCGGTGTCGACCCCGACAAGCTCATGGCCAAGCTCTATCGCTCGACCACGCTGCAGGATTCGTTCTCGTGCAACTTCAACGTGCTCGTCGATGGTTACCCTCGCGTTATGGGCGTGCGCCAGATTCTGCACGAGTGGGTCAAGTGGCGTATTGAATCCACCCGTCGCCGCATTAACTTTGACCTGGGCAAAAAGTCCGAGCGCCTGCACCTGCTGCACGGCCTTGAGGCAATTCTGCTCGATATCGACAAGGCCATCGCCATCATCCGCGGCACCAAACTCGAGGCCGAGGTCGTGCCCAACCTTATGAAGGGTTTCGACATCGACGAGACCCAGGCCGAGTTTGTTGCCGAGCTTAAGCTCCGCAACATCAACGAGGAGTACATCCTCAACCGCACCAAGGACATTGCTAAGCTCGAAGGTGAGATTGCCGAGCTTGAGGAGATCCTCTCCAGCGAGGAGAACATCAAGAAGGTCATCAGCGACGAGCTGGCAGCGGTCAACAAGAAGTATGTGATGCCGCGCCGCACGGGCAGGATCGAGCCCCATGAGGTTATCGAGGTAAGCTTGGAGCCCGAGGTCGAGGAGTACCCGGTCACCATCATGCTCTCGCGCGATGGCTACCTTAAGAAGATGACGGACCGCGTGCTCAAGAAGGCGACCACGCTCAAGTACAAGGACGGCGACAAACCCTTTATCGAGTTTCCGTCCTCCAACACCCACGAGCTGCTGGTCTTTACCAACAAGAGCCAAGTGTACAAGTGCAAGGTCGCGGCGTTCGAGGATACCAAGTCGGCCCAGCTGGGCTCGTACCTGCCGACCGACCTCGAGATGGAACCCGACGAGAGCGTCATCTGGGTCATCGACCCCGAGGACTACAAGGCCGACGTGCTGTTCGTCTTTGAGAACGGCCGCGTAGTGCGCGTCGCGCTTTCTGGATACGTCACCAAGACCAACCGCAAGCGCCTCAAGAACGCCATCTACGGTGGCAGCAAGCTGCTGTATGCCCAGGTGCTCAAGGAAGATCGCGACATCGCGCTGGTCTCGAGCGACTATCGTCTGATGAACTTCAACACGTCGCTGCTCAAGACCAAGACGACCACCAACACGCAGGGCGTCCAGGCCTTTACGGCCAAGAAGGGCCGCTCGGTCACCACCGTCGGCACAACCGAAGAGATTCTTGGCGCCGGCGTCTCGGCCGAGAAGTTCACTGCGCAGAGTCTACCCTCCGCCGGTGCTCTCATGAAAGAAAACGACATGCCGAGCTTGTTTGACTAAAACAACGGCAGTCAAACCGTCATGGTTTTACAAAGCAGCGGGGCCCGGAGCGCAGCAATATCGCGCTCCGGGCCCCGCTCGTTGCGGAGGTCATCCTCGGAAATGTCGACGATACGGGGGCTTCCCGCACCGTCCTAAGCCGTTAGCAAAACTCGCAAAAGTTAGCAAAAGTTGCAAAAATTAGCAAAACTTGCAAAGGAGCCACCATGGAGTACAGCAAATGGCTCCGCCATGCCAGGCATGCTCGAAGATATTATCGAGCGAACCAAAGAAGCGGCAGATAGCTACCTTTCACAGTCTCACGCGCGCATGAACGGCGTTCAAATTGGTCCAGTGGGCATCGATTGGACATATGTTCAAGAAGCCCAGGGCAACTGGCGCACGTGCATGAATGGCATCTTCAGGCAACTCGAGAAGCATGGCATCGGGCTTCTCTCGAAACGACCTATCGAGAGCTTTCCGATAAAGACATTGAGTTTTTGCTCGCGATGCTGCCCGATTCTGGCCCCAGCAGGGTCTCGGAGATAGCCAAGCGTATGGGCGTCGCAAGCAACTATGCAAGCCAATACAAACGCCGCCTCCTGGAGGACGGCGTCATTGGAGAGCGCGGGCGTGGTCTCGTTGGCTTTGACATTCCCGCGTTCAGGGAATTCTTGAACGAGAAGGCGTTTTAGCACGTCGGAATTGTCCGCGGAAGCATCAACGCATGGCAATCAGTAATCCTCTTGGTAAGGGAAGTAGGCTTTCCGCCAACGCTGATTGCCATGCGTTCTTCTTGTCCTTAGGCGAGTTTGCGAGCGAGCTCTCGCACCTCTTCCAACTTGGGCGAGGATGCCATGCTGTCGCGCTCGGTCATGCCGCTGATGGTGACAATGCCCTGGTCCTCCCACTTGCAGTACGCGCATGTGGACTTGTACATAGCGATCGCCGCGTCATAGACGCCCTCGCTGTGGCTATCGAGCAAAAGGGCCGTCTTGGTGAACGGGAAGCCCGTAGCACCGAAGGCGTACAGGCGGTCGATGGCGGCCTTCTCCTGCGCAGTGATATCAAACCAGTAGATGGGCGAAGCGAAGACAGCCATATCGGCGTCTTTCAGCGACTCGATCACATCGGCCATGTCATCCTTCTGCACACAGGTGCCCTCATGGGTAAAGCAGTACTGGCATCCCAGGCAACCAGCGATCTTTTTGCCGGCAACACGGATGACCTCGACCGTATGGCCGCCCTCGCGCGCGGTCTCGGCAAACACCTCGACCATGGTGTCGGTATTGGCGCCCTTGCGCGGGCTACCACTCAATACAACGATTTTCATAGGATTCCCTCTCCTTCATGCCGCAGGCGCGCAGCATGTTTTCTTGTAACCAAAACAGATGGAGCCATTCAGTCGTCTGTAGATCGCATCTCTCGTTCGCGCTCTCCAAAGAAGGTGCAAGCAGAAGCATCACGGGCATTGATCGGCGCCGATATGAATCACGACATGAAACCGTAAGGGTTGGCCAGAGGTTGCTAGATTCAGTAGCTCGCAGCAATAGAGCGAATGACGACTTCGGCGATATAATCCGTGTCATCTTGATTGTTCCCGCGCGGAAGGTACAGCTCATGTCCAAGCTCAACATCGATCAGCGATCGATTCGCGATCTTCTCACCGATAAGCGATCAGACTTCCTCATCCCCGACTACCAGAGGCCCTACGCCTGGGGCGAGGACGAATGTGCAACGCTGTGGGATGACCTATTCGCGTTCGCTTTTCCGGGCGATGACTACGAGCGCTTCGACAGCGAGAACGACGAATACTTCCTAGGACCCATCGTCACCTTTAAGAACCTCTCTGGCCAACTTGAAATCATTGACGGCCAGCAGCGCCTCACCACCATCATGCTGCTGCTCCGCGCGTTCTACGACAAGTTCACCAACATGAAGGATAAGCAGTCTGTGAAGATGCACGAGGCAATCGCCCGTTGTGTATGGAAAACCGACGAGTTCGACGAGCCCGACATGGAGCGCCTCAAGATCGACTCCGAGGTTGCATCGGACAACGACAAGAATGAATTCCTCGAGATTTTACGAGAGGGCAACGTAGGCGATGGCTGGAAGAGCGCTTATGCCCGCAACTTCGCTTTCTTCCAGAGGAAAATTGAACAACTGGTGAGCGAGTGGCCCACCTACACCGTCTACATGGCCACACGCGTCATCAACAATGTGATACTGTTGCCCATTGAAGCAGAGTCGCAGGACACCGCGCTACGCATCTTCTCAACTCTAAACGACCGAGGGTTGCCTCTCTCGGATGCCGACATCTTCAAGAGCCAGTTCTACAAGCATTATTCCGACACGGGGCGCAAGGACGAGTTCATCCATCGCTGGAAGGGACTCGAGGAGGGAGCAAACGCTATCTTCCGGCCCATGCGCGGCACACCAACCGATGAGCTATTTACGCGCTACATGTACTACCGCCGCGCGAAGAAAGGCATCCGCGACACGACCACCGCATCGTTGCGCGACTTCTTCGGTGCCGATGGTTACGCCATGCTCAAGGAGGACGCCACGCTCGACGATCTCGAGGCGCTGCTCGGCTTCTGGAAACGCGTCGACGCGCAGGAAGGGTTCAGCGAGCGCGTGCTCCGCAGGCTCTTCGTGCTGAACTACGCCCCCAACGGCATGTGGACCTATCTGCTAAGCGTCTGGTTCCTTGCCAACAGCGACAGCAAAGGTGTCCTCGATGACGAGGCGCTCTACGGCTTTCTAAACAAGATCACGGCATTCATTTTCGCCTACGCCATTGAGCGACCCAGCGTGAACGCGCTGCGTTCGCCAGTGTATCCCGAGATGATCAACATCGTGGAGCACCGCCCGGTGGAGTTTCCTAACCACCACTTCAACCGCGCAAATATTGCTGAGCGATTCCGAACCTACGTGTTCACCAACGGCAGGCCTGTAACAAAGTCCATGCTCACTTGGTGGGCGTACGCAGACCCAGATCAACCACTCATGGACCTAGACACCACGCTCGAAATTGAGCACATCTATGCCAAGAAGCGCAACGAGATAGACCCGCTCGTCGATCAATCAAGCCTGGAGGCGCTGGGTAACAAGGCGCTGCTCGAGAAGCGTGTAAACATCCGCGCGGCCGACTACAGATTCTGCGATAAACGCAAGTACTATGAGGGATACATCGACGGCAATGGCAAGCGCAAAGCCGGAACAAAGATCGCGGAACTCAAGCGCCTGACACAAGTCATGGGAGACTTCACCGAAATAGACATCGCGACTCGCACGGCACGGATCATCGATGCCTTCGTGGACTACCTGGGCGACAACGGACTTTTGAGCTAAAGAGCGAACATGTTCGAAAGACTAACCAAGTACGCTGGCAAGCTGGCGGACAGAAACATGAATGTCGAGTTTGGGGGCGGGACGTTCGGACTCGAGGATTTCGTCGACGATTTCTATGAACTGGACGGGTTCGCGGACACCAGCTACTTCGAGACGCTCGAACGCCATAGCATCAACACCTCGGAAGGTATAGACAGCTGCGACATCGACCATGGGGACATTGACCTGATACGTGCATGCATCACGTGGTGCGTTCGTGGCGACCGCTTCTGCGACGGACTCCTTGCCGCGCAAGCTAGGAGCGGGTTTCTGGACCGCTGCCTCTCCCGGCTGAAGGAGCTCGACGAGAGCCGATCGGCTGCCGCGAAGACATTTCGACCGTGACAGCTACCAACGATAAGCAATTAATCAAGGAGCGTTCCTCAGATAAAGGCCAGCTACAGCTGATAGCAAAACTTGCAAAAAATAGCAAAAGTTGCAAAAGAAAATGTCAGCAACTATGCATGGCAATCAGTAGCCCTCTTGGCAAGGGAAGTAGGCTTTCCACCAACGCCGATTGCCATGCGCTCTCCTTGTCATTAGGCGAGCTTGCGGGCGAGCTCCCGCACCTCTTCCAACTTGGGCGACGATGCCATGCTGTCGCGCTCGGTCATGCCGCTGATGGTGACAATGCCCTGGTCCTCCCACCTGCAGTACGCGCAGGTTGACTCGTACATGGCGATCGCCGCATCATAGACGCCCTCGCTGTGGCTATCGAGCAAAAGGGCCGTCTTGGTGAACGGGAAGCCCGTAGCACCGAAGGCGTACAGGCGGTCGATGGCGGCCTTCTCCTGCGCAGTGATATCAAACCAGTAGATGGGCGAAGCGAAGACAACCATGTCGGCGTCTTTCAGCGACTCGATCACGTTGGCCATGTCGTCTTTCTGCACGCAAGTGCCCTCATGGGTAAAGCAGTACTGGCACCCCAGGCAACCAGCGATTTTCTTGCTGGCAACGCGGATGACCTCGACCGTATGGCCGACCTCGCGCGCGGTCTCGGCAAACGCCTCGACCATGGTGTCGGTATTGGCGCCCTTGCGCGGGCTGCCACTCAACACAACGATATTCATAGAAATCTCCCTCCTTCATGCCGCAGGCGCGCGGCATATTTTTTTGTTTTAACCAAAACGTATGGGGTTATTCAATCGCCTCGTTTCAGCTACCCCCACTCTTTAGAAGAATCGCTGCTGGAGACTTGGCATTGAATCAAGGCACGCCTTATTTCAGATATTCCTCAAAGAATGCCTTCAGCTTTCCAAACGGAATGATATCCATCTGATCGTAGAGGTCGGTATGGCTGGCACCGGGGATAATGAGCAATTCCTTGTTGTCCCCCGTCAGCTTGCTATACGCGGTTTCGCTGAAATAGCGGGAGTGCGCCTTTTCGCCGTGCACCAGCAGCACGGCGGAGCGGATCTCGCCGGCGTACTGCAGAATCGGCATATTCATAAACGACAGCGAGGACGTCACGTTCCAGCCGCCGTTGGAATTCAGGCTGCGGGGATGATAGCCTCGCGGAGTCTTGTAGTAGGCGTAATAGTACTTCACGAACTGCGGTGCATCCTCCGGCAACGGATCGACCACGCCGCCCGCCAGCGCATAGCTGCCGTTTTTATAGTCCTCGGTGCGCTGCGCATTCAGTGCTTTCCGCTTTTCAAAGCGCGCCCGCTCGGAATCCTCGGCGTCAAAATAGCCGTTTGCGGTCACGCGGGTCATATCGTACATGGTCATAGCCGCGGTAGCTTTGATACGGGTGTCGATGGCCGCCGCATTGATTGCCATGCCGCCCCAACCGCAGATACCGATGATGCCGATACGCTCCGGGTCAACGCTTTCCTGCACAGAGAGGAAATCAACCGCTGCGCAGAAGTCCTCGGTGTTGATGTCCGGCGACGCTACATAGCGGGGCGTACCGCCGCTCTCGCCGGTATAGGACGGGTCAAAGGCAATTGCGAAAAATCCCAGCTCCGCCATTTTCTGCGCGTACAGACCGGAGGACTGCTCTTTCACCGCGCCAAACGGGCCGCTGACGGCGATGGCGGGCAGCTTGCCTTCCGCGTTCTTAGGCACGTACACGTCGGCAGCCAGCGTGATGCCGTATCGGTTGTGGAAGGTCGCCTTGTTGTGCTCAACCTTATCGTTTTTGGGAAACACCTTGTCCCATTCCTGCGTCAGTTTCAACTGCTCCATGCCTAAGCCTCCTTGTCAGTCGCTGTAAGGTATTCCTCGTCGTCCACGGGCTCCAACCACTCGTTGGAGGTCTCCTCACCCGGAACCTCCACCGCGAGATGGGAGAACCAGCTGTCGGGCGCGGCTCCGTGCCAATGCTTTACGCCCGCGGGAATATTTACTACATCGCCAGGGCGCAGCTCCTGTGCCGGTTTGCCCCATTCCTGATAAAACCCTCGACCAGCCACGCAGACGAGGATCTGTCCGCCACCGCTTTTGGCGTGATGGATGTGCCAGTTGTTGCGGCAGCCGGGCTCGAACGTCACGTTGTAAATGCCGACCTGCTCGGTGGAAAGGGGCACGAGGTAGCTTTGCCCGATAAAGTACTTCGCAAATGCGTCGTTGGGGGCACCGATGGGAAAGGCCATCTCGTTTTGGTGTCGGGCCTTTGCGTCGGCGCCGTCGTCTTCGTCCGCCCAGACCTCCTTCGCCATGCGAAAGGCCGCCCACGCCTTGGGCCATCCCGCGTAAAACGCCGCATGCGTAAGGATTTCCGCTATCTCAGCCCTAGTCACCCCGTTGCTCTTTGCGGACATCAGATGATATTGGAACGAAGAGTCCGTCAGCCCCTGCGCCATTAGGGCCACCACCGTCACCACGCTGCGGTCTCGAAGGGAAAGCCCGTCTTCTCGGCTCCACACCTCGCCGAACAGCACATCGTCATTGAGCTGTGCAAATTTGGGGGCAAAGTCCCCCAGGGCATCTCTACCCGCTGTCTGCTTAATCGTCATGTTTGATTCCTCCTGTCGATGGCTTTGAGTACAAACTGCTTTCGCGCAGCTAAGCCGCGCCTAGATTTCCATACCCATTCGATACGCCTGCTCCAGAGCAGAATGCCCGACGATTTCGCCCACGCCGTTCACGCCGCCGGCGAATACCGTTCCGGCAAGCGTGCGCCTTTGGCGAAAATCCCTTGCGCTCCCGATTTGTATTGACGAGAATGAAGGTAATACCTAAACCTAACTTTAGGTCAAGGAGTAAATTCGAGATTCGTCCGGAGGGACCATGTACACAATCGGACAGGTGGCGGAGATGTTCGGTCTGCCCGTTTCCACGCTGCGCTATTACGACAAGCAGGGATTGTTCCCGGGATTGGAGCGGACGTCCGGCATTCGCCGATTCGGCGATACGGAACTCGAAGCACTCCGGGTTATCGAATGCCTAAAAAAGGCGGGGATGGAGATCAAGGACATCCGACTGTTCATGGAATGGTGCGCGGAGGGGCCATCGACCTACCCCAAGCGCAAGGCAATGTTCGAGGAGCGGAAGACCCACATGGAGTTGGAGATCGCAAACATGAACCGTGCGCTGGATATGTTGAAGTTCAAATGCTGGTACTACGAGCAGGCGATCCAAGATGGCAACGAGGATAGACTGAAGGCGCTGATTCCCGACAATTTGCCAGAAGAAATCAAAGATACCTACGATAACGCCCACACTCAATAATGCCACCCGATGCTCAAGGGGCTTTGGCAAGGGGCTCTTTCCGAGCAGAACGAAAAAGAAAGCCTCCGAACCAGAAGGTTCGGAGGCTGTTATTCCCGTTGTCCCCATAGGCATAAGCGCATCTGCTCGCGATTGCCTATCGATGCTTTGCCTCGAGCGCGGCAGACACCGCATCGAGAAACTCCCGCACATGGTCTGCGGGCTGCAGCGAATGAAGCAGCCCGTAAGACACGAGACAGTCCCAATCGGTAGGGACGGTTTTGAGCATGGGGTGGACGTTGGCCCACAACGGCAGCGTCGCAAGCGCGAGGTCTTCGTTCGCGCCGCGATTGAACACCTCCGCCCGATATTGCGGGAAGTCTACGAGCGCGATTTGAGGATGATGCAAGAGTATCTCGTCGCGCACGCGGTCGATTTCGGCGTTCCAGCCCCGGCGTATAAGCATAAGACTGTGATTGTGGAGGTCGTCGAATGTGACGATGTCGCGTTTGGCGAGTTCGCTGTCGACGGGAACGGCGCACCAGAGCGGCTCGCGCGAAAGCTCGAGGCCCAAGCACCCGCGCTCTTTAAGAAAGGCATCGTCGAAAATCCCCACCACGATATCCATGTCTTGCCCGAGGTTCGCCAAACCGCGCGCCGCCGAGGGTGTGTTTTCAAACGTGACCACCTGAAGGCTCATGCCGGGGCAACGTTCCTTCACCTTCGGCCACAGCTTCGTGAGCGGCGTGCTGGGCGTCATGAGCGACACTCCTACGCGGATGATGCGCTTCTCTCCGCGCTCGGCGACGCGGGCGCGTGCGATTGATTCTTGAGAGTACTGCACGATATGGCGGGCGTCGGCGAGCAACGACCTACCTGCTCGCGTAAGCGAAAGCCCCTGATGAGATCGGTGGAACAGCGTAAGGCCTAGCCGCGACTCCAGCAAGTTCATCTGCTTGATGACGGCCGTGGGCGTGATGAAGGACTCTTGTGCCGCCTTGGAGAAGCTGCCCGCCTCCGCCACGCGGATGAAAGTGTCAAGCTGTGGGTTGTACATCGATCCTCCTGTCACGCATTATGTGCCGTATATACCCCATGGTTATATCCATCATTCCAACGTGAACTTCTCGCACGTCAGTAAACGCCGTAGCCTTGTATTCGAAAAGTCACCATTAAGGAGGAGACCATGGAGTATCTGAAGCTCAACAACGACGTAGAGATGCCCATCGAGGGTTTGGGCACCTTCCTCATGACCCCGGCCGAGGCCGAGGCGGCCGCAACCGCCGCGCTCACGGCTGGCTACGAGCACATCGACACCGCCAACGCCTACATGAACGAGCGCGCCGTAGGCCGTGCCATCGCCAAGAGCGGCATCGCGCGCGACAAGATCTTCGTCTCCACCAAGCTTTGGCCGAGCGTCTACGACGCGGGCATGCCGGCGGTGGACGCCACGCTCCAGCGCCTGGGGCTCGACTACGTCGACATGCTCATCCTGCACCAGCCGGTAGGCGACTATCTGGCCGCGTGGCGCACGATGGAGGAGGCGTACCGCGCGGGCAAGGTGCGCGCCCTCGGCCTCTCCAACTTCCCGCAAGACAAGATCGCCGAGGTCATCGAGGTCGCCGACATCAAGCCGCAGCTCGTGACCGTTGAGTGCCACCCCTACCACGCCCAGCGCGACCTGCGCGCCTACCTCGCGCCGTACGGCACGGTGATCGAGGCGTGGTACCCGCTCGGCCACGGCGACAAAGGTCTTCTGGAGGAGCCCGTCTTCGTCGCTCTCGCCGAGAAGTACGGCAAGACCCCGGCCCAGGTGATCCTGCGCTGGCACGTGCAAATGGGTACCTCCATCATCCCCGGCTCCAAGAACCCCGCCCACATCGCCGACAACGCGAACATCTTCGACTTCTCCCTCACCGAAGATGAGATGGCCGAGATTGCCAAGCTCGACGGGACCATGACCTACTACACCGCCACTGAGGAAGCACTCGCGGGCTACCTGGCCATACGCCCCGATTTCGACACTCAGGAGTAGCGCTCAGACGATAACGGACCAACCAAGCCAACGAAGGAGATGCCCCATGACCGCAAACCCGACCGTGACCAGAAGAAACTTCCTGCTCGGAGCCGCGCTGTGCGCAACGATGCTCTCCGGTTGCAGCCAGGGTGACGGCGACCAAGCCGCCGCCGCGGACCAGCCCGCCGCCGCGCCCGCTGCAGGCGGCAACGTCCTCGTGGCCTACTACTCGGCACAGGGCCACACCGCTGCCGTAGCTCATACCATCGCCGACGCGCTCGGTGCCGACCTCTTTGAGGTGACGCCTACGGAGCCCTACTCCGACGATGACCTCGACTGGACCGACGACAGTAGCCGCGTGACCCGCGAGCACGAGGACGAGAGCCTGCGCGACGTCGAGCTTACGCAGGTCACGCCGAACGGCTGGGAGAACTACGACACCGTGCTCGTGGGGTATCCCATCTGGTGGGGCATCGCGGCCTGGCCCATCGACAGCTTCATCTCAGGCAACGACTGGGACGGCAAGACGGTGATCCCGTTCTGCACCTCTTCCTCCTCGGGTCTTGGCCGGAGCGGCGAGCTACTCGCCGAGGCCGCGGGTAGCGGGGAGTGGCAGGAGGGCCAGCGCTTCTCGTCCAGTGTGGACGAGTTCAGGGTTCGTGATTGGGTCGCCAGTCTCGGCCTGGCATAAGCAATTAGAGATGGCAGACCGCTGACAATCTGGGAGTTTCGAATGATCCTATACTTCACCGGGACGGGCAACTGCCTCTACGTGGCGCGCGAGCTGGCCGCGGAGGGCGAGAGGGTCCTGAGCATCCCGCAGGAGCTGCGCCGCGAGGGCGAGCTCGCCTACGCGGACGATGCGATTGGCATCGTGTACCCCATCTATGGGCACATGATGCCCGACATGGTAAAGACGTTCCTCGAGCGTGCGACGCTCGACACGCCCTACCTCTACTTCGTTTGCACCTACGGCAACCGGCACGCCAACGCAGTCGAGCTGTGCCTGGAGGATGCGCGGGCGGCGGGGCTCAACCCCGCCTACGTGACCACGCTCCTCATGGTGGACAACTGGCTGCCCAACTTCGACATGGACGAGCAGCGCGCCCGCATCCCCGAGAAGAAGATAGGCGAGAATCTCGAGCGCATCCGCGCGGCCGTGTCCACGCGGTGCCGCTGGATCGAGCCGGTGACCGACGAGGGCCGCGCGGCGCACGAGCAGTTCATGAGCCGGGGCTTGCGCTTCGAGCCGGCGGCGCTGGGCGGATTCCTGACCGTTGATTCCGAGAAATGCATGGGATGCGGGGCGTGCGCAAAGGTGTGCCCGGCTGGCTGCATCGCGCTCGAGGGCGGTAAGGCCGCCCGTAACGCGCAGGCGGGCTTTGGCTGCAACGCCTGCCTCGCCTGCATGCACGCCTGCCCCGCGCACGCCATCACCTGCGCGGCGGGCGACAAGAACCCCGCGGCGCGCTTCCGCAACGAACACGTGACCCTTGCCGAACTGCAAGAGGCCAACAGCGGCCGCTGATGCGCTTCTCGCCAAGCCGAAAGCCTGCGGCTTCGGCTTGGTTCATTCAGAAAGAGGAACTATGCACGTGAGCCATCTTTCACGCAGGTCCTTTATCGAGGCTGCCGCGCTCGCTGCGGGCGGGCTGGTACTCGGGGAAGGCCTGGTCGGCTGCGCGGATGTCCGTGAGCTTGGCGGCTACGTCCTCACGGAGGGGTCGCAGACAGACCGCGGCTTCGTCGTTGACGACGCCCTGCAGACGCCATCGGGCAGGACGCTGCACTTCTCGCTCCATGTGCCGGACTCCTACGACGGGTCCGTGCCCTATGCGCTCTACGTGGCCTGCCCCGGCTGGGAGGGGCTCTACTTCCAGGGCGTGGGGGCGAATCTTCAGGAGGACTACCCCTTCGTGGCGAACGACTACATCGCCGACATGATCGTGGCCTCGCCCCAGCTCGACGGCTGGGACGAGCAATCGGCGTCAGACGTGGTGGAGCTCACCAAATGGCTGCTCGGCGCCTACAGCATCGATGCAGGCCGCGTGTATCTGAGCGGATGCTCGGGCGGCGGCGAGACCATCTCCATCGTCTTGGGAACGCGCCCCGAGCTCTACCGCCGTGCGCTTCACACCATCTCGCGCTGGGACGGCGACATCGAGACGCTCGCCGCAGCCGAGGTTCCCGTGTATATGGCTATCGGCGAGAACGACGACTATTACGGCTCCGGGCCCGCGCGCGAGGCGTACGAGGAGATTCGCGCCGCCTATCGAGCTCGCAGGCTTTCCGAGGAGCGCATCAGCGAGCTGGTCGTGCTCGATGTCAAGCCCACGAGCTACTTCACCGAGCGGGGCTTTGCTGCGGACGCGGGCCAGCACGGGGCGGGCGGCTACCTCTTTGCCCGCGACGAGGACATCATGGGATGGCTGTTCTCATGACGCGGCAAGCAAAGGGCGCAGCGCAAAGAACGCTGCGCCGCGCGGTCGACGTGGCACTTGCGATCCTGCTTCTGGTTCAGATGTGCTACCAGCTGCTACCAGAGGATTTCCATGCGCTTCTGGGTGCCCTGCTCATACGGGTAGTCGTCCGCAGCGCCCGTCCGATCATACGTTAGGCGAACGAAAAGGGGCGGTGGGCCTCCGTCTTCACGGGCCCACCGCCGCCGAACTGGGTTATGTAAGTCGGGACTACGCGAGCTTCTTCGAGAGCGCCCTTGCCTCGTGCGTGTTGTCGACCATGCCGCCGTAGGTCATGCCGTAGAGCGCGGCGAAGCGCTTCATGGTGTACTCGCCCCAATCGAGCATCTCGCGCGTGGGCGCGCCACCTTGGAACACGAAATAGAGCGTCTTGCCGCTCATACTGCCCTCGCGCACCGGACCGTAGAAGCGGTCGAGCAGGTTGCGCAGCATGCCGGAGAGGTTGTGCCAGTAGACGGGCGACCCCACGACCAGGGTGTCCGCCGCCTCGATGCGCGCGAGCACGTCCTCGAAGTCATCGTCGCCGTAGTTCTGGCCGTAGCCGTAGACCTTGTGCTCGGCAAGATTCAGCTGCTCGTACGGGCGATCGCCGATGAGCTCGCGCGCCAGGCGCGCCGTGTTGCCATCCTTGTTGGGGCTTCCGTTGATGAAAAGAATCATACGTCTCACTCCTTACGTATTGTCTGATACCGCCTTTACCATAGGCGTGAGAAGATCCGGCGAGAAGTTCCTGCTCGTAGGCAGCTTATAACCGTGGGGTGTGTACGTCTTGCCATCCTCATCGCTGCGCCTTCCAAAACGCGAGGGCATCGTCGATCCAGCCCTCTGCCACGGTGTCGACACCCAGGCCAAAGCCGTGGCTCAGGCCTTCGTAAACATGAAACTCCGTGGGCACGCCCGTTGCTGAGAGCGCTTCGAGACGCGCCTGCATGGTGCGCCAGCTCGCGATGCCGTCGCGATCACCCACGCAGGCGTAGGTCGCGGGGTCGGCACCCGTCAGTTCGCTCATGCCGGTGTACTGCATGATGGCCGCCGCGGGCTGGGGCGTTCCTACTGGCGCGCCAAAGGCGGCCGGGCCGTAGCCGCCGACCCATGCCGCCATGCGCGCACCGGCCGAGCCGCCCCACAGCGAATAGCCCGACGTGTCCACGCTGAGCTCGTCGGCGTGCTCGAAGATGAAGGAGACGGCGCGGGCCAAGTCCTCGCAGGCGAGCTGCGCGTCCGGCCGATAGATGACCGCGAACCCGTTGACGCCGGAACGGGCCAGGTGCAGACAGTGCGGGAAGGAGTCGTGCATGGCAGCGACGTAGGCGAATCCGCCGCCCGCGCTTACCACGGCAAACGGTGCAGACGCGCCGCCCGCTCCCTCGGCAGCGAAGCGGAAGAGCCCCGTGTTGGCGAGCGAGGGGTCGGCGGCCTTCTCGGCATCCGTGTAGGTGTCGTAGAAGAACGTCCGTTCCGCTGCGCGCTCTGACAGCAGATAACTGACGACGTCGACCGTGGTGCTCGTATGGATTTCCGAGTACCACGGCAGGCAAGCGGAAAGGTCATCGAGCGTCATATCCTCCGTCGGCGGATGGAGTGTTGTGGGGAAGAGCAGCCGTCCGTAGCCATCGAGCAAAGGGCTGTTGATGACGTCGTAGATGGGCGTGTCCGCCGTGACCGGGCCCGGAGCGGAGCCGCGCGCGAACCCGGCGGTCCCGTCCGACGAGCAGCCGGCAAGGCTGCCCGCAGCGGCCAACCACACGGCAGCCTCCAGAAACGAACGGCGCGGCATCATCGCCGCACTCGATAGACGAGGTGGAGGCCGTCGCCGGCAAGGCGCTCGACGCGCTCAAGCGAGAATACGTGCGAACCGCCGGCTGAGCGAGGCATCTCGTCGAAGACGGAAGCCGTTTCGGGCTCCCCCGAGACCGTCGGGGAGAGAACGAGGCTCAGCTCGTCAAGCACGCCCGCGGCAAGAAACGACATGTCCGTCTTTCCGCCGCCGCACACGAGCAGGCGCTCGATGCCAAAAAGCTCGCGCAGCTTGCGCAGGGCGAGCGGGAGGTCTAGCCCGCGCGAGCCGGCAAGCACGTATGAGACGCCGCGCTCTCGCAGATAGTCGCGATACGCCGGCGATGCCGCCTCGGTGAGGATCTCGATGACGTGCGCGTCCGCACGGCCGGCGCGACGATAGGTCGCAGACTCCCATGCAATCTCCCCGGCGGGGTCGATGGAGACGTAGAACGATCGTTCGTCATGAGGCGCCACGAAGTCCCCCTTGGGCGCGCTCCCGTGGGTATCGAGCGCAAGGGGGCGCGACCCGACGAAGCCCTTCGTGGTCACGGCCCCGTACGCCACGGCGTCCGCCCCGAACTCGACCTGCATGCGAGAGTACGCGGCACGTGCGGGCGAGGCGGCGGGATCGAGCATGTACGCGCCGTCGATATGCCCGTTGAGCCCGGCAAAGACGTGACAGACGACATAGGGTCTCATGTTCATGGCTCCCTACCTTACCGTGTGCCCGCCGAAGACCATGAGGTCGAGTCCGTTGAGCAGCCCGTCGATCTTGGCAACCTCATCGTCGGTGAGCCCGACCTCGGCGGCGCCGAGGTTCTCGAGCAGTCGTTCGGGCTTGCGACTGCCCGGGATGGGGATGATATAGGGCTTCTTCTCAAGCATCCAGGAAAGGGAGACCTGGGCGGGCGTCGCCGCGTGCAGCTCAGCCAGCTCGCGAACGAACCGCATGAGGGGCTCGGCGCGCCTTTCGCCTTCCTCTGTGTACTGCGGCATGCCATCGCGGTAGTCTTGGGCGCCCTCGAATCTGGTGTTGTGGCTGTACGCGCCCGTCAGAAAGCCGTTCGCCATGGGAGAAAAGGCCACGAAGGCAACGTTCAGCTCCTCGAGCACGGGGAACAGGGATTCGTTCCAGCGTGCCATCATGGAGTAGCGGTTCTGGACGGCGGAGACGGGGCACACCGCATCGGCGCGACGCAGGTACTCCTCCGTCGCCTCGGAGATTCCCCAGGCGCGGATCTTACCTTCCTTGATGAGGTCTGCCATGGTGCCCGCAACGACCTCGGGCTCGACCTTTGGGTCGATTCGGTGCTGGTAGTAGAGGTCGATGTGGTCGGTGCGCAGCCGGCGCAGGCTCTTCTCCACCGAGATACGGATAACCTCGGGGCGCGAGTCCACGAGGATGGTCTTGTCCGGGGCGTGCGTGACGCCGAACTTGGTGGCAATGACAACCTCGTCGCGCACGGGCGCGAGCGCCTTGCCCACCACGTCCTCGTTGTGCGCCTCGGTCCCGTCGGCGCACGTGCCCACGTAGCACTCTGCTGTGTCAAAGAAGGTGTAGCCCATCTCGTAGGCCTGACGGACGACGCTCACGGCCTCGTCGTCGGGCATCGGGTCTCCGCTCGCGTGCGTGATTCCCATGCAACCCATGCCGAGCGGGCTGACTTCGATGCCGCTCTTTCCCAAAACGCGCTTGTCCATTCCTGTTCTCCCTGTCTATGATATCCGTCATTTGTCTGCAAAGCCCACGTCCGCCCGTTCATCGAGCTCCGTTAGGCACATCCCCTGTCGGTGGCTTGTGCTCCCTCATCGCCAAGCGTACGACCGCGGAGCGCTCGGCGGAATCCCCCTTTGGTGCGGTGCCCTGAACCCGCGGGTTATAACCCCGTGCGCACCCCAGCGTTATAGAACCCTCACCAACGGAAACTTCCGCCGGCGCGGCGCCCCTCGTATGGTGGATATGTCAAGTTGCGAGAAAGGAAGGCACCATGGACTACATCACCTTGAACAACGGCGTCAGGATGCCGCAGCTCGGCTTCGGCGTGTACCAGATCCCGGACGCCGCGGAATGTCAGCGCGCCGTGGAGGATGCGCTCTCGGTCGGTTACCGGCTGCTCGACACGGCCGCGAGCTACGGCAACGAAGAGGCGGTCGGGGCCGCCATTCGTGCGAGCGGCCTGCCGCGCGACGAGGTGTTCGTGACGACCAAGCTGTGGATGTCGGATGTGAGCTACGAGGGGGCCAAGCGCGGCTTCGACGCGTCGCTCAAGCGGCTGGGGCTCGACTACGTCGACCTCTACCTCATCCATCAGCCGTTCGGCGACGTCTTCGGCGCGTGGCGCGCCATGGAGGAGCTCTACGAGCAGGGCGTTATCCGCGCCATAGGCACAGCTAACTTCTACCCCGATCACCTCGCAAACCTTATCTCGTTCAACCGCATCGCCCCCGCCGTGAACCAAGTCGAGTGCAACGTGTTCTTCCAGCAGCGCGAGGCACAGGAGTATATGGCCGGCAAGGAGGTAGCCATGGAGGGCTGGGCGCCCTTTGCGGAGGGCAGAAATGACCTCTTCCGCAACGAGGTCCTCGCTCGCATCGGCGAAGCGCACGGCAAGACGGTCGCCCAGGTCGTGTTGCGCTGGCTGCTGCAGCGCGGTGTGGTCTGTATCCCTAAGAGCACGCACCGCGATCGCATGGAGCAAAACTTCGACGTCTTCGACTTCGCGCTGGGCGACGACGAGATGGTCGCCATCGCCGCGCTCGACACCGGGCGCAGCGCGTTCTTCGACCACCACGACCCCGCCACCATCGAATGGATGTCCGGGCTCGTGCGCAACGTGTAGACGAGCGGTCAGACCGCACTGATAACTTACTAGGAGGAATTGCCATGAACTCATTTACGTACGACTACCCGGTCAGGAACTACTTCGGCGAGGGGGCTATGGACCAGGCACTCGACGCCGAGATGGGCGCCATGGGCAGGACAGTGATGCTCGCCTACGGCGGAGGTTCGGTCAAGCGAACCGGCGTCTACGGCCACGTGGTCGATAAGCTCACGAGCGCGGGCAAGCGCGTGGTGGACTTCGGCGGCATCATGCCCAATCCGACCTACGAGAAGTGCCAAGAAGGCGCCGCGCTCGCACGCGAGGAGCAGGTCGACTTCATTCTCGCCGTCGGCGGCGGATCGGTCTTCGACTGCTGCAAGGTGGTCTCCGCGCAGGCGATGCTTGACGAGGACATCGAGACGTTCGAGCACGTCGACGGCAAGATGCTGAGCTCGTTCATCCCCATGGGCTGCATCGTGACGCTCTCCGGCACGGGCGCCGAGCAGAACAACGGCGCCGTCATCACCAACGAGGAGACGCACGTGAAGGGCGCCTATCTGGGGGCGATGCCCATGTGGGCGGCGCTCGACCCGGCGCTCACGCTCACCGTACCGCACGCGCAGTTCATGAGCCGCGCGTTCGACACGCTCTCGCACTGCATGGAGAGCTATTTCGGAAGCCCGCGCGGGCGCAACGTCACCGACGACATCAACCTCGCCATCCAGCGTAACGTCATCCGCAACATGCGGATCATCGCGGACGACGACCAGAACCTCGATGCCAGAAGCGAGCTCGTATACGACTCCGCCATGGCCGAGAACGGCGTGCTCAAGATCGGCAAGTCAACGGACTTCCAGGCGCACATGATCCAGCACCAGTACGGCGCGTACACCCACACCAACCACGGAATGGGCCTCGCGGTCATCAACCCTGCGCTCTACCGCCACCTGGCCCCCGAGGCGCCCGCGCAGTTCGCCCGCTGGGCGCGCGAGGTATGGGGCGTCGACGGCGAGGGCAAAGACGACCTTACGGTGGCGCTCGAAGGCATCGACCGCCTGCAAACGTTCATCGGCGAGATGGGGCTTCCCACGAGCTTCGCCGAGATGGGCTCCGACGCGTCCGACGAGACGCTGCGCAAGGTTGCGGACACCTGCGTGCTCACCGGCGGCTGCGCCAAGAAACTGGAGCGCAGCGAGGTGTTCCAGATTCTGACCGAGTGCCTCTAGATCGGCGGTAGGTGATCCGCCCGCGTCGAAGGAAACCGTACGACTCCGAGATGTCATCGTAATCGTAGGAGCCGGCGAGCCCGCCGCGCCTGATGAATCCGTCGAAGTCGTCGTCGACGGCCCCCTGCTCGTCAAAGTAGAAGCGGTATTCGCCGAAGCTGAAGGGGAGGATGTGTACCTCCCCGTGGCGCCCTGTGAACAGGGTCGCCAGGTCCGAACTCAGGAGGAACGCGTTCGATCCCGTGAGGTAGATATCCCATCCGCCACGCGCGTGAATGCTGTTAATTGCTTTCTCGAAACCCTCGCACAGCTGCACCTCGTCGATGAAGAGACGGTTGCGGGCGCCCTCTTTGTGCCGCTCTATGATTTCGCGATGCAGCGCTGGTACTCGAGCAGTAGCTCGTTGTCGAGGTCCAGCAGATCGATGTAGACGTTGTTGGAGGATGGGTCCCTCCGAGCAACGGAGGCGGAGAACGCCTTCATGAGCTCGGACTTGCCGGAGCGGCGCATCCCCGTGATCACCTTGATGTCCCAGGCGCCCTCGAGCGCCCAAAGCCGCTCCATGTACGTAGTGCGGTCCACCCATGCCATCATCCGCTCCCTCTCGGTTTCGAAACTCGAATATTTCTAAAGTTTCGAAACCGAGTAGACAATATACACAAGGGCGCGTCGGGGAGCGAATCCCAGTCGCGCCATGTCGGCAGCGATGCCGGGCGCATTCACGCGTGCTACAATGCGGACATCAGAGATGAAAACACAGTCCCCGTCGGGTAGTCGTGGGCGTGCGGGAGTCCGCATCAGTAACCTGCCTCCTTGGTTGTCCCTTCTCTGCATGGTCATCTACATAAAGGAGGAACCAGCCATGCAGATCAGCGTGTCGTCCACCCTGACCGTATATCACGACGGCCAATTCTGGGTCGGGCTGGCGGAGCACGTCGAGGGCGGAAGGTATGGCGTCACCCGCATCGTCTTCGGCGCGGAGCCGTCCGATGAGGAGATTCTGCGATTCGTTACAAGTGAATGGGAGAAGCTCTCGTTCTTCGGTGGCGAACCGGCTGAGGCAAGCAAGCCCGCGAAGAACCCCAAGCGGCGCGCTCGCGAGGCGGCGAAAGCCCTCAAGCAGCCAGCGATGAGCACCAAGGCGCAGCAGGCTCTCGCGGCACAGCGGGAAGCGATGAAGCGGGAGTCGGCTCAAGCAAGAAGCCAGCGTCGCGCGGATGAGGCGGAGGCGCGCTTCGAGCAGCGAAAGCTGAAGCGCAAGCAGAAGCATCGTGGGCACTGATCGCCATTTGCAGCAAGGCAAACCATATACAGCAGCGGCGCCAGTTCCACTTGAAGCCGACGCCGCGTAGACGCTAATGGTGACGGCTATGCACGGGCACGGTCGCGCCACCGCACTTCACAGCTTGTTTCTCAAGTATTTGGGACGCACACGCGGCGTTCAAAAATGCGGAGCGACTCCGCATGGCTCGAGACTGAGCCGAGGTGCCCTACTTCTCGCCCTCCAGCAGCCCCACGATGCGGTCGATGTCGACGGCAAAGCGAGGCCTTCCCTCGCGCTCGTAGCGGTCGAGGTATGCCTGGCACTCGGAGACAATGCGCTTGGTGTTGCCGTCGATGATGCGCTGGAGCGTCTCGTAGTAGGCCGAGCCCTCGGTCCTAAAGCGGCGCTGGTAGGCCTTGGTTATGGGGAACATCTTGATGTAGTGGATGCCGTGGCGGCAGCCGGGGCGCGTCGTGGGGCGGGGTGGCAACGCAAAGTACTGGTCTTTGGGCACGTTAGGGGCGATGTTGGAACGCAGCGGCACGGCGAAGTCCCTGCGCTTCCCGCGGAAACGCAGCCTCACCACCACGATGCAGGGGCGATTGTGCTTAAGCATGAGCTCGCGGTCGCCCTCGACGAGGTCGAAGAAATCCTGAGAGATGGATACGATCTTCATCGGTTACGCCCCCTTCATACGAAGCGGGGCCCGCATCGCTGCAGGCCCCTACAGGTGGGCGATATTCTACGCCTTGCGGCACCCCGTCGCCCACGGAGGTTAAACGTACACGTAAGCCGTACTCTGAAAGCCGCGGCTTCCGGCAAGTAGTTTATACCACGAAAGGTCGCTTTCAATGCGCATAGCTCGCAAAATAACACTCGCTGGGCCGTCACCCCTGATCTTCTCGACCGTCTCCTCCGGGTACTTATTGCGTGCCACGGGCACCTCCGTCCTTGTTATCGCGATAAACACACCATGAGTGGTGTACGGGTCGAGAAGGGCTGGCACCAAAAGAGCCCAACGGCCGTTACGGCTTCGTTAGAAACGCGCCCCATCATGGATGGTGAACCCGAAAGGTAAGGCGCGCGGGCACGGTGGCTCGGCCCGCGCGCCCGGAAGAGAAAGGATAAGCCCATGGATTACATGCTCGAGACGCGCGGGCTCACCAAGCGCTTCGGCCGCGGCGACCAGGCGCAGGACGCCGTGGCCGACGTGAGCCTTCATATCCGCGAGGGCGAGGTGTACGGGCTGCTCGGCCCCAACGGCGCCGGCAAGTCGACAACGCTCAAGATGATCTGCGGGATGCTGCGGCCGACGGCCGGGGAGATCCTCTTTGCCGGGCACGCCTGGCGCCGCGAGGACCTCTACGCAATCGGCAGCCTCATCGAGGAGGCGCCGCTCTACCCCAACCTCACCGCGCGCGAGAACCTGCGCGTGCGCACCACGCTGCTGGGCCTTCCCGAGAGCCGCATAGATGAGGTGCTCGCCGCCGTGGACCTCGCGGACACCGGGAAGAAGCGCGCTGGGCGCTTCTCGATGGGCATGCGGCAGCGCCTGGGGCTCGCGCTGGCGCTGATCGCTCGGCCACGCCTGCTTGTGCTCGACGAGCCCACCAACGGCCTCGACCCCATCGGCATCGAGGAGCTGCGCGACCAGATCCGCGGCTTCGCGGCGGCGGGTACGACAGTGATCGTCTCGAGCCACATCCTCTCCGAGGTGCAGCAGATGGCGGACACCATCGGCATCATCTACGGGGGGCGCCTCGCCTACGAGGATGCGCTTCGGCCCGGGCAGAACCTCGAGGAACTCTTCATGAGCGTCTGCCGGGAGGGGCGTCGAGCGCGCGGGGAGGTGGCGGCATGACGGGCGAGAAAGGCGGCCTGCTCGCGGGCCTGCGCGCCGAGGCCCTGAAGTCGCGCCACGCGGCACCGGTTCGCCTGGCCGTGCTCATGGCGCTGCCGATGCCGCTGCTCGGCGCGATGCCCTACCGGGGCGCGCAGATCTTCAGCGCGTGGAACTACTGGTACGCGCTCTTCTTGCCCGTGACTCTCTCGCTCGTGGTGGCGTGCGTCGCGCGGGCGGACGCGCGCACGCGGATGCGGGGGCTTCTGGGCCTGGGCTTCCCGCTCGGGCGCGCCTGGTGGGCCAAGGCGCTCTGGTGCCTCGCGCTCTGCACGCTCTCGAACCTCGTGGTCTTCGGCATCTACCTCGCGGGATCGGCGTTCTCCTCGCAGGGCCTCACGGTCGCGGGCACGCTCACGATGCTCCTCTGCGCGCTCGTCAACACGGTGACCGCGGCGTGGATGATCCCCGCAGGGCTCTTCCTCACGGCGCGGCTCGGCATGCTCGCGGGCATCTTCTGCCCGCTCGCCGCGCAGCTCGTGGGTGGTTTCGCCTGGTCGCTGATACCGCTGCCGCAGCTCTTTCCGCCGTCGGCGAGCATGGTCATCCCTACGAGCTTCATCCCCGTGCTGCCGAGCGGCGAGCCACTCGCGGCGGACATGCCGCTCGGCGGGGCGCTCGCGGCGGACGGCATGCTCACACTGGCGGGCCTTGCGGTCTGCGCGCTCGCGTTCGCCGCGCTCACGGCGGCGGGCGCGGCCTGGTTCGCGCGCTCCGAGGAGAGATGATGGCCATGACACGACTCTCCGACCCGACGCCGCGCATGACTCTCCCGCGGGCCCTGCTCTCCGAGGCCCTGCGCCTGGCGCGCTCCCCGCTCACGGCGGTGCACCTCGTCTGCGGCCTGGCAGCCGGTCTTGCCTGCGGCGAGTACTTCTCCGTAACCCGATGGGACCCGGCGCTGGGCGCGGACGCCTACGCCCAGTTCCTCGGAGCCCTCATGCCGCTCATGTCCGCCATCGTCTGCGGACTCGCCGTGGACGAGGAGCGCGCTGCCGGGTGCCTCGCCAACCTCACGGCGGTCCCCTCGCGCGGGCGCGCCGTCGCGGCGAAGCTGCTCGCCCTTGCGGCGCTCGGCGCGGGCGCGCTGGCCGTGGCGCTCGGCGTGTTCGGGGCCGTGCTCGCCGTCGCCGGGCACCTGCCGCTCGGGCCCGCTCCGCTTGCGGCCGCCTGGGCGGGCATCGTGCTGGGCAGCCTGCCCCTCTACGCGCTGGAGCTCGGCGTGGCCCTGCGCCTCGGCCGCAACGCCGCCATCGGCGCCGGCGCGGCGGGGATGCTCCTCGCGTTCTTCTCAGTGGGCGGACTTGCGCACGGCCTCATGACCGGCGAGCTCACCGGTGCCCTGGCGACGCCCCTGAGCTGGGTACCGCTCGCCTGGCCCGCGCGCCTGGGGTCGCTCGGGGTGGAGGCCTTCATCGACGCCGCACGCGCGGCGGGCCCTCTCCTCACGACTGCGCTCGCCAGCCTCGTGCTCACCCTGGCAGCCGCCGCCGTCCTTCTCGCCTGGTTCTGCCGCTTCGAGGACGGGAGGGCAGATGCGTAGGAAGCCGCTCGCCGCCGTGCTCGTCCTCCTCTCCGCAGCGCTCGTCCTGGGCGGGAATGCCCTGCTCGACGCCGGCTGGGGGTCGGCGCTGCGCTCGATCGCCGACCGCGTGCTGCCCAACCCCGAGATCGCCATGTGGGCGCCCGCGCCTGCGGCTGCGCGCGGGGCTCTGGACCGCTGAGCGCGGCGCTAGTACAATTCCGACGGAAGTTTCAGGAGGTCGAACATGGCGAGGATACTGGCAGTGGATGATGAACGGGCGATCCTTGACGCGCTCGCGCGCGTCCTCGGCCGCGACGGCCATGAGGTCGTCAAGGCAGCGGACCCGACGGCGGTCCCGGGGACGGACCTCTCGCGCTTCGACCTCGTGCTCTGCGACGTCATGATGCCGGGGCTCGACGGCTTCGAGCTCGTGCGGCAGATCCGCCCGGACTTCGACGGGCCCATCGTCTTCCTGACCGCGCGCGTGGCCGAGGAGGACGCCGTGGCCGGCTACGGCCTGGGCGCCGACGACTACGTCCGCAAGCCCTTCGGGGCCGCGGAGCTGCGCGCCAAGGTCGCGGCCCATCTACGCCGTGAGCGCCGACCGCGCTCGCACGCCCTCTCCTTCGGGGAGGTGCGGATCGACCTCGGGGCGCGCGGTCTCGCCGTGGGCGGCGAGGCCGTGCCGCTCACGCCCACCGAGTATGCCATCTGCGAGTACCTCGCCCGCCACCCCGGGCAGGTCATGAGCCGCGCGCAGATACGCGAGGCGGTGCTCGGCTGGGAGAGCGACGCCGA
Source organism: Collinsella sp. CLA-ER-H4 (assembly GCF_040092395.1). NCBI lineage: Bacteria > Bacillati > Actinomycetota > Coriobacteriia > Coriobacteriales > Coriobacteriaceae > Collinsella > Collinsella sp. CLA-ER-H4. The sequence goes on from NZ_JBBNLQ010000001.1 coordinate 133,428, forward strand.
CGACGCGGCCATATCCATGCAGGTCAGCCGCGCCCGGAGGAAACTCTCCGAGGCCGGCGCCGATCCGATCGCGACCGTCTGGGGGATGGGGTACAAGTGGCAGCTCTGAGGACCGGGGCGCGAGGTCGCGGGGGCATGCCGCTCTCCTTCGTCATCGCGCGCTACTTCGCCTACGCGTTCGCTGCGGTCGCTACGGCGTGGCTCGCCTCGTTCATGGCGCTCTCCGCGGCGATCGACGCGGGCTTCGTCTACGAGGCAAGCTGGGGGCCGGCCAATGCGCGCGAGGTCGCGGAGGGCCTGGCACGCGACGGCGTCTGCGGGCAGCAGGACGTGCCGACGGCGTACCGCTACCTTATCCTGAACAAGGACGGATACGTGCTGATGACAGACCTCGAGGGCACGCGGCTCGAGGACGCGACGGAAATGGCCCGTGCGGCACTCGCCGCTGATCCGGGCACAGTGGAGATCGAGGGCGGGGGCTCGGGCCTCACCTACGCCGCGTTCCCGCTCAAGGACGGCGGGGCCTGCGCACTCGTCAGCGAGTACCTGCCGCAGTGGGTCTCGCGCGATCTCGCCGGCCTGCTTCCCAACCCGCAGAACCTCATGCTCGTCGGCGCCGCGGCGGGAAGCGCGCTCGCGCTCGCGCTCGTGGCGCGCCGCGCGAGCCGCGTGATCTCGCGCAAGATGGCGCCGCTCGCGGAGGCGGCGGGGCGCGTCGGCGCGGGGGAGCTCGACTTCGCGGTCGGCAGCACCAACGTGCGCGAGGTGAACGACGTCCTCGCCGCGATGGACGCCATGCGGGCCTCCCTCGCCGAGTCGCTCGAGGCCCGCTGGGCCGCGGAGCGGGGGCAGCGCGAGCAGGTGGCGTCGCTCGCCCACGACCTCAAGACGCCGCTCACCGTGCTGCGCGCCAACGCCGACTTCGTGGCGGAGGAGCTGGAAGACGAGAAAGACGCCGACCTCGCGGCCGCCGCGCGCGACATAGCCGGCAGTGTCGAAAGGCTCGACGGCTACGTGCGCCTGCTCATCGAGGCCTCGCGCGGGTCCGGCGGGGCGGAGAGGGTCCCCATGCGGCCGGCCGAGCTCTGCGAACAGGTCCTCGCCGAGGCCGCCCAGATCGCCCGGGCGCGAGGCGTGACGCTCGACGTGGCCACGGGCCCCGCTGTCGCGGGCGCGCCCGAGGCCCCGCTCGACCGAACCGCCCTGGCGCGAGCCGCCGCGAACCTTGTGGTCAACGCCGCCGAGCACGCGCGCTCGCGCGTGGCGGTCTCCTGCGACGTCGCGGGCGGACACCTCGTCATCGAGGTGTCCGACGACGGACCGGGCTTCTCTCCCGCCGCCCTCGAACGCGGCTGCGAGCGCCTCTTCACAGACGACTCCTCCCGCTCCTCGCGCGACGGAGGCCGCCACTACGGGCTCGGCCTCCACGCCGCCTCCGAGGCCGCGAGCGCCCACGGGGGCTCCGTCTCGCTCGCCAACAGCCCCTCGGGCGGCGCGGTGGCCACCATCGCGGTCCCCCTGTGCGGGGCCTGACGACTCAGGCCCCGCACACCGGCGTGGCTCGCAACCAAACGCTTCCATCTTGAAACACGGGGAGTAAATCGCGAAATCGCAGGTAAAGGGGGGGGGGAGTAAAAAGGCAAAGAAAAAGCCTCCGTCCCAACCTGGGAACGGAGGCTCGGTTACCGTATTTACTCACCGCCGTCGCTGGCGGCTTTGCCATGACTCTCGTACGAAACGAAACTCAGCGGCACAGTGCGGCACTCAAAAGTGCAGGTCAGAACCCTATCAGCCTACTCCCATTCGATGGCAGCGGTTCTGCCGTCTCGTCATTCCAGTTGCGCCCAGTTTTCGGTGCCGTCTCGAGCCGAGTGCCACCAGGTGACACCCTGTCGCGTTTCGTCGGCTTCGGGGACAAAAGTTGGGACAACTCCAAAAACTATTTTCGAGCTCAGGGCTTTGAGTTTTTGTTTTTGTCCCAAAGGGCGCGGCTGGATGCCTTTGGAGGCTCGATAGCGCCGAATGCGCCCGTTTTGAAACTCAAATGCCTTTTCGCGTGCAAGCCGCCAGCTGCAATAGGAAGTGAATCAACGCAGGTGGCTTTCAAGCAGTTTGCAAAACTGTAGGTCGCAGGCCTTCATTGCCAGTAGGAGAAATGAGTAGTCTCAGGTGGCTTGCCCATGAGTTGACGAACGGGATCTGAGATTACGCTGACGTCCGGAAACGCTTCGAGCACGGCGTTGCGTTTTTGGGGTTTGGGCGTAGCCCCTGCAGCCGCGAGCGCGGGCCTTGAGCCCGCCGAGAGGGTGACGCGTCGAAAACGAAAGGGAAAGAGGGACCGTGTCCCGCTCGTGCCTCGTGAGCCTTCCGTAGGCCCTCGGGACCGCCCTCGCGGGGCCCTTCATCTTCTTTCCGGACATGCCGTCCTCCGATCTCCCGGGGCCGGCCGGCCCGGCCCTCAGGGTATCGGGTTCCCACATTCATCCGCACATGTGCGGATGAATGTGGGAGGTGTTCGGATAAAGCCGATAATCAAGGCTTACGATTCAACGACCATCTCCTGTAATCTTTATGGCGATATAAAGTCTTATGTCATCATATACTTACGAAAACAGTGGGCTACCTAGAACGCCCTACTATCACCACTCGCGTCATCGGAGGCATCATGGCATCTAACAACGACGCAAGACCCGACCTGCTCTACTCACAGGTAGAAAACAATCTCCGTCAGCAAATCATCTCCGGAGAGCTCGGCGTGGGAGAGAAGATTCCGACCGAGCTCGAGCTCTGCGAACGCTATTCGGTGAGCCGCATTACCGTCCGAAGAGCTGTCCAGAATCTCGTGGATGAGGGTCTTATTTACCGGCTGCGCGGAAAGGGCTCCTTTGTCTCCGTCCCCAAGCGAGTCATCCGAAAAGGATCGCCTAACAACTTCGGCTACCACGCCTTTTCCGATATTGGCGGCAAGAACCATAGACGGGTCCTGGAGCGGTCCTCCCTCGAAGCCACCCCTGCCCTCGCAAACGCGCTGGACATAAAGGTCGGCGATACCGTTCTGATGGCAAAGAGGCTCGTGTTCGAAGACTCCATCCCTATCGCGCTCGACTCCGTCTATGTCTCGGAGAGGTCTTTCCCGAGCTTTCTTGACGACCTAAGCGAGGATATGAGCCTCTATGGCCTCTTGTCGGAAGACTACGGCATACAGCTGGGGGTCGAGGAGCTTATCATAGACGTTTCAACCGCGCGCGAGGATGAGGCCAAGCTCCTCTCTTGCATCGTCGGTTCGCCCATCTACGTGCTATCCAAGATAACCAAGGACAGCGAGGGCAATCCCCTTCACTATTCAAAATCCCTACTCAGGGGAGACAGAGCGTCATTCCGCTTCGTGATTTCGCCGGAGGGAAAAATCCTTACCGAAGCATAAACACGCAAAAGAGGCCGCAAGCAGAGTTCGAGCTCCGCTTGCGGCCCTCAGCTTTCGTTTCTCGAGGAGAGACGTTACTCACTCTTGCGCGATCCTCCGCCCAAGGGCGTCAGTTGCCTTGAGAATGTCCACGACTTCCGCGTCGCAGAGCCTCACAGGGCTCGCACCCCAAGACTCGGCCTGCATTGCCGCCTGCGCAACCTTGCGAAGGTCGTCGTCGCTGGGCGCAAGCGAGAGCTCCGAGAAGGTCGTCGGAACGCCGCAGTCCCTGCAGAAGCGCGCCACTCGCTCGACTTCCTCACTCGGGTAGTCCTCGGCAATCATAAGGCTCAGCGTTGAGAAACCCACCCTCTCGCCATGCATGGATTTCTCGCCATCGGGAAGCACCGTCATCGCGTTGCCCAGTCCGTGGGCAAGAGAGCATCCGACGTTCTCGAAACCAATGCCGCTCATGAGAATGTTTGCCTCAATCACGTTCTCAAGCGCCGGCGTAACAGTGCTCTGCTCGCATGCCTTGACGGCAGCGTGGCCATCCCTCTCGAGCGTTTCCATGCACGCGCGGGCAATCGCGCGACCTGCCGCAGTGCCAACCGCCTGCTCGCTTTGGCACCAGACGTAGTTGGCATGGCCAGTCTTCCAGTTGGACTCGCCCTCATAGTAGGTCGAAAGAGCGTCCCCTATCCCCGCCGAGAGAAATCTCGTTGGGGCGCCTGCGATGACCTTGGAGTCCACAAGAACGAGATCGGGATTCTTCACATGGAGGACAATCTCGTTCATCTCCCCTTCATCGCTATAGAGGATGGACATGGCGCTCGTGGGAGCGTCCGTCGCCGCAATCGTCGGGCACACGACGAGCGCCGCGCCACTTTGAGCGGCAACCATTTTGGCCACGTCGATGACCTTCCCACCGCCCACGGCAACGATGACGTCAAACTCTCCCCCAGCTTCATTGCTAAGCCTCGATATGCTCTTGCGGCTTATCTCGCCCTCAAATGTCAGGGTCCGATACGTGCATCCTTCCAAAGAGGGGTAGGCGCCATAGAGCCCCTCCCCTAGCATCTGGCACACGAAGCTGTCCACAAGGAACAGGTGGTTTTTGCCAAACATCGACGCATACCAGCCTACTCGCCCAATAACATCAACGCCCTGCAGATAGTGGCCAACAGAACACCAAGCTCTCATTTCGCGCCCCTTTCTTCTGGCCCGGTTACCAGGCCCGCGGCTTGCCCCCAGTCAAACGGCCCCACCGTCTCCGGCGGGGCCGTTCATATCCCTTACTTGACGACGGAAATCCTAAGCGACCATATCGACGATGCGGACGCCCTCGCCGAACAGGCCCTCCCAATCGGACTTGAAGGTCTTAAGCGTGCCCTCGGTCATGGGGTGGACCGCCAGGGCCTCAAGCATCTCAAGGTCGACGGTGACGTTATCGGCACCGGCCTCGATGGCCTCTTGGAGCGAGAGCGGAGTCTTGAGGGAGGCCGCGCTGACCACGCAGTCGATGTTGTGGGCAACGAAGGCCTGCTTGATGCGGCGCACGACCTCGATGCCGTCGCCGCCGTTCTTGTCGAGCCTGCTCACGTAGACGGCAACGTATGAGGCGCCCGCCATGGCCGCGAGCATCGCCTGGTTGAAGGTGTAGACGGCAGTGCAAGAGGTGGCAATGCCAGCATTCTTGAGCTCGCGAATTGCCTTGAAGCCCTCCGGACATGCCGGAATCTTCACAAAGGTGTTGCCCGGAACAGCCTTGACCATTGCCTTGGCGTCCTCCACGAGCTCCTCTGCGGTGTCTCCCATGGCCTCAAGGAAGAAAGGAGTTTCCTCACCGATGACGCCACGGATGTCCAGCGCATTCTGCACGAAGGACTTGCCGGTGCCCTTGAGGCAGTTGACGGCAATGGACGGGTTCATGCTAAAGCAGTTAACGGGATAGATGCTGCTGGCGATTTTCACCATTTCAAAGTCGCCGGTGTCGAGACAGAATTCAAGCACTAGATTCTCCTAACCGAGGATTCCGACGGCCCCAAGCACGACGCCAAGGACCATGATTGCAATGATTTGTGCGAGGACGTTCACGCCCTTCTTGTTGAGGGCATACAGGATGCCGAACGCCGCCACCGGAAGGAGCTTCGGGAAGATGGAGTCGAGCGTGTCCTGAAGCGAGAACGCGGTGCCGCTGATATCGAAGGCGACGGGAGTCGTGATGGCGACGTTCGTCGCAATCATGCCGCCTATGACCATGAGACCGACGATGGAGAGCGCGCAGGTAAGCTTCTGCATGGTGCTGGGATCGGAAACCTTGGAGATGATATTCTCGCCCAGGCCGTAGCCATACTTCACGCCAAGGCAGCGCAGAGCAATGTTGACCGCGTTGAAGATAAGCAGGAACAGAAGCGGGCCGAAGGGAGAACCCGCCATGCACAGACCGCCCGCAATGCCGGTGGCGATGATGCGCAGGGTGCCGCCGATGAGGGAGTCGCCGATGCCCGCAAGCGGTCCCATGAGGGCGACCTTCATGGAGCTGATCGAGGAGGTGTCGAACTCCTCGTTGTTGGCGTTCTCCTCCTCCATGGCGCAGACGATACCGCCGATGAGGGGTTGCATGGTCGTGTGGCAGTTGTAGAACTCGAGGTGACGCTGGTAGGCGGCTATCCTGTCCTCGGGCCGGTCATAGAGCTTCTTGATCGCAGGAATCATCGACCAGCAGAAGGCCATGTGCTGCTGGCGCTCGAAGTGCCATGCGTGAGACGTCGAGAAGGACCTGAGGAAGAGGCTCCGGAGTTCCTTCTTGCCAAGCTTCTTCGTTGCATCGCTAGAACTCATTGTCGTCCTCGCCTTCCGTCATCAAAGCCGAGCCCTGGCTGGGCATAAAGATGTGTGCCATAAAGAGAATCCCGACTATCACAACCGCGATACAAACAATGCCCAGGACCGGAACGCCAAGATACGCCGCGAGGACAAAGCCCAGCAGGAGGAAGACCGCGGTCTCCTTAGAGGCAATCATGGTCACAAGCTGGGCAAAGCCGAGCGCAGGGAGAATGCCGGTCGCGATGGTGATGCCAGCGGTGAGCCACGCCGGAATCGAAGCGACAAAGGCGGATACCGCGTCGCCGCCGAACATGAACGCCACAAAACCAATGACGCCAAAAGTCACGTCAAAGAGAAAACCGTTGGCAAGAAACACCGCGGAGATGCCCTTATCATTGTCCTCGGCGGCAAACTTGTCTGCCGTTCGAGCCATAAGCGGGGTAATCACGCCATAGAAGAGGTTCACCACAAAGGCAGAGAGAATCGCCGCAGGCATCGCGATGGTGACCGCCGTGTCGATGCCGTTGCCCGTGCTGATGGCAAAGGCGGCGCCCAGCACCGAGCCGACGATCATGTCGGGCGGAATGGATGCGCCGATAGCCTGCATGCCCATAAAGACGAGCTCCAGCTGGAAGCCGATGATCACCCCCTGAGACACGTCGCCCAGCGCAATGCCGACGAGCATGCCAAGGACCAAGGGCCTGCCCAACATTGCCGTGCCGACGAAGTAGTCGGCCTTTCCCACAAAGATAATCAGAGCGATAAGAAACGCTTGAAAAGCCATTGCTCCTCCTTCAACTTACTGTCCGTCACAATCAGAGGTCCTTCTCGGAAAGAACGACCTTCTTGTCCTTTGCTACCTGCCTCACCTCGACTTCCACGCCATCGCGGACGAGGCCGCGGACGACCTCCACCTCTTCATCGGTTAGATGGACCGCACTGCCGAAGCTGCGGGTCGTCTCGGAGCTTTTTACGGTGCCGCCCAGATTCAGCGAGGAAATGCCACACTCGCGAACCAGCCTCTCGGCATCCGCAATGCTGCCGGTAACGATGAGCAGGCGATATTTGTCGGTCACGCCGCTTTTGATTGCCTTGATGGAGTCGTCGACGCCCTTGATAACCAGCTTTATGCCCACCGGCTTTGCCAGTCGCATCGTCTTCATGCGGACCTCGTTGGATGCCACTTCGTCAGAGACGATAAGAATGGCATCGGCTCCCAGGGCATGGCTCCAGGAGCATGCGACCTGGCCGTGGAGCAACCTGTGGTCCACCCTGCATAGCTTGATCATCTTTTTTCCTTTCCTTGGTTGATGCACGCATGACTAAATCGTTTGAAGGCACTTCTCGAACAGGGCTTTTGTCTCGGCTAGATACCCTGCCGGATCTTGGAAGCTCATTGGGTGCACGTACTCAAGCGAGAAGCCCCCTTTGTAACCGGCTTTCTTGAACGAAGCCAGAATGCCCCGCATGGCCAGGTTGCCGTGGCCCCAAGGCATATGTCCCGTAGGAGTACCGTCCACGAAATGGCAGTGCACGATGTCGCTGCCGAACGCGCTGAACCAATCGTCGACAGTCTCGCCCGCGTCGCTCATGGCGCCAAGGTCAAGCGTGAGCTTCAGGCTGTCGCTATTCACCGCATCCTTGATGTTGGCAATCTGCGCTATCGTTGGCGCGATCTGGGAGGATTTACTCCAGATGCTCTCAAGCACAAGAGTGACCCCCCGAGCATGTGCGTAGACCGAGAGCTCTCTCAGCATGTCGATGCTTCGTACGCGCGCTTCATCGACCTTCTCGTCAAAGTAATTCCAGCCGGGGGTCACAAGAACCTTCGGGCAGCCAATGGCCTCAGCAAGATCAATCACCCTACGGAAGTAGGAGCGCGTATTGCCAACGAGGAGCTCGCCGCGAGCCGCCATGTTGTTGGGCTTTGGATTGTTCTGCTCGCCACAGAGGCACTTGATCTGAACCCCGTACTCACGCATGAGAGCTTTGAGCTTTGAAGGGTCCTCCGAGAACTGCCCGTTGATAAGAAAGTGCTGGGGACAAAGCCAGATCTCTGCATTATGCAGACCTGTTTTGGCGCAAGACTCAAAGAACTTCTCGAGGCTGAAATACCTGAACGAGATGTTCATCGGGTAAAGGGACTGGATATCCATGTCAGAAATCCTCGCCACAGTCCTGGCCGGCATCGAGCAGGTCGTTGCAGATCATGATGGTGTCCTTGCAAGAGTCGACCGCCGACCTTACGGCCGCGGGGTCGGGATTTGCGTCAGAGAGAATCTCGACGAGCAGGGGCATGTTCATGCCGCAGATGAGCGTAAAGTCATTCTCGGCAAGGGCGGCCATGAACTCGTTGTTCACGCTGCCGCCAAAGAGATCGGTAACGACGAGCATCTCCTCGCCGGGAACTTTACGCGCCAGCACGTCTTTGACCTGCTGGGCCAAGGTGACGTCCGGGTCAACGTATGCGCAGAGCGTCGTCAGGTCCGGCAACTCCCCAAAAATGATGCCAAGGGTATCTTTCATTCCCTCAGCAAGACGACCGTGCGATGCCAGAACTACCTGCATATCGGGACTCCTAACTTTGTTATCCGCTGTAATAATGTCATTAGCTATTATATGACTTGATATAACAATCGCAAGACAAAGAGGACATTTCTGTTTGCAGCGCCGCGAACGGTCGCAAATGACCGGTGAATGGGTTTAAGTCAGACGCAGCACCTGAAGTAGCTGCCGTCTGAAGCCTGGAGGCTGTCCGCGAAGTCCGAGTTGCACGGAGGAGCAGAGCCGCAAGGCGACCGAGGCAGCCGGGCGCTCGGCGGCCTTCATTGACCGAATATCATCTCGCCGTGTCCAGGGACACGACCCTCGTGGTCGAACTGCTCAATTATCGTGACCACGTTAAGGCCACCGGCGTAGGCACCGCTGGCGAAACCGATTTTCGCGTTTTATTATTCCCGTTTGTTGAGCTTGGCAAATGCAATCGATGAGGGCTTGAATTGAGCCTGCAGTTTCAACTTAGTTTCACCCGCTCGAAATCGGCCCGGGGACCCGAATTGTGAATTATATTCCGCAGGGCCCTATTATTCCCGTACCGCCGAGTACTCCGCCGTGCCGCCAAGTAGGGGTATGCGGGAATAATTGGTCCGTTTCCGCAGGTAGGCATGCAAAAAGAAAGCCTCCGAACCAAAGGGTTCGGAGGCCGTTGTTCCCGTTATTTCGCTGGTGGCTTTGCGCTATGGCGACGCCGAAATAGCATCAGGCGGTACTCGGCAGCACCAAAGTGCGAGTTCAGAAGCCAGTTCCCGTTATTCCCACTCAATCGTCGCGGGCGGCTTGGACGTGATGTCGTAGCACACGCGGTTGGCGCCAGGAACCTCGGCAACGATGCGGCCAGAGATGCGGGCCAGTACGTCATAGGGCAGCTTGGCCCAGTCGGCGGTCATGGCATCGCTGGACTCGACGGCACGCAAGATGATCGGGCGCTGGTAGGTGCGCTCGTCGCCCATAACGCCAACGGACTTGATGTCAGGCAGGACCGCGAAATACTGCCAGCAGCTGTGCTCGGAGTTGCGCTCGCCGGTCTGCTCAAACAGACGCTGGTTGTAGGCGTCGAGCTCCTCGCGCACGATGGCATCGGCGTTCTTGAGGATCTCGAGCTTCTCCTTGTCGACCGCGCCGATGATGCGGATGGCCAGGCCCGGGCCCGGGAAGGGCTGACGGAACACGATGTGACCCGGCAGGCCCAGCGCCAGACCAAGCGCGCGGACCTCGTCCTTAAAGAAGTGGTCGAGCGGCTCAATGAGGTCGAAGTGCACGCCCTCGGGGAACGGGATCAGGTTGTGATGGCTCTTGATAGTGGCCGTCTTGCCGCCCGTCTTGCGAGCGCCGGACTCGATGATGTCGGGGTAGATGGTGCCCTGAGCCAGGTACTTGACCGGCTTGCCATCGGTCTCGAGCTGCTGAGCAACCGCGAAGAACTCTTTCCAGAACTGCGTACCGATGATGCGGCGCTTCTCCTCGGGCTCGGTCACACCGGCCAGAAGCTCGGCATAACGGTCCTCGGCGTGGACGTGAATAAAGTCGACGTCAAACTGCTTGGTGAAGACCTCCTCCACCTGCTCGGGCTCGCCCTTGCGCAGCAGACCGTGGTTGATGAACACGCAGGTCATCTGCTTGCCCACGGCGCGGGCGCCCAGCGCAGCGACGACGGAGGAGTCGACGCCGCCGGACAGGGCCAGAATCACGCGGTCGTTGCCGACCTTCTCGCGGAACTCAGCCGTCATGGTCTCGACCAGGTTGTCCATGCTCCAGTTGGGCTCCAGGCCGCAGATCTCAAACAGGAAGTTGCTCAGCAGCTGCTGACCATACTCGGAGTGCTTGACCTCGGGGTGGAACTGCGTGGTGAAGATCTTGCGCTCGACGCACTCCATGGCAGCAACCGGGCACACGTCGGTGCTGGCGGTAACGGTAAAGCCCTCGGGCACCTCGGACACGGCGTCGCGGTGACTCATCCACACGGTCTGCTCCATGGGCGTGGAGTTAAAGAGCTTGGCGCCGGCCGTGCGCGTGATAGTGGCGCGGCCGTACTCGCCCACCTCGGAGTGGCCGACCTTGCCGCCGAGCGTCACGGCCGTGATCTGATGGCCGTAGCAAAAGCCCAGGACGGGAAGGCCCAAGTCAAAGATGGCAGGATCGATGGACGGAGCGTCCTCGGCGTACACGGAAGCCGGACCGCCGGAAAGGATGAGCGCAGAGGCGTTCATCTCGCGAATCTCGTCGGCCGAGATGTCGCAGGGGACAATCTCGGAATACACGTTGAGGTCGCGGACGCGACGGGCAATGAGCTGACCGTACTGCGCACCAAAGTCGAGTACGAGGACCTTTGCGGAAGCATTTTGATCCATGGTATCCCCCTCTTGTTGGCGGGGAGCCGGTGCCCGCCCGCGTGAATGAACGAAAATAGCGTTCATAGTGTACACGTTATATGGGGTTTCTCGTCCCTCGCAGCCATCAGCGCACGGCAAACGCACGACCTGGGCCCTATTTGACGGCAATTGAAGTGTTACCAAACGTTACAGATGATGTAATACGTTTGAACATTGGACGCCCTGTGCCACAATACTGCCGAACGACTCCGCCTCTGCGGCGGCAAATACGATAGGAATACCAGCATGAAGCGCATCCTTCTCATCGCCACGGGCGGCACCATCGCATCGACCGAGGACGGCAACGGCCTCTCCCCCGCCCTGACCGGTGAGGAGCTCGCCCAGAGCGTCCCCGAGATCTCGGGCCTCTGCGAGCTCGACGTCGTGCAGCCCATGAACATCGACAGTACCAATATGCGCCCAAGTGATTGGATGCGTATCCGCGATGTCATCGTCGAGGGTTATGCCGACCACGACGGCTTCGTGATTCTGCACGGCACCGACACCATGAGCTACACCGCGGCGGCGCTTTCCTATCTGATTCAGGACAGCCCCAAGCCCATCGTACTCACCGGCTCGCAAAAGCCCATGGGCAACCCTTTTACTGATGCCAAACTCAACCTGTACCAGAGCCTGCTCTATGCGCTCGACGAGCATTCGCACGATGTGTCGATTGTGTTTGGCGGCGTAGCCATTGCCGGCACGCGCGCCCGCAAGCAGCGCACCATGAGCTTTAACGCGTTCATTAGCGTCAACTATCCGCCCATTGCCTACATCCGCAACGACCGCATCGTGCGCAACGGGCTCCACGGCACCCATCAGGGCGAAAACCCGGTGCGTTTCTACGACAGCATCGACCCGCGCGTATTTGTACTCAAGCTTACGCCCGGCGTAAACCCGGGCATCCTCGACGCCCTTGCCGATAGCTACGATGCTGTAATCCTTGAGACCTTTGGCATTGGCGGTATTCCCGAGTTTGGCGAGTCCGGCGAGTCGTTCCAAGAGGCAATTTTCCGCTGGGTCGATTCGGGCCGCACCGTCGTTATGACCACGCAGGTCCCCGAAGAGGGCCTCGATCTGGGCGTTTATGAGGTCGGCCGCGCTTACGCCGATCATCCGGGCATTCTGCGTGGCGATGACATGACCACCGAGACGCTCGTGGCCAAAACCATGTGGGCGCTCGGCCAGTCACGCGATGCCGCCGAAATCCAGCGCCTGTTCTACAGCCAAGTCAACCACGACCGCATCCCGATGGCGTAATCCCTAAGGCAGCCCCACTTATCGCAGCCTTAAACGACAGGTAGTCCCCCTCGGGCCGTGCAAAAATCGGAGTATTCTGCAATTTCTCCGCCGGAGGCATAGAATCGGCCGATTGTTAGACGAACTTTTAGGACGAGGGTTCCGTCTAGTAAATATTTATTCCTCATTTTTATTTAGTATGTGGATTAACTACTGCCAAAAAGGCAAAGCCAGCCGCTCGAGCTACCATCTACGGCCAAACTGGTGCTGAATACTCGCGATTTTGCACATCGCAACCAGGGGGACCCGCCCAAAGAGCGTCAAATACAGCGGGGGAACGCCCTATTCGATACCCTCGAGAAGCTCTGACACCGTCATGCCGAGTGCGGGTGCGATCTTAAATAGAACCTTGAGCGTGAAATTTGCCGTCCCATCTTCGATTCGGTCGAGGTAGGGTCGGCTGATTCCTGTCGCCACACAAAAATCAACCTTGGAGATACCAAGGTCCCTGCGTGTCTCTTCGACCCGCCTGCCAAGAATCTGTTTCGCACGTTCGTCCATGCAGCCGAGTTTGAAATGGAGCCGAACATAAACGTAAACTATAGTTTACGTTTTGCCGAATACACAGGAGTTTTCTATGCCGGGATCTTCGGTCCGCATGTACCGAGCCACGCTTCGCACAAACAGCGCACCGCCCAAGCTCGTCATCGTTGAAGCAGAATGCCTTTCGCCCGATGAGCGCACAGCATTTGCATTGCTATCAAGTCGCGTCGTCGCCGTTCTGGTCCCTTGCCCGGCGCAAGGTGAACTTGCCATTCAATGCCAAACGCACGGCTGCTCGCTCAATCAGGTTGCCGTAATCGCAACCAGCCAACGCGGCCTGCCGCTCCTTTTAGAAGCCGGCATAGCACTCGCCCTTCGCGGCGCCGGATACGAAAACGAGGCCGCCGCCGATGTAGTCTTTCAACCACGGTCGAGCGGCGGCCTCGCAGCAGCCATTGAATATGCGTGCAGGCTCGTTGCCTAAAAGGACAAGCTAGAAACCAAGGCCAAAGCCCGTTCCGGTAATCGCCGAGTACATAAAGTAAACGTTGATCACGTTGAGGAACACACCCGTGATGCAACCGTTACGCAGGTAGCGCTCGCACACGATGCGCGCCATGGCGGCGGAGTCATCATTGTTCTTGGCTTGGCGTCCCGCCGTAAAGTACGTTGCCACGCTCAGCAGCAAATTGAGCACCGGAAGCGCCAGCAGCTCGTAGCTCTTGCCCCAGCGCGTCACCTCGCCGGCTGCGTTAAACTTCGTTGCCACCTCGGGGCCAATGTTGGGGATAACACACGCTGCGACCACCAGCGGAATCACCGCAAGCACGAGCAGCGCGATACCCATGTAGCCAGCTTTTTTGCCGTATTTGAACATGCGCGTCGCCCTTACACGTTAAAGCGGAAGTGCACGACGTCGCCATCGGCCATGACATAGTCCTTGCCCTCAATACGCAGCTTGCCGGCGGCCTTGGCGCCCTGCTCACCGCCGAGCTCGATGTAGTCGTCATAGCCAATGACCTCGGCCTTAATAAAGCCGCGCTCAAAATCGGTGTGGATGACGCCGGCGGCCTGCGGGGCGGTCGCGCCCTGACGAACCGTCCAGGCCTTGACCTCCATCTCGCCGGCCGTAAAGAACGACTGCAGACCGAGCAGCTTATAGGCCGCCTGCGCGAGCACGTCCAGACCGGGCTGCTCCAGGCCCAGGCTCTCCAGGTAGTCGGCGGCGTCCTCGGGATCGAGCTCGGAAAGCTCGGCCTCGATCTTGGCGCAGATGGGCAACGGCTTGACGCCATCGATGGGCGCCAGGTCCTCGTTGAGCATATCCTCGTCTACGTTGGCCACATACAGGATGGGCTTCATGGTGAGCAGGAACAGGCCCTTGGCAGCGGCACGCTCCTCGTCGGTCATCTCCATGGATGCGGCGCGCTTGCCCTCGTTGAGCCAGGCAAGCAGGCGCTTGGCCACCTCGAACTTGGGCATGAGCTCCTTGTCGCGCTTGGCCTCCTTCTCGAGCTTAGGCAGCTGCTTCTCAAGCGTGCCCATGTCGGCCAGGATGAGCTCGGTCATGATGGTGTCGGCATCGCCGGCAGGATCGACGAACTCGCCCGTGCGGCCCACCTCACGCATGACGTTGGGGTCCTTAAAGTAGCGCACGACCTCGCAGATGGCGTCGGTCTCGCGGATGTTTGCCAGGAACTGGTTGCCCAGACCCTCGCCCTCGTTAGCACCCTTCACCAGACCTGCGATGTCGACGAACTCGACCGTAGCCGGCACAATGCGACCCGGGTTAACGATGTCAGCGAGCTTTTGCAAGCGGCTATCGGGCACATCGACGATACCCACGTTGGGGTCGATCGTGGCAAACGGGTAGTTGGCGGCAAGGCCGGTCTTTTTGGTAAGCGCGGTGAACAGCGTCGACTTGCCCACGTTGGGCAGGCCCACGATACCGATGGAAAGGGACACGACAGCTCCTTTTGGTACAGGTACTTCAAACTGCATAAGTATAGCGCCGCCGCAGCATCCGGGCGAATCCGGACACCGCGACGGCGCAAATGAAGCAGAGATGCGTGAGAGTTCGAGACAGCAGTCCTTACTTAAGCTCAGGCCAGAAATCCTTGTTGGCCTCGATGAGCTCGTCCAGGATCTGCTTAGCAACGCTTGCCGAAGGAATGGTCTTGGAGAGCGTGAGCGCCTGCCAGAGCTTCTGGTAGCTGCCCTCGACCCAAGCCTGGACAACGAGCTTCTCGACGGAAACCTGCTGCTCCATCAGGCCCTTCTGGAACTGCGGAATCGGGCCCTGGCAGATCTTCTCAAAGCCGTTGGAACCGACGATGCAAGGCACCTCGACCATGGCCGTCGGGTCGAAGTTGGGCACAGCGCCATCGTTGGGGACGATCAGCAGGAAGCGCTCGAGCGTATTCTCGGCCAGCGCGCAGGCAAGGTCGACGATGTAGTTGGCGTGTACGTCGGGCTCAAAGCCGCCGTCCTTGGCAGTACCCTTGGCGATGATGTCGCGGCAAGCGCCAAAGACCTTCTTCTCGCGGCCGTCCATAACCTCATTGGCGCGAGTGTAGTTGGGATCAGACGTCTCGACGACATAGTCCGGGTACAGGTAATACTTGAGGTAGGTATTGGGAATCGTCTCGGGATCGACAGCATAGACATCCCTGGCCTTGCCGAAGGTGTGAATCCAGCTCTCCTCGACGTGCTGCTCCTTACCGGCCTCGTGCTCAATGCCGTCCAAGTAGCCGTTCTTTGCCATGTGCTCCTTGATCTGCGGCATGAGGTCGTTACCCTCCTTGTCGTAGATCTTGCTCCACCAACCAAAGTGGTTGAGGCCGTAGTAGCTGTACTGCAGCTCGCGACGATCCTTGATGCCGCACATACGGCTCATCTTATCCATGAGGTCGATCGGCATGTCACAGATGTTGATGATGCGGCTGTTGGGACGCAGCACGCGGCAAGCCTCTGCGACGATAGCCGCGGGGTTGGAGTAGTTGAGCATCCAGGCGTTGGGGCTGTACTTCTCCATGTAGTCCAGGATCTCGATGACACCGCCGATGGAGCGCATACCGTAGGCGATGCCGCCGGCGCCGCAGGTCTCCTGACCAACGCAGCCGTACTTGAGGGGGATCTTCTCGTCGAGCTCGCGCATGGCGTACAGACCCACGCGGATGTGAGCAAGGACGAAGTCAGTGCCGGTAAAAGCGGTTTCGGGGTCGGTGGTGTAGTTGAACTCAACCTCGGGAGCGTTCTCGTGGAAGTAGATCTCGCACGCCTTGGCAACGATCTCCTGGCGCTCGGCGTTGTTGTCATAGAAGGTCACCTTGTTGACCGGGAAGCGGTCGCGCTCCTCGAGCAGCATCAGGGCAATGCCCGGGGTGAAGGTGGAGCCACCGCCGGCAATGGTCACGGCATAGTTCTTCTTGGACATGATGTCCTCCTCATTCTGGCCGCTTGCTCAATCCGTCCCCGCACGCGGCCTTGCGCGGTTTGGAATTGTTACCTAGAAGTGGAGTTTTTTATCTCTAGAATCGGCCTTGCGGTGCATACCGGCTCTGCAAGGCCGATTGTTTCGATGGACGATGGTTTACAGAAGACTCTCGAACTTCAGAAGACTCTCGAACTTCTCGCGAACCTGCGGGACGGTAAGGCCGATGATGACCTGGATTGACTGACCTTGGACCACCAAACCATGCGTACCGATCGCCTTGAAGGAAGCCTCGGGTGCAACGACGCTCTTGTCCTTGACGTTAACGCGCAGACGGGTAGCGCAGTTAGTTACATCGATGATGTTATCCGTGCCACCGAGCAGATCGAGGATGTTCTCGGCAAGCACCAAGCGCTCATCATCTTTACTCTGGGCGACCGATTTGCCAGCAGCACCGCTCTGCTTTTGCTTGTAGTCGGCCTTGGACTTGAGCTCGACCTCAACATCGTCATCCTCGCGACCGGGGGTCTTAAAGTCGAACTTGACGATCAGGAAACGGAAGACCACGACCCAAAGGGCGGTAAAGCACAGACCGACAAGGATGGAGATGGCGTACTGCAGACCGTGCGCGGCCCAAAGGGGCAGCCAGTCCCACGAGAGCATCGAGATGATGCCGCCGTCAAAGATACCCACGACGCCAAGGAGGTTTTGAGCCATGCAGCCAAGCGCTCCGAGCACGCAGTGGACGACGAACAGGCCGGGCGCAATGAACAGGAAGGTGAAGTCAAGCGGCTCGGTAATACCGCAAAGCATAGCGGTAAGGGTGACGGGAATGAGCAGAGCCTTGACGCGCTGCTTGCGCTCGGGTTTGGCGGTCATGTAAAACGCAATGGCGACGCCAAGCGAGCCGAAGACTTTAGTCCAACCAGGGCAGGTATAGGCGGCCCAGGGTGCGGCATCCTTAAGAGCAATGCTCGGATCGGCAGCCAGTTGGGGCAGAATGTTAGCCCAAGCGGCAAAGATGCCGCCGTTGACCGCCGCGTTGTCGTAATAGAACGGCGTATAGATAAAGTGGTGCAGGCCTGTAGGAATCAGCACGCGCTCGAAGAAAGCAAAGACGCCCACGCCAAACGTACCGGCGGAAAGGATGAATCCCTGGAAGGCGGCGATAGCAGCCTGAACATGCGGCCATACCAGGCAGGCAATAAGAGCGACCGGAACCATAACGAAGAAACCGATCATATAGATGAACACGGAGCCCGAGAACACGCCCAACCACTCAGGAAGTTCGGTGTCGAAGTACTTGTTGTGAAGCATCGTGGCAATACCCGAAATGATAAGCGCGCCCATGATGCCCATATCAAGCGTTTTGATGCTTGCGATAGTGGCAAGACCAGTACCGCTGCCCGCCTCGACAGAGTAGTCGACCCCAAAGACAGGGCCCCACTGCCCCAAGATTGTGCTTACAAAGTAGTTGAAGGTAAGGTAGATGGCCAAAGCCTCCATGCAGCAGCGAGCGTTCTGCTTGTTCGCGAGCGAGATTGGCAACGCTACGCAAAACAGCAACGGCATCTGGTTAAAGAGCGTCCAACCACCCTGGAGCAGCACATTCCAGCAATCAAACCAAAGATGACCCGCTGTGGCCATCTCGCCAAAGATCGCCTCGGTGGTAAACAACGTACCCAGGCCGACGACGATTCCGGAAAATGCGAAAAGAATTGCAGGCGTGTACATTGCACCGCCGAAACGTTGTATCTTTTGCATCATGACGGGGAATCCCCCTCTCTTCATTCGGAGCGCTGCGGTTTTGGCTTCACTCGAGACCGCAGACGCGCCGTTTGCGTGTACCTCGTGCAATAGGACGGGTGGGCCCGTGTCCCTGACTTCTTGCACTTACGTTTTATCACATCACTTATCTAGACAAGTTAGCATAAAGACTACGGTCGGTAAACGGTTGATTATTGGCCGTAAACGGTATATGTCCAGTATTTCGCCTGCTAAATCTGACATAGCTGATGGCTGCATTTTAAATTTCTTTTCTACTTGTCTAGATGTGCTTGTCTATATCTATATACATGCCTATACTTCATTACAACATTCACCGCCACGTTAAGGAGTCACCATGAAAAGCGCGGTCTTCTATGGAAAGCACGACCTCAGAGTCGAGGAATCGGCAAAGCCGGCCGTGGGCAGGCGCGACGTTCTGATCAACGTCAAAGCTTGCGGCGTCTGCGGTACCGACGTTCATATCTATGAGGGCGACAAGGGTGCAGCCGACGTTACCCCGCCCACGATCCTTGGTCATGAGTTTGCGGGCGTTGTCGAGGCCGTGGGCAGCGACGTCGCCGGCTTTAAACCGGGCGATCGCGTGTGCATCGACCCAAACCATCCCTGCGGCTGCTGTGAACCCTGCCGCGACGGAATCAACCACTACTGCGAGCATATGACCGGTTACGGCACCACCGTTAACGGCGGCTTTGCCGAGTACTGCTCCGTGGATATGCAGCAAGTCTACAAGTTGGGCGATCACACCAGCTTTGAGCAGGGTGCTATGACCGAGCCCGTCGCCTGCTGTCTGCACGGCATCGATATGTGCAACATCAAGCCCGGCAGCACAGTTGTCGTTATCGGCGGTGGCATGATCGGTCTGCTCATGATGCAGCTCGCCAAAAACGCCGGCGCCACCAAGGTTGTCTTGCTCGAGCCTGTCGAAGGCAAGCGCGAGGTTGCACTCAAACTCGGCGCCGACCTGGCAATTGATTCCATCCACGAGGACGTCCCGGCCCGCCTGAAGCAGGAGGGCGTCGGCAACGTCGACGTTGTAATCGAATGCGTCGGCAAGCCCGTCACCATCGAGCAGGCCATCCAGATCGCCGGCCACAAGGCTACGGTCATGATGTTCGGCCTCACCAAGCCCGATGAGACAATCACCGTCAAGCCCTTCGAGGTCTTCCAGAAGGAGCTTGTGCTTACCTCGTCCTACATTAACCCTTATACGCAGCGTCGTGCGCTCGAGCTCATCGACTCTGGCAGGCTCGACGTATCCTCGATGGTCGCAAAGGTAGCCTCCCTCGACGAACTCGGCGCCATCCTGTCAGACCCGGCCCTGCGTGCCATGGGCAAATATATAATCGACCCCGGCAAGTAAATCGATTGACACCTGCGCGGGCGGCCCTCATCCGTCGTTCACGCACCCAGCTCTAGGAGACCGTCATGGCGCGAGCCATCTTCCAAACTATTTATGACAACGTCAAGCAGTCGATTGACGACGGCACATACGCCTATCAGAGTTATCTGCCTTCGGAGACTGAGCTCACGCAGCTGTTTGACTGTTCGCGCATGACGGTCCGTCGCGCCATCTCGATGCTTGCGGCAGATGGTTACGTGCTCCCCCAGCAAGGCAAAGGCATGCGCGTTATTCGCAACATTAGTGACGAGAAGAGTCGTGGCGGCGGCGGACTCGAGACCTTTAAGGAAATCGCGACCAGCCGAGGCTTTGAGCTTAAGACTGTCACCACCGTCTTTGAGCTCCTCGTCTGTAGCAAGGCGCTCTCCAGGATTACCGGGTTTCCCGAAGGCTGCGAGCTTACGCGCGCCAAACGCATCCGTTATGCAGACGGACATGCCGTGTGCTCCGACGACTCCTATTACCTAAGCTCACAGGTACCGGGACTGACACCCGAGATTGTCAACGATTCGATTTATCGTTACCTCGAAGAAGATCTTGGCATTAAGATTGCCACGGGCAAACGCGATGTAACGATTGAGCATCCCACGCCCGAAGATGCGCGCGTGCTCGATCTCGACGACTTTAACGCACTCGCCGTTATACGCGGGCAGACCTACAACGCCGACGGCATCCTTATGGAATACACCGAGACCAAACAGGTTCCCGGGTTCTTTTTGCTCCATGAAACCGTGACGCGCAACGGTACCGGTCGAACCGGCCACCAAAGCAGCATGAACTAACCATTTATTAGTTGCGGTGGGATAGTTCCTAGAATGGCCCGCTTAAGGGCAAAACAGGAACTATTCCACCGCAACTTTTTGGCTGGCGGGGCAATACCTGTTCCACCGGCCATCATTTACGCTCGTTTAGCTAGTCCGCGAGCTTCTCCACTTGGTCGAGCATCTTGTCAAGCTTGGCCTTTGCCTCAGCCTTGACCTTCTCAGCCTCTTCGTGAGCCTTCGCCTTCTGCGCGGCCTTCTCCTCGGCCTCGGGGTCGACGACGACCAGATTGGACGCGTCATGCTCAACCAACTTGAGCGCATGCTCGGGGCACACCTTGACACAGGCGCCGCAGCCTAAACAATACGTGGACTCCAACGCAAAGCGGCCGCTTCCCACCAGATCGCAGGCAAACGTGGGGCACACGTTGACGCACTCGCCACACGACGTGCACTTGTCAAAATCGCATTCCGGCGTGCTCACCTGCATGTTCTGGGCAAGCTCGGGGTGGTTTTGCAACGTCGAGAGCACCAGTTGACGCCCGTGCGTGAGCGAACGGCGACGCTTGGTCGTCGTGGTGCCGCACATGGTGTTGAGCGTGCGCTCCAGCTGGGTAATCTGATGGCGATGGGCCTTGAGCTTTTGCGTCACCGAGGCCAGCGCCGCCGTCGCCGGATTGAGCTTGGTCACCGTCAGGCCCGTGGTGCGGGCGATCTTTTCCATGTACTCCTTGCGCTCGTACTCGCGGCGCTTATGGCATTTGAGGCTCTTAGGGTCGACCTCCAAGCCCATGCCCGTGCCGGCCCACTCCTCGGCAGTAGCGATTGCCTCGCCCAGAATGTCCTCACCGCCGGTGTTGCGGCATTTATCGCACACACCCAGCGGCAAGTACACACTCACGTTGGGATAGTCGGCCAGCACCGAAAACCAAGTCTCTGCCGTAATATCGCCCACGCAGGCAACGACGACCTCGTTTTCGCGCGGCATGCGCTTAAGGGCGCGTGTGCAGGTGACGTAGGCGGTCTCGTGGCTCGTAGCAGCAGAGACAATGTCGTCGTAGACGTTTTTGGGTGCAAGGCGCGGAGAGATGATTGCCTCGGTCGGACAGGCAGCGGCACACAGGCCGCACTTGCGGCAGGAGTCGAGGATCTCGATGGCGTCTTCCTCGACCTCGATAGCGTTGACCGGGCACACGTCCATGCACGCGGTGCAGCCGCTCTTTTCGTTTTTGCAGGTCAGGCACGGAATGGTGTTGCCGCGCGGACGCTCCTTATAATCGGCAGGGTTCCACTGCGGCGCCGACGGATCGAGTGCATCGGTCACGCCGCCAAGCGGGTTTTTAAGAAAGTCGAAACCCTTGCTGATCTCGATAATGTCATCAAACAGATCGTGTTCCTGCGCCATGCGCGGCCCCTCCCTGAGCAGTGCAAACAAGCAAGAGATAATGATACGCTATCGGCCCACGCCTCGGGCAAATTACACGCGGAGCACCTTTGGGGCAAATAGACCTACAATCTATTGCCAGCCTAATCGCCTAGGTTTATTGAGGAGTCACAAGATGAAGATTGCCCTGATCGAACCGTTGGGAGTACCCGAGCAGACCATCGACAGGCTCTCCGCACCCCTTAAGGACGCCGGACACGAGTTTGTCTATTTCGATACCAAAACAACCGATCCGGCCGAGCTCGCTCGACGCAGCGAGGGCGCCGAGGTCGTCATGATCGCCAACAACCCCTACCCTGCCGAAGTCGTCGCCGGCGCCGATGCGCTCAAGATGATCGCCGTTGCCTTTACGGGCATCGACCACGTGGGGCTTTCCGCCTGCCGTGAGCGCGGTGTTGAGGTTCGCAACTGCGCCGGTTACTCCGACGTTTCGGTCGCCGAGCTCACCCTTGGCCTGACCATCGACGTGTTGCGCAAGGTGGGCGCCGCCGATGCCGCCGTCCGCAGCGGCAAGACGAGCGCCGGCCTAATGGGCACCGAAATCCGCGACAAGACCGTGGGTATCGTGGGCTGCGGTAAGATCGGCTGCGCCACGGGTCGTCTCTTTAAGGCCTTTGGCGCCCGCGTGCTGGGATATGCCCGCCACGAGCATCCCGAGGCAGCCGAGGCCGGCATTGAGCAGGTTTCGCTCGAGCAGTTGCTCGGCGAGTCCGATATCGTAAGCCTGCACCTGCCTAACAATGACACCACGCGCAAGAGCTTTGGCACCGAGCAGTTCGCCCAGATGAAGGACGGTGCCGTCTTTATCAACTGCGCCCGCGGTGCCATCGTGGATAACGATGCCCTTGCCCAGGCACTCAACGACGATAAGCTCGCCGGTGCCGGCATCGACGTCTTTGATATGGAGCCGCCCATCCCCGCCGACTACGCGCTCGTCAACGCCAAGAACTGCACCTTCACGCCACATGTAGGCTTCCTTACGCACGAGGCCATGCAGCGCCGCGCCAAGATTGAGTTCGACAACGTCGTCGCCTACGTCGAGGGTCGCGCGCAAAACGTTTGCGAGCTATAGTCAAACGAGGGCGAGGCAAAACCTCATCGCAGGCCTACCCCGCCTTCTTTAGTTCAACTAACCTGACCCCTTTGCACCATAGCAAAAAGGGGCAAAGCCATCTGTCGGCTTTGCCCCCTCCTTAGCTTGATTTACTCATCCATAAGGTAGTAGTGGCCCAGTGCGTCGGCACCCAGGATGGCGTTTGCGACCATCTCGGGCGTCACCTCAAACGGCATGTTGCACATGGTGTCCTCGGGCGCGCACGCGGCCTCGGCAACAATCATGGCCTTCTCGCGCGTAAGCTCGGCAACGCCAAGTTCCTTCATCGTGACCGGCAGGCCCAGCTCAATGCAGAAGCCCAAGACTTCCTCGAGTTTCTCGGTCGGGGCATCCTCGAGTACCAGCTGGACGATGGTGCCGAAGGCGACCTTCTCGCCGTGATACATGCCGTGGCACTCGGGCAGCATCGTCAGACCATTGTGGATGGCATGAGCAGCAGCAAGGCCCGAGCTCTCAAAGCCAATACCCGAAAGCAGCGTATTGGCCTCGATGATGTGCTCGACGGCAGGCGTGAGCGCACCCTTCTCCAGCGCGACCTTGGCCTTGACGCCATCGGCCATGAGCGTCTCGTAGCAGAGCTTGGCGAGCGCCAGGCCGGCCATGCCGCCCTTGCCGCCAGCGCAGGTGCCGCCGTCGGCATCGTGCGTCGCCTGGGCCTCAAAGTAGGTTGCGAGCGCATCGCCCATACCGGAAACCGTCAGGCGCACCGGGCTCGCCGCGATAACCGTCGTATCCATCAGGACAATGTTGGGGTTTGCCTTAAGGAACAGGTACTTATCGAACTGGCCGTCATCGGTATAAAGCACCGAAAGCGCAGAACACGGAGCATCGGTCGAGGCGATGGTGGGGCAAATGATAACCGGGGACTCCAGGTAATAGGCGACGGCCTTGGCGGTGTCGAGGATCTTGCCGCCACCGACGCCGACGATGATGTCGCAACCGTTGTCGCGAGCGAGCGCAACCAGGCGATCGACCTCGCCCTTGGAGCACTCACCGTTAAAGTCCTCAAACAGCAGCTCGGCCTTAGCCTCGGCAAAGCCGCCCTCGATCTTGGCACCGACGCGCTTCTTGCCCGAAGGCGTCACGATGACGAGGGCCTTAGCGCCGAGCGGCTCGACATAGGAGCCGAGCTTGGCGAGCTCGTCCGGACCCTGGATGTACTTGCTGGGGCTATTGAAGATTGCAGCCATTTTTATCCCATTCTCTAATAAGTAAAAAGAAAGGGGCTCCGTACGGATACGTGCGGAGCCCCTCATTACGATAACAAGAGTCGATTAGAAATCGATGTCGGTGTCGTAGTAGCAGGCCTTGAGGATCTTCTCGAAGTCGGCAGCCTTGGTCTCACGCGGGTTCTCGGGCGTGCAGGCGTCCTGCTCGGCGTTCGCGGCGATCTCGGGCAGCTTGGCGAGGAACTCCTCCTCGGAAACCATCTGCGGGTTCTCGGCGTCGACCTTCACGCCACCATTCGCGTAATCCTTGATGGACTGCGGAATGTTGAGCTGGTCGTTGAGGTCGCGAATCTTCTGGACGAGCGCAGCGATGAGCTCCTCGTTGGTCTCGCCGGGAAGGTGCAGGATCTCCTTGGCCACGTAAGCGTAACGCTCAGCAGCACGCGGGTCCTTGGAGTTCCACTGGATGACCTTGCCCAGGTACATGGCGTTAGCGGCACCGTGGATGATGTGGCCGTTCTCGAAGGCAGCACCGGTCTTGTGAGCCATGGAGTGAACGATGCCGAGCAGGCCCGAGGAGAAGGCGATACCGGCGATGCACTGAGCCTCGTGCATGTGCTGACGGGCCTCATGGTCGCCAGCATAGGACTTGGGCAGCCACTCGACGATCTCGCGGATGCCGTGCAGAGCGTTGGCGTCGGTGAACATAGAGGCGCAGGTGGAAACGTAGGCCTCCATGCAGTGGGTCAGAGCATCCATGCCGGTGTGAGCGCACAGCTTGGCGGGCATGGTGTAGGTGAGCTCGGGGTCGACGATGGCGACATCAGGGGTGATGTTGAAGTCGGCCAGCGGGTACTTGATGCCCTTGGCGTAGTCGGTAATGACGGAGAACGCGGTGACCTCGGTAGCGGTGCCGGAGGTAGAGGAGATGGCGCAGAAATGAGCCTTCTGACGCAGCTCGGGGAAGCTGAACGGCTGGATGATGTTATCGAAGGACTCCTCGGGATACTCGTAGAAGACCCACATGGCCTTAGCGGCATCGATGGGCGAGCCGCCACCGATGGCGATAATCCAGTCGGGCTCGAACTCGCGCATGGCCTCGGCGCCCTTCATGACCGTCTCGATGGACGGGTCGGACTCGACGCCCTCGAACAGCTTGACCTCGAAACCGCCTTCCTTAAGGTCGTTCTCGACGTCCTGCAGGAACCCGCCGCGGCGCATAGAGCTGCCGCCAGAAACGATGATGGCCTTCTTGCCCTTGAGGTTCTTCACCTCGTGGCGAGCGCCCTCACCAAAGTACAGATCGCGAGGATTGGTAAAACGTCCCATACTGTGCCTCCTAAACAAGCCCCTCTTAGACTTGCGTATATAACGGAGCACCCAATTGGCTCCGTTAGGACCGGTTTGCGCGTTGCCGGCGATGACAATGCGCGATGTCTAAACGTCTCAACGCTCAGACAAACACTATTTTACCGTTCTGGTTGGTCAGTTATTCACCTAAAGCCGCCAATGATGAAACGTTTTTTCTATCCCTGAAGACCCTTGTGCGGCATTCATACTCCCAAGCTGGGCAAACGTTTTATCAAGGTTGACCACATATCCCGGACAGGACGGTGCCCCTCCAAAATATGCACCGTTCGCCGCCAAAAATCGACCGTTTGCGGCACCGTGATACCACTCGCTCGTCCAAGGTGCCGACATTTGTGCGACATCCGTCTTCGTGGTGCAAAGGTGCAAGTCCAAGTGCGGCACCCCCCCGGTGTGCCACATGCGGGTAAACTAGAACCTTATATAGAGACATTTGAACCCTAACCGCAGCAAAGGAGGCCCCATGGCATTCGATCCCATTCAAGAGGATTGCCATCGCCTCGTTCTTGAGGCCTTGCGCCGCGATAATATCCCGCTCACTGACGCTGCCGCCGTAGAGCGTCTGATGGAACAATTCACCCGCAACCCCGCACCGCTCATCGTGCACGACCGCGACCGCGCCGGGCACCTCATTGCCAAGGTGGTCGAGGCTGTCGACTACCGCATTCCCTTTATCCCTGACGATGCCCAGGCAGAGCAGGAAGAGGCAGCTGCCGAGAACATGCTCCGCGAGGCAGCCGCGCTCGATCCGGCCAACTGGGACGCTCAGCGCATGCTGACCGCCCTTACCGCCAGCTCCAACGAGGAGTACGTACAGTATTTGGCATCCAAGTGCGATGAAGTCGAGCACGACCTGGCACTCAAGATCGCCTCGGCGCAGGACCCCTACGAGCGCGAGGCCGCAGGCGACCTTATGCGCCGTCCCTGCCTGCGCTGGCTTGCCGCCCTTGCGTCACGCGCCCTCATTAGCGGCCGCTATCGCATGTCACTCGAAGCCGCAAACCGCAGCCTCGACTTTGCCCCCAACGATCCGGCCGGCGTCCGCCACACCGCGATGCTCGCCATGGCAAAGCTCGAATACCCCGCTGAGGAGCTCAAGCGCTTTCGCTCTGCCCACTCCGTCTCCTATCTCGCCAACACGCCGCTGCGCCGTCGTCCCAAGGACGCGGAGCGCGACTTGGACCCATGGACGCTCATCGCGCTGATGAGCGCTGCCTGGCGCGAGCTGAACTACGAGGGCGCCGAGCACTACTTGCGCATCCTTGCGCGCTCGTGTCCACACGCAGCCGAGGCGCTCTACTTCCAAACCGAGTTTCCCGATGGCGTCTATGCCCGTGTCAACGTGGGTGTGGGCTCCACCGACGAGCTTGTCCTTGCGCTGTCCGAGGCGACGCCGGTACTGCAGGAGGGTCTGGGCGCCCCCGACAACGCCAGTTTTGCCGCCTGGGTCGCCACCAACGACATTGTGCGTTCCCAGATCGACGAGCGCATCCTGCGGGCGGCCGAACAGGGCCTGCCGTTTAAGGGAGGAGACCTCTAATGGATCCGAGCGTCTACATCCCCGCCTACCTGGAGCGCGCCTACGTTGCGTCGCACCCCGAACTCACCGATGCAGCACGCGATCTTGTCCATAACGACGTGAGCGTCAACCCTCATAAGTATGCGCAGACCGAGCATGCCCAGGCACTGCTGTCCTATGCCGGTGTCCACCGCCACCTGCTCGACGAGCTCCATCGCATCGAGGATATGGGCAGCGACGAGGAGTTTGAGCAGACGCGCAACCGCCTGTTCGACGATATGCGTGATGAGCTGCTCAAGATCGTCCGCATCGATGCACATGTCCTCGATGCCCAGCTGCTCGCCATCATTTTGGCGGACACGCCCGTTGACGCCTGCCTTGGCGACCTGATGAAGCTCGAGGCGACCACGGCCGATTACC
Organism: Collinsella sp. CLA-ER-H4; assembly: GCF_040092395.1. Lineage (NCBI taxonomy): Bacteria > Bacillati > Actinomycetota > Coriobacteriia > Coriobacteriales > Coriobacteriaceae > Collinsella > Collinsella sp. CLA-ER-H4. The sequence goes on from NZ_JBBNLQ010000001.1 coordinate 160,785, forward strand.
TGCAGCAAAGCGTGCCCGGGTTCGACATGGAAGCCCCGCACTACTGGGCCAATAATGTTTTGGCCGACGGTGTCACCGCGGCAGACCTTACCGTGAGCGAGCCGGCTCTTATCGGGTGGCTCCACACGCTCGAGGCCATCTCGCAGCTGTGCATGGCGAGCGCCCGCTACCGCGCTGCTGCCAACTACGCCCGCCGCGTCCTTAAGGCAGAAGGCTATCCCACCCGGGCCGCAGGCACCGTGTTGCTCGCCCTCGCTCGTCTGGAAGACGAGGACGGCTTTTTTGCCCTAGCCCACCAACTCGAGGAAGAGATCGGGGCTGACGCGCTCGAGAACTCTCCTTGGTATCTGCTCGCCCGCACAATCCTATTGTTCAAAACGAACAAGATGCGCCCGGCGACACGCGCGCTGCGTGAGTTTGCCAACCGTTGCGAGGGCGGCGCGTTCTTCTTGCTGAACCCCATGTACCAGACGCCGTACCTTCCCTGCCGGCCCGAGCCGCGCGATCCCTGGGACCTCTCGCACCAAGCGGTTTGGGAAGCCGACGGCATCATCTCGGACACCCCCGACTTTGCCCCCTGGGCCAATGCCTGCGAAGACGTGCCGCAGCTTGCCCAGGAATTTGCGCGCCGCTACGGTTTTTAGTGACGCACTCGACCCGACCATGTCGTTTACGTTAGGAACGGTTTCATGAACCTCCGCTCATCTCTTGCCTGCACCTCGAGCGATATCGCCCGCTGGGGGCTGCGCTCCGTCCTTAAGCGCCAGGGCGGCGTACTCCCCGGCCGCATCGCCATGAAGATCGACCCCGAGCTGCTGAGCGACCTCGCCGGCCTTGTCGACCGCAGCGTGGTGATCACCGGTACTAATGGCAAGACCACCACCTCCAACCTCATCGCCGACGCCGTTGCCGCCAGCGGCGCTACCGTGGTGTGCAACCGTGCCGGCAACAATATGGAGCCCGGTGTGGTGGGTGCTCTGCTCGAGGCCCGCAGTGGCCTTAAGCACACTGACAGCGGCAAGCGCGTGGGCGTTTTTGAATGCGATGAGCTCTACACCGTACGCGTTCTGCCCAAGCTCAAGCCGACGTACTTTGTGCTGCTCAACCTGTTCCGCGACCAGCTGGATCGCTATGGCGAGATCGATCACACCCAAGACGTCATCGCCCATGCGTTGGAGCTCTCTCCGATGACAACGCTCATCTACAACGCCGACGACCCGCTGTGCGCCTCGATTGCCGCGCGCGTTCCCAACGCGAGTATTGCCTTTGGCATCGATGGCGCCACCAACACCGAGTCTGACCGCATTAGCGACTCGCGCTTTTGCTCGCAGTGCAACGCGCCGTTGGAGTACGACTACGTACAGTATGGTCAACTCGGCGCCTACCATTGCCCCTCGTGCGGTTGGGCACGCCCCGCACTGGTCCGCCGCGTGACGGGCGTGGAGCTCGGCTGCGACGGCTACGGCTTTGACCTTGTGTTTGGATCTGATTCCAGCGCGCTAGCCGCGCACATCGCCACGCGCTACAACGGCTTATATATGGTCTACAACGTTGCCGCCGCCTTCTTTGCCGCGCACGAGTTGGGCGTGGACACGGCGCTTCTACAGCCTACGCTCGATGCCTATGTGCCCGCCGGTGGTCGTATGGGGCGCTGGGATATCGCCGGCCGCACCGTCGAGGCCAACCTGGCTAAGAATCCCGTAGGCTTCGATCGACAAATCCAGTCCATCAAGACGGCAGGCGGCAGGCTCTGCGCTTTCTTCCTCAACGACAACGATGCCGACGGCCACGATGTATCGTGGATCTACGACGTCGACTTTGAGCGCATCGCCGACACGCCGGGTCTTGTCGCCTTTGCCGGAGGCACGCGTGCACACGACATGCAAGTACGCCTCAAGTACGCCGGCATCGATGCCGCGATTATCTCGGACGTCACGCAGGCAATTGGCGCCGTGGCAGACGAGGCCGCCAATGACACCTTCTACACCGTCGCCAACTACACGGCCTTCCCGCCGCTGGTCAAGGAGCTCGACGGACTGAAAGGCACCACTTCCGACGCTGTTGCCGGGCGCGCCGTAGCCCGTGCCGACGGCAGCGCTCTTCCTGTCGGCATCGCACCAGTCGAGCTATCGCGCCCGCTGCGCATCGTCTACCTGTACCCCGATGCCCTCAACCTCTATGGCGACGGCGGCAACGTCATTGCCCTCGAGCGCCGCTGCGCCTGGCGTGGCATCCCCGTGCGCGTGGACGAGGTCCGTATGGGCGAGTCGCTCGATCTCACCGACGCCGACATCGTCATGATGGGCGGTGGCTCCGACCGCGACCAGCTAGCCGTGGCACACGAGCTGCTCGCCCAAAAAGACAAGGTCGCGGCCTATGTTGAGGATGGCGGCTCGCTGCTTGCCATCTGTGGCAGCTATCAGCTGCTCGGCCGTTCGTACTATATGGGTGAGGATCGCATCGAGGGCCTGGGCGTCATTGCCGCCGAAACCGTACGTGGCTCCGATCGCCTGATCGGCAACGTCGCCGTCAGGACCGACCTGGCACCCGAGCCCTTTGTGGGATTCGAGAACCACGGCGGCCGCACCCTGCTCGATGCAAAGGCCACGCCGCTCGGAACGTCCGTCGTCACGGGTACCGGCAACAACGGCGATGATGGCCTTGAGGGCCTCATCTACAAGGGCGTCATCGGCACGTACCTGCACGGGCCGGCGCTGCCCAAAAACCCCGAACTCGCCGACTGGCTGATCGCCCATGCCCTCGAGCGCCGCGGCGATGCGCAGGCCACGGCCCTGCTGCCGCTCAAAACCCTCGACGACACCTACGAGCACGCCGCCCACGACGCCGCCATGAAGCTCCTCCCCTAACGCCCCAACCACCACAAAGGGGACAGGCACCTTTGTGGTGGTTTTTCAGTTTGCCAACGATATGTGAACGGCTAAAAAAGTCTGCTATACTCTTTCCCGCTGTCCCCATCGTCTAGCGGCCAAGGACGCCACCCTTTCAAGGTGGATATCGCGGGTTCGAATCCCGCTGGGGGCACCACAGAATCTGAGAAGCCCGTTACCAATTCGGTAGCGGGCTTTTTGCTACCGATATGCCGGGATTCGAACCCGACAGGGTGCGGAGCTGAGGAAACGCGAAGCGTTTTCCAGCGCAGCACGCAAGGAGCGGAGCGACGCAGCGAAAGCGGGCGGCGCCAGCCGCATGCGGACATCCCGCTGGGGGCACCATTTAAACTGAGAAGCCCGTTACTAATTCGGTGACGGGCTTTTTGCTACCCATGTGCCGGGATTCGAACCCGGCAGGGTGCGGATCCCGACACCATCGCAAGGCCTGTGGTCAAAAAATGGCAAATATGAGTACTGTTACCATTTTAGTTACAGCGATTTCATGCCTTCAGAAGGCGATTTAGCCGTCAGGCGTCCTACGGCGGAAAAATTGCAGACGTTTATCGGCTAAGTACTTGGACATATGTTGCGTAACACTACATATTTTGCAAATAAATAATGTTACAGGACTTGTGACAGTACTCATATTTGACGTTTTTTGCCCATAGCCCTTTATACCTAGGCAAATCGGCGGCAAAACGGGCTTCAAAGCGTCCTTCGCAAACAAAAAGCCGGGGCCCGCGTAATGCGGACCCCGGCTTTCAACCGTGACGGTATGTTATCCCAGTCCTACACGTAGAACAGGATGTCGTCGTAGGTCGGAACCGGCCAGTAGTCGGCGGCCACGATCTCTTCCATGGCATCCACGGCGGCGCGCAGTGTATCCATAGCGGGAACGACCTCGTGTGCATACACATTGGCCTGCTCCTGACCATCGAGGGCCTCGGCCTTCTGATGCACGGCGTCGAGCGCCTTGATAGAGTCGTTGATGGCGGTGATGCCGTTGCAGAGCTTGTTGAGCGTGTTCTGCTCGCACTGCATGGCGGCCTCGGCGCCGGCGGCACGAATAGTCTCAAGGCCTTTAGCGACCTTGGTGGCGTAGGCGGTAATGACCGGGCGATAGGTACGACGCGCCTCGCGAACCATCGTGGTAGCCTCGATGTTCATGAGCTTGTTGTACTTCTCGAGCTTGCAGTCGTAACGGCACTGAGCCTCGGCCTTGGTCAGGACGCCCGTCTCCTCAAAGAGCGCGATAGCCTTATCGGAAACAAAGGCGGGCAGGGCGTCAGCCGTGGTCTTATTGTTGGCAAGGCCGCGCTTCTCGGCCTCGATGGGCCACTCATCGGAGTAGCCATCGCCGGAGAACAGGATGCGCTGGTGATCGGTCAGCACCTTCTTGCAGTACTCGAGCGCGGCGTCCTGGAACTCATCCTCGGGCGCACCCTCAAGCGCGTCGGCGAAGGACTTGAGCGACTTGGCCACGGCAGCATCGAGCACCAGGTTGGAGTCGGAGACGTTCTGCTCGGAGCCGCAGGCACGGAACTCGAACTTGTTGCCGGTGAAGGCAAACGGGGAGGTGCGGTTGCGGTCGGTGTTGTCCTGCATCAGCTTGGGCAGGGTATCGGCACCCAGGTCAAGCACGCCGCGCGTGGCATGGACGGAAGCCTTGCCATCGATGATCTTCTCAACGACCTCGGTAAGCTGGTCGCCCAGGAAGATGGACATAATCGCTGGAGGAGCCTCGTTGGCGCCCAGACGATGATCGTTGCCGGCCGAGGCAACGGAGGCACGCAGGAGCTCCTGATAGTTATCAACGGCCTCGATCACCGCGGTGAGGAAGACGATGAACTGCAGGTTGTCGAGCGGGGTGTCGCCCGGGTCGAGCAGGTTCTCGGACTCGGTGCCAAGCGACCAGTTGTTGTGCTTGCCCGAACCGTTGATGCCCTCGAAGGGCTTCTCGTGCAGCAGGCAGACCAAGTCGTGGCGGGAGGCGATGAGCTTCATCTTCTCCATCATGACCAGATTCTGGTCGATGGCCTCGTTGACCTCGCCATAGACGGGGGCGAGCTCATGCTGGCAGGGAGCAACCTCGTTGTGCTTGGTCTTGGCGGGAATGCCAAGCGCCCACAGTTCATCGTCCAGGTCCTTCATATAGGCCGAGACGGTGGGACGGATAGCGCCAAAGTAGTGCTCCTCGAGCTCCTGGCCCTTGCAGGGAGCAGCACCAAAGAGGGTGCGACCGGTGATGACCAGGTCCTTGCGCTTGCGATAGGCGTCCTTCTTGATCAGGAAGTACTCCTGCTCGTCGCCCACGGAAGGAACGACCTTCTTGGGGGTCTTGCCAAACAGCGCCAAAACGCGCTTAGACTCACGCGAGAGCGCGGTCATGGAGCGCAGCAGCGGGGTCTTCTTGTCCAGGGCCTCGCCCGTGTAGGAGCAGAAAGCCGTGGGGATGCACAGGACATCGTCCTTGATAAAGGCGGGGCTGGTGGGATCCCAAGCGGTGTAGCCACGGGCCTCGAAGGTGGCACGCAGGCCGCCGTTGGGGAAGCTGGAGGCGTCCGGCTCGCCCTGGATGAGGTTCTTGCCCGTAAACTTGGTAATGGCGGTGCCGTCGTGGTTGGGCTCCAAGAAGCTGTCGTGCTTCTCGGAAGTAATGCCCGAAAGAGGCTGGAACCAGTGCGCGTAGTGCGTCGCGCCCTTGGAGATGGCCCAGACCTTCATGGCATGGGCAACGGCGTTGGCCACATCCAGGTCGAGCGGCTCACCGCCCTCGAGGGTTGCAGCAAGGCGCTTCCAAATGTCCTTGGGGAGGTAGTCCTTCATGACTTCCTCAGAGAACACCATGGTCCCGAAGCGGTCAGTAAGTTCGGCCATACGGAACTCCCTTCGTATCGGCACCGCGTGAGAAGCGGTGTTGATTACTAACGAACGAGTCATAGCTTAGACTCGCCGTGTTTCCGCAACATTACCGTTATGTTGCTGTCGCGAAACCAATCAATGAGGTTACCGCATCGCGGCGGCGTTGCCACCCTCAACAGCCAATCAACTGTATAAATTGCAGACCTTTCCCCATGGTTTAAGGGTAGTCAATTTGAGATGGGGCTCTATTAACTGGTATTTCACATCGGATACCAGTCTTTATAGCCCCATCCTAGATTGACCGCCCTGTTATAGGGAATGCCGATAGCAAGGCATCTTTGATTGGTATCCCCGAATAACGAGTGAAACTCCACCGTGACACAGTGGTGCTGTAGAATCCTTACAACACATCACACTATTACGTATCTAGAGGAGCACGATATGCGCGTCGACGAGGTTTTTAAGCAGGCAGCATCCCAGGGCACCGCGCCTGTTTCGTTTGAGATGTTCCCGCCCAAGGGCGAGCTCACCCTCGACTCGGCTCGCGAAGTGGCAGGCAATCTGTGCAAGCTTTCGCCGAGCTTTGTCTCGGTCACCTGCTCGGCCGGCGGCTCGGGCAACGGTGCCACCACCGCCCCCATCGCGCATATGATTTCGAGCGAATTCGACACGCCCTCGGTGGCACACCTCACCTGCGTGGACCGCACCCACGCCGACATCGCCGCCAAGATCGACGAGTATCGCACCGCCGGCGTTGAAAACATTCTGGCCCTGCGTGGCGATCTCCCTGCCGGCGCAACCGAGGACGACAAGCCCGCCTCCGACTACGCCTACGCCCGCGACCTCATCCCCGAGCTCGTCGACGCCGGCTTTTGCGTGGGCGCCGCAGCCTACCCCGAGGGCCACATTGCCTGTGAGGATCTCAACCTCTCGGTCGAACACCTCAAGCAAAAACAGGACGCCGGCGCGAGCTTCTTTGTGACGCAGCTCTTCTTTGATAACGAGTGCTTCTATCGCTTCCGCGAACTTGCCGACAAGGCCGGTATCACCGTGCCCATTACCGCGGGCATCATGCCGTTTATGGGCAAGTCGCAGATCAGCCGCATGGTCTTTATGTGCGGCGCGTCGCTGCCCTCCCCCGTCATCAAGATTCTCGCCAAGTACGAGAATGACCCCGAGAGCCTGCAGGCAGCCGGTGTAGATTATGCCGCCCGCCAGCTTTGCGACCTCAAGGAGCACGGCGCCGACGGCCTGCACCTGTACACTATGAACCGTCCTGCGATCGCCGCGACCATTATGGAGCGCCTGGGGTAATGGAAAAACCGCACATCGATACAACCGCTGTCGAAGTGCCGGCCGACCTTGCGTCGCCGGCGCTTTACCGTGTCGATGCTGCGCACCATCCCCGTGTCGACCGTGCCGAGATGCTGCGGTATCTGGGTTACGGCGGCCAGCAGATTGAGCCCGAGCTGTCACGACGTATTGAGCTTGTGGTCGAGCGTCTGGAACTGGACATTGAGCCTCGTGGCGTGCGCCGCGTGTTTGCCGTCGATGCCACGGGCGTGGACGAACAAAGTGAGCCTTGCATTCGCTTGGTCGGCACCAACGTTGAGCTGCGAGGTCGCGATATCTATCGACATCTCAAAGATGCCCGCTTTGCTGCGCTCATGGCATGTACCCTCGGCATGGACGCCGAGCGTCGCCTGCGCACCACGGGAGCCCAACATCCCCTGGAGGGCGCCGTGCTCGACGCCGCGTGCTCCGCTTACGTGGAAGCCGCCGTTGAGCAAATGGACCAGCAGGTCAAGGCTGCGGCCGCCGCACACGGACTCGCCGGCAACTGGCGCTTTAGTCCCGGCTACGGCGACTGCCCGCTCTCGGCCCAGCGCTCGATCGTCAATGCGCTCAACGCCACGCGGCTCATCGGGCTTACCGTCACACCCACCAGCCTGCTCATGCCCACCAAAAGCGTGACCGCGCTGATCGGCCTATTCGACGGCGAGGTCCACGACGCCCAGAGCCGCCCCACCTGCAATATCTGCCGCATGCGCGAGCACTGCCGCTTCCGCGCCGCCCACACCACCTGCTATTCCAGCCATTAGGAGCCCTCGATGTTTACTCCGCTTATCACTCATGATTCTGACGGCACTGCATTGGCGGCACCCGTTGATGCCGCACGTCGCAACGGTACCACGTACAAGACGCGCACGATCGACGATCTGCGCATTAAGGACGATCGCCTGCGCGCCGCCATCGAGGGCACAGGACACCTGCTGTTCGACGGCGGCATGGGCACCATGCTGCAGGCCGCCGGTATGAAGGCCGGCGCCCTGCCCGAGCTGCTCAACTTTGAGGAACCCCAGGTTATCACTGATATCCAACGTCAATATGTCGAGGCCGGCTGCGACGTGATTACCGCCAACACCTTTGGCGCCAACGCCCACAAGCTCGACGGCGCCGCCACCGTGGCAGACGTCTTTGCCGCGGCCGTCACCTGCGCCCGCGAGGCCGGCGCCCGCTACGTCGCCGGCGACATCGGCCCCATCGGCGCGCTGCTTCGTCCCTTAGGCACCCTCAGCTTTGACGAAGCCTATGACCTCTTTGCCGAGGAAGTGCGCGCCGGCGTCGATGCGGGTGTGGACCTCTTTATTATCGAAACCATGACCGACCTTGCCGAGATCAAGGCGGCCGTCCTCGCCTGCCGCGAAAACTCCGACCTGCCCGTCTTTGCCACCATGACCTTTGAGGAGGACGGTCGCACCTTCCTGGGAACGAGCCCCGAGGTCGCCGCCATCACGCTCGACGCCATCGGCGCCGACGTTTTGGGCATCAACTGCAGCCAGGGACCGGCCGAGCTCCGAGGACTCGCCGCACGTATGCTCACCGTTTCCGATAAGCCCGTTATGGTGCAGGCCAATGCGGGACTGCCCCATGTGGACGACAACGGTAACACCGTCTTTGATATCCAAGCCCCCGAATACGCCGAGGCCGTCGCCGGCATGATCGAGGACGGCGTGAGCGTCGTGGGCGGTTGCTGCGGCACCACGCCGGCGCACATGGCGGCCTTGCGCACGCTTATCGACAACCACACGCCCAGCCCGCGCCGCCGCAAGCCCAGCATGTCGGTCACGAGCGCCCAGACCGTGGTGGACCTTCCCTGCGATGGCCACAAAATCGCCGTCGTCGGCGAGCGCATCAACCCCACCGGCAAAAAGCGCCTGCAGCAGGCCCTGCGCGACGGCGACCTGGACTACGTCGTGAGCCAGGGCATCAGCCAGCAGGAACAGGGCGCCGACATCCTGGACGTTAACGTGGGCCTGCCCGAGATCGACGAGGTCAAGATCATCCAACAGGCGACCGAACAGCTCCAGGGCTCCACGCTGCTGCCGCTGCAGATCGACTCCACCGACCCCGCCGCCGTCGAGGCCGCCGTGCGCCGCTACGCCGGCAAGCCCATCATCAACTCGGTCAACGGCAAGCAGCAGATCATGGACGAGATCTTCCCGCTGGTCGCCCACTACGGCGCCAACGTCGTCGGCCTCACGCTCGACGAAGGCGGCATCCCCGATACCGCCGAGGCTCGCTTCGCCATCGCCGAGCGCATCGTGGCCGAAGCCGCCCGTTACGGCATCGGCCCAGACCGTATCCTCATCGACTGCCTGGTCATGACCGCCTCGACCAATCAACGCCAGGCCGAGCAGATCCTGCGCGCCATGTCCCTGTGCAAGGAGCGTCTGGGCGTCAAATGCGCGCTCGGCGTGTCGAACATCAGCTTTGGCCTGCCCGCTCGCCCGCTGCTGGGTTCGGTCTTTTTGGCCGCCGCCTTTGGCGCGGGCCTGGACGCCCCCATCATGAACCCGGGTTCCAAGCGCTTTATGGACACCGTCTACAGCTATCGCGTCCTGAGCGTTGAGGACGAGGGCTCGACCGGATACATCGAGCGCTACGCCGGCTGGACCGATCCGTATAAGATCGCCGCAAACCCGGCAGCAGCTCAGGCCGTATCGACCGATGCTGTGCCCGCTGCTGGCACCGCCGGCACCGACGGCAACGACGACCCGATTCGTCGCATGGTCGTCTCGGGCCGCAAAGGCGAGATCGCTGCCGAGACCGAGCGCCTGCTGGCCGACCACGACGCCATGGACCTCATCAACAATCACTTTATCCCCGCCCTCGACGAAGTTGGCGTCCTCTTTGACCAGGGCAAGTTCTTCTTGCCGCAGCTCATGGCCTCGGCCGAGGCCGCGCGCGTGGGCTTCGACACCATCAAGCGCCTGATGCCCGCCGGCGAGATTGCCGACAAGGGCAAAATCTGCGTGGCCACCGTCAAGGGCGACATCCACGATATTGGCAAGAACATCGTCAAAATGCTGCTCGACAACTACGGCTACACCGTCTTTGACCTGGGTCGCGACGTCGATCCGCAGGAAGTACTCAAGACCGTCAAGGAGCGCGACATCAAACTCGTCGGCCTCTCGGCGCTTATGACTACCACAGTCGTCGCCATGGAGGAGACCATCAAGCTGCTTCATACTGAGGTGCCGGGCGTCAAGATCATCGTGGGCGGCGCCGTACTCACCCCCGAATACGCCAAGCAGATCGGCGCGGACTACTACGCCAAGGACGCCGCCGAAAGCGCTCGCATCGCCGAAGAGGTCTTTGGGCAGTAACACAACGGAAACAACCGAGCACCAAAACGTGCCGCACGCACCACTTGGCACGTGCGGCACGTTAGAATAGATAAGACTATGCTCGTTTTGGCAGATAGGAGCGCAAGGATGGCGATCACGCCCGCAGAAATCGCGGAAACCCGCGGCATGGTTGAGGAACAGAACCTCGACATCAGGACCATCACCATGGGTGTTTCGCTCATGGGTTGCGGCGACGAGAACCTCGACCGCATGTGCACGAAAATCTACGACCACGTGACGCACACGGCTGAGCATCTGGTCGAGACCGCCGAGAACCTCGAGCGCGAGTACGGTATCCCTATCGTCAACAAGCGCGTTTCCGTCACCCCGGTGGCGCAGATCGCCGCATGCTGCAAGGATGAGGACCTCACCCCCATCGCGCACGCCCTCGACCGCGCGGCCGAAACGCTCGGCATCGACTACCTGGGGGGCTTCTCCGCACTCGTCCAGAAGGGCATCGGCGACGCCGACCGCCGCGTCATCCAGTCCATCCCCCAGGCGCTCGCCACCACGAGCCGCGTCTGCTCCAGCGTCAACGTCGCCAGCCTGCGTGCCGGCATCAACATGGACGCCGTGCTCATGGCCGCGCAGACCATCATCGATGCCGCTAAACTCACGGCCGACCAGGATTCCGTCGGCGCTTCCAAGTTTGTCTGCTTTGCCAACATGGTCGAGGACTCCCCGTTTATGGCGGGTGCCGTCCACGGCGGTGGCGAGGCCGACGCCGTCATCAACGTAGGTGTCTCGGGCCCCGGCGTTATGGCTGCAGCCCTGGAGACGCTCCCCGACTCCGCATCGATGATGGAAGTCGCCGAAAAGATTAAGCAGACCGCCTTTAAGATCACCCGTGCCGGCGAGCTCATGAGCCGCGAGGCCGCCCATCGCCTGGGTGTCGAGAAGGGCATTGTCGACCTGTCGCTGGCTCCCACGCCTGCCATCGGCGACTCCGTCGCGCGCATCCTCGAGATCATCGGCGTGGGCACCTGCGGTGGCCCGGGCACGACCTGCGCGCTCGCCATGCTCAACGATGCCGTCAAGAAGGGCGGCGTCATGGCCAGCTCCAGCGTGGGCGGTCTCTCGGGCGCCTTTATCCCCGTGTCCGAGGATGCCGGCATGATCGCCGCCGTCGAGGCCGGTGCGCTTTCGCTCGAGAAGCTCGAGGCCATGACCTGCGTGTGCTCCGTTGGCCTGGACATGATCGCCATCCCCGGTGACACCCCGGTCGAGACCATCGCCGGCATCATCGCCGACGAGATGGCCATCGGTGTCATCAACAACAAGACCACGGCCGTCCGCGTGATTCCCGCCATCGGCAAGGGCGTGGGCGACTGCGTCGAGTACGGCGGCCTGTTCGGCCGTGCGCCCATCATGCCGGTGAACCCCAACGCCGGCACCGTGCTTGCCCACCGCGGTGGACGCTTCCCGGCGCCGCTGAACTCGCTGAAGAACTAGCTGAGGGGTTCGGGCGAGGAGCCCCGGGGAGGGCAAATATATAAGGTCGCCTGCTCGGACAGTCCTGGCTCGCACGGAGAGCACATTAAGTGCTCTCCGGCTCGTGCGGAACTCGCGATCGACCTTATATATTTGCCCTCCCCGGGGCTCCTCGCACAACGGGACCTCAGTTGGGTTCTATCCCGTATGGCAGTCGCTTCGCTCCTGCCCGCCTTGGTTTTAAGGGCGGTTTGGCGTTGGATCGGTTCTTTCTGATATATGCTGGTTGCGGCTCTTCTTTTGGGAGGAGTCGCTTTTTTGTTGCTAGGAGGTTGGCCCGTGGCTGATGGGGAAAATCGTTCTGAGCTGCTTTCCACAGATTGGAACCAGGAGTGGATGCAGATGCAGGCTGCTCGGCGGCGGGCTGATGATTCTTTTGAGTGGGATAAGCGGGCTCGGCATTTTCGGCCGCTTGAGACTGCCCCGTATGCTCGGGATTTTATGAAGCTGTTGGCGCTTGAGCCAGACGAGTCGGTGCTTGATATGGGGTGTGGGGCTGGGTCGATTGCTATTCCGCTTGCTCAGGCTGGGCATTCCGTGATTGCTGCCGACTTCTCTCCTGCCATGTTGGGCACGCTTGATGCCGGCATTGAGTATTACGGGCTCGAAGATCTTATTACGCCGCTTGAGCTTGCTTGGGATGATGATTGGGATTTGGTTGGACCGGTCGCGAAAGCGGTGGATGTTGCCTTTGCCAGTCGGTCGGTTACGACGACCAATCTAAAAGGCGCGCTTGCTAAGCTTGATCGTACGGCTCGTCGGCGTTGTGCTGTCACGATGGTCGCCAACTCCAGCCCGCGCTATGATCTGCACTTGATGAACGCTATCGGTGCCTCGGTTACCTGCAGTAATGGCTTTGTGTACGCCTTCAACATCCTCATTCAGATGGGTGCGTTGCCGCAGGTTACGTACTTTGAATCACCTCGTCGCGATACCTTCGATAGCCTCGAGGCAGGCGTGACGGACTTCTCCCGTATGCTCGAACACGGCAACGAGGATAAGATCGACCGCCTGCGCGACTACATCGCTCAACACATGATTGAGAATCCCCGTGCCGGCGAGCCGGGCTCCAAGGGCGTGCCGCAGGGACGCTACATGCTCGACCACGTCCGCAAGGTCCGTTGGGCGTTTATTGCATGGGAGCCGGTCTCTGCGCCCAGCTCATAGCCTGTTCGCAGCCCGCACCGCCCACTCACTCGGCATCCGCATTCTTTTTGAACTGGGCAAACACGCTCCACACCGCGCCGTTCCTGCGCTATCGTGGGACAGCTCACGTAGATTAAGGCCCCGTCGCGGGGCGCCCCATACATAGAAAGCGAGAACCCATGGCACTGACAGGAGCCCACGTCAAGCAGCTTCGCAGCATGGCCCATCACCTCAACCCCGCCATCATCATCGGCAAGTCCGATGTCAACGAGGGCACCGTCGAGCAGACGGTCGCCTACCTGGAGAAGCACGAACTCGTTAAGTGCTCCGTGCTCGATGGCTCCAGTCTTTCCGCCCGCGAGGCCGCCGAAGAGCTCGCTGAGCGCTGCCACGCCGAGGTCGTCCAGGTCATCGGCCGCAAGTTCTCGCTGTATCGCGAGTCCTCGCGCAAGGACATCGAGAAGATCAAGCTCGTCTAAGAGCCAATGATCCGGCGAGCCAACACATAGCAAGCTTACGGGTGCCCAAGTACTTCGGGCGCCCGTTTTTTATCGCTCGACCAGCACGCGATTGAGCCGCCCCTCCACCAAGCGCTCGTATAGACGCCGCGTCTCGGGCTCGGGCACGCCATTGACCTGCTCCCTCAGATGGTACATATGCCCGCTGTACAGCTCGACGATATCGCGCCGCCGCCCCGCCGCACTGTAGACGCGCATGGCGCAGCGCACCATATCCTCACGCGCCGTTTCCTGCCGAAGCCCCGACTCTGCCAGCCAAATCGCCGACTGCAGATCGTTTTCTTCTAGAGCGGCATTGGCCCCCTTAATCATGCAATCGATGTACTTTGACTGCATAATGCGTCGCATACGCAAAAAGTAGGTGGGATTACAGCCATTGGGCACATACAGCGGTCCGGCATAAAGCTGCTCAATCTTAAGGCACAACTCGACCAAATGGGGCCCGCGCGCACCTGTGCGATTTCCCAAAACCTCGCGGCTTATCTGGTCAAACAGCCGTACATCGGTCTTGACGTAGTCGCCGTTGAGTCCGATGCATTCATTTTGGATGAGCACGCACGACTTGCCGTCTGGCGTCGGCCCCAAGGCCGACCGCAAGCGCGATATCGTCGAGTACAGGTTGTTGCGGGCGCTATTGAACTCGGCATGGGGCCACAGCTCCATGGCCAGCGTCTCACGATCGACGAGCGCATCCATGCCCAGCGCAAGCCGCTCGGCAAGTGTCGCCGCCTTCTTGCGGCGCCACATTTTGTCCGTGATGGGAAACCCGTCGCGCTCGGCGCGAAACGCACCAAACATGCGAATCTCGATATGGTCGATGGTATCAACGGCTTCAACCTCGCCGGCCTGGAACAGGCGCTCGCCCTCCCCTTCCAAATCGTCGCGCAGCGAGTACCGCGACAGTTCGCGCACGGGAAGCTTCTTGCGTATCCTGCCCGCCGGCTCGCCCAGACAATGCATGGCAAGGCGCGCAAAGAGCCGATACGATGGCTCTAGAATCCCCGCGCGATTCATGGACATCCAGGCCGCAAGGTCGCTGTCTCGGCCCGCACAGGCCAAATGCAGCGCCACCATCCAGGCTTCTGCGCCACCAACCTGCGTCTGGCTTATATCGAGTAGCTCCGCTTCCTCGCGAACCGAAACCATTGAGGTGTTACGCAGATATGCCGCACGCTCCAGCAGCAATGCGTTATCGCGCATGTACGCAATCGACTCCTCGGCAAGTTTGAGCACTTGGACCGCACGGAACTTTGCATTAACCGGCCGTCCCTCTGCCAGCGACTGCCAGCCTTCTAGCAACAGGCCAAACAGCTGAATCTGGTTGTCGCGCATGCGCACGGCAAAACGATCGAGCTCGTTGAACGCCGCATCGTCGGTTACCGGCAAGCCGGAAAGGAGCCGCCGTGCCGCCAACACCATGCGCACCCAGATAGCCATCGCCTTAAGTCCACGTACGTCGAGCGCCTCCCGCACCACCGTCATTTCGTCGTCGCGCTCGTCGGTTCCCGCAAACGACCCGTCAAAGAGCTCCACCAGCATGCTATCGGCCCGTATAACAATCCCCGCGATGTCGAGCTCGCAGTCGTAGGCCTTGCTCGTTTTGAGCTGCTGTAGGACGCCGCCGTCATCTCCCCGCTCGGTCAGGCATCGCTTGACCTCGATATGCGCAGACAACATATCGAGTGCGGTATGGGATGTCTCGATTTCTGGCACGGCCAGGTTCGCAGGAAGCCCAAGCCCGTTGTCCCCATAGCAAACAGCCGTCAGTGTCTGGGCCACCCTCCATGAAACAGGATCTATTTCGCAGACCGCCCGTTCGCCCCCGCGCTCGATAACCGATGCCATATAGCGAGCGAGCTTTGTATTGGACACGCTGACCGCTGCCAGATATACGCCAAGCGCCTCGGCAGGCGTTGGCTCGGGAGCCGGATCGTCAGCATCGATCGTGCCCAGCGCTGCTCGGCAGATATCGGCCCCGTGCCCCGTCAGAGCAAGATCGACCCCATACTGCCCAGCAAGTTCAAGGACCGCTTCACGGTCCAAAAAGGCGTTCGCCAGGTCCATCGCCGCATCGCATCGGCCCGCCTTAAGCAAAATCCGGGCCGCCCTCGGAACAAGTTCGGGGCGAACCTCGGCCACCAACTTACGCAAACGCAGGCGTCCGTTATCCTCCGTGCCCAGACACGTAAAACTCCGCTCGACGGGATCCAAGCCAAAGATCGGGTAGTCGCGTACAAAGTAGGACTGGTCGACCATCGACAGCCTCATCCCGCAAGCCTCGAGTTCTGCGATATTGCCCTCGCCCATCAAAACCATGAGACATGCCACGCAAAACAGCGCATTATTGTCGAGCGAAGCCAGATCGGCAAGTGCCGCGCCATATACGTTGACAATCTCGTTTTCGAGCAGGCCGGCTACGTCGCCTTGGCCATACAGACCCGTCTGCAATGCCGAAACCAGCTCGGGCACGCCCTGCGTGAGCTGATAGAAGTCGAGCGATGTGCTGATCGAAAACGCCGATGCCCACGCCGAATACTCATAGGCATGCACCTTGAGCATCTGCGCATTGATCTTAACCGAATCGCCCAGCCCATGAATCAGCTGACGATTTGAAGGACGGCAGGAGATAAAGACCCCAACCCCCATAGCGCGCAGGCCGCGAATCCTGTCGATGAGGTCTTCGGTATCGTGCTGATCGAGGTTTGGCACATTATCAATCGCGATAAGGGAGTGCGGTTTGTCTTTGAGTTCTTCGGTAACCACCTCGAGCTGCATAAACACCTCGCGCCCAATGGCGCGATCGGCCTCGATAATCCGCACGGGGCCTCGCGTCGGGTCGCATTTAACCTCATGGGTGTACTGCAGCAGCACCGAGGTCTTCCCAAACCCGTCGGGCGCATAAAGAACCACGATGCCGGCCTTTCGGCCCTTGGCGATAAGCTCATTCATCAAGCGTTCGCGTCGCACCATATAGCCTCCGCCCAGCGGCATCAGCTCGAACTCGTCTATACCGCTCAAATCGTTTACCATGCCCGCTCCTCAACTCGACCGTATGGACACTGTAGCCGCAAGACCATACAAGCCGCGCTATGAATAGAGCGACCTTGTGTTTTAGGTTGTCTTTTGGTACGCAAGCGGCAAGTTTTTGTACAGCGAGGGCCGATTGTTATTAATCCCCCGACTAATCGGTCTTTAAGCAGGTAAATGAGCTTGTCAGCTTGTCCCATCTAAGCGGCAGTGTAACGCAGATGAACAAGATTCAGCCATGTCATTCAACTCGCCTAGCACCCGCTACCGTCTACGACCTTCTAGTGGCATTTTTGCATAGAATCTGGTATAGAATGAATCAAGCTGTTGGACATCCGGCATTCGTCAAGCTTGCGACAAGTTTTTGGTCAAATGGGCAAAAAGGGATAACAAAAAGGCCCCCGCAAAGCGGAGGCCTTAGGCAAGGCTATGTCGAGCTGCAGGATTCGCGCTACTCGCAGAGCGAAAGGGCGGCCTCGTCGGCAACGACAACGCAGTTGGTGTGCAGCTGCAGGATCGAAGCCGGGCACTTGGGCGTAACCGGACCATAGCACATATCGTGCACGGCCTGAGCCTTGGCCTCGCCGTTGGCGACAACCAGGATCATGCGGGCATACATGATGGTCTGAGTGCCCATGGTGTAGGCCTGACGGGGAACATCGTCGATGCTGTCGAACAGGCGGCTGTTGGCCTGAATGGTGCTCTCGGTGAGGTTGACGCAGTGCGTGCCCTTGGAGAAGTGGTCATCGGGCTCGTTGAAGCCGATGTGACCGTTGTTGCCAATGCCGAGCAGCTGCAGATCCGGGTAACCGGCCTCGGCGACGATCTTGTCGTACTCAGAGCAGGCAGCGGCGGCGTCGGGGTTGGAACCGTCGGGCACATGCGTGTTGTTCAGGTCGATGTTGATGTGATCGAAGAAGTTCTCACGCATGAAGTAGTGATAGCTCTGGGGATCGTCGTGCGAAAGGCCACGATACTCGTCCAGGTTGTAGGTGCTGACCTCGGCAAAGTCGACGTCGCCCTTCTCGTACCAAGCAGCGAGCTGCTTGTAGGCACCGATCGGGGTGGAGCCGGTGGCAAGGCCCAGCACACAGTCGGGCTTGAGGATAACCTGGGCCGAGATGATATTAGCGGCCTTGCGGCTCATATCCTCGTAGTCTTTAGCTTTAATGATCTTCATTACGCGTCCTTTCTCGTACAAGAGAGGCAAGGCTCCCTTACAAGCACTTGCCCGCGGCCCGCGTCGGCCGCAACCAACGTGTGCGGCCACCAGGGCGAGGTCGCGTAATGTATGTGTCTCGTGTCTAGCCGCGTCGAGGCCCCTGCCCGTCCACGGTGACCCGAAGCTGTTTAGCCTCGGACGTTTCCCATCTTGCCACGGAGGGCGTCCTCTTTCAAGGGCGCCCTCCGTAAACGTGTTTGAATTGTAGGCTAATGGCCACGTGCACTTGCTAGCGCTCGCGAGCAACGATGAGCTGGTCCATCTCTTCGACATGCACGCCAACGGAGCCCTTGATGCTCGAGAACTCAACGGAGTTGCACACCAAGATGGGGACCGTCACATCGTAGCCCTCGGCAGCAATTGCCTCGCGATCGAACTCAATGAGTACATCGCCCTTATGGACGATGTCACCCACTTGCGCATGCACGGTAAAGTGCTTGCCCTCGAGCTGAACGGTGTCCAAACCAACATGGATAAGCACGTCCAAGCCATCGACCGTGTTAAGCGCTACGGCGTGTCCCGTGGGAAAAATGGCCTCGACCTTGGCATCAGCCGGTGCAATCACACGCGTTCCGGTGGGCTGAATGGCAACGCCCTGGCCCAAAAGGCCGGTGGCAAACGTCTGGTCGTTTACCTCGGAAAGCGGAATGACGTCGCCCGAGATGGGAGCATCCAGCGTAAGGACTCGACCACGCATACCAAAAGACCTTAGGACTTTAGTGAACATGCTCCCCCTCGGACATACCAATCAATCAAAATAACCTTGACAGTTTACCACTTGGCAACGGTTTTTGACCATTAGGGAAGTTCGCGCTTGACAACCTCGACGATGTCGTCGACAACGCGCTGGGTCAGCTCGTGCGTCTCGGCCTCGGCCATCACGCGGACCAGCGGCTCGGTACCGCTCGGGCGCACCAGAATGCGGCCACGGCCGTCAAGCTCCTTCTCGGCAGCAGCGACGGCGTCCCAAATGGGCTGGCAATCGTCCAGACCGGCCTTGTTGTCGGAATGCACGTTGACGAGTACCTGCGGGTACTTCTTCATGATGCCAGCAAGGTCGGTGAGGGTGCGGCCGGTGCGCTTGAGCACGGCCAGCAGCTGCAGAGCCGTCACCAGGCCGTCACCGGTGGTATTGTGCTCCAGGAAGATGATGTGGCCGGACTGTTCACCGCCGATGACGGCGCCGTCCGCGAGCATGCGCTCCAGAACGTAGCGGTCGCCCACGGCGGTCTGAACCATCTCGAAGCCCTGCTCCTTCATAGCGATGGAGAAGCCCAGGTTGCACATGACGGTCGAGACGATCTCGGAGTTGGCGAGCTTGCCGCGAGCGGCAAGGTCAGAACCGCAGATAGCCAAGATGTAGTCACCATCGATCTCATTGCCCTCGCTGTCCACGAACAGTACGCGGTCGGCGTCGCCGTCGTGGGCCAGACCGATGTCAGCATGGGTGCGCAGCACGAGCTCGCGCAGGGGCTCAAGGTGAGTGGAGCCGCACTCAACGTTAATGTCCGTGCCGCAATAATCGGTGTTGATGGCATGGACCGTGGCACCCAGGCGCTGCAGCGCGGCGGGCGTGGTCTGGCAGGAAGCACCGTGACCGCAGTCGACGGCAACGACCAGGCCATCGAGCCTCAGGCCATCAAGCGTATCGATGGCGTGGTCGACGTATGCCTTGCGGGCGTCCTTCATCTTGATGATGTGGCCCACGCCGGCGCCAGTCGGCAGCGTGTCGGCAGCCATGGCTTCCTCGGACATGACCCAGGCGCTGATCTCTTCCTCGACAGCATCGGGAAGCTTCATGCCCTTGCGGCTAAAGAACTTGATGCCGTTGAACTCCGGCGGATTATGCGAAGCAGAGATGACGATGCCGCCGTCGAGCTCGTTCTGAACGGTGAGCAGTGCCACGGCAGGCGTGGGGATGACGCCGCAGCAGTGCGGACGGCCGCCCTCGGCCATAATGCCGGCGGTCAGAGCACTCTCGAGCATGGTGCCCGAAAGGCGCGTGTCACGGCCGATGCAGATGTCCGGACCAAGAAACTTGGTCGCCGCGCGGCCCAGGCGAAACGCGAGGTCACACGAGAGGTCGGCATTGGCGACGCCACGGACGCCGTCGGTACCGAAGATGTTCTGGGGCATAGGATCGCTCCTTCCCTAGCAGGCGATATGCAACCGCCCACCCTAGTCGAAAAAGAAAAGCGGGACCCGCCGAGGAATCGGCAGGCCCCGCTTGTACATTGTATCTCGAAAGGAGATAAAACCTTAGCGCTTGGAGAACTGGGGAGCGCGGCGGGCCTTCTTGAGGCCGTACTTCTTGCGCTCGACCACGCGAGCATCGCGCGTAAGGAAACCGGCCT
This sequence comes from Collinsella sp. CLA-ER-H4, assembly GCF_040092395.1. Taxonomy (NCBI): domain Bacteria; kingdom Bacillati; phylum Actinomycetota; class Coriobacteriia; order Coriobacteriales; family Coriobacteriaceae; genus Collinsella; species Collinsella sp. CLA-ER-H4. The sequence continues at coordinate 180,987 of NZ_JBBNLQ010000001.1, forward strand.
TCTTGAGGTCAGCACGGTAGTCGCCAGCGTTCAGAAGAGCGCGAGCGATGCCCAGGCGCAGAGCGCCGGACTGACCGGAGATGCCGCCGCCATCGCACAGAGCGATAACGTCGAACTGACCGGCGGTGTCGGTCACCTTGAAGGGAGCAAGGGCGTTCTCAACGAGCTGATGACGGCCGAAATACTGCTCGGCGTCACGCTTGTTGATGGTCACCTTGCCGGTGCCGGGGACGAGACGGACGCGGGCGACGGCGTTCTTACGACGGCCGGTACCCTGGTAGACAACGGTGTTCTCAGCCATCTTTAAGCCTCCAGCTCAATCTTCGTGGGGTTCTGGGCAGCATGCGGATGCTCGGCACCAGCGTAGACCTTAAGCTTGGTCATCTGGGCACGGCCGAGGGTGGTCTTGGGCAGCATACCGCGAACGGCGCGCTCGATGACCTTCTCCGGGTGCTTCTCCATAGCCTGGCGGAAGCTCTCAGCCTTGAGGCCGCCGTTGTAGCCGCTGTGGCGATAATAGGTCTTCGTGTCGGCCTTGTTGCCGGTAAGCTGGACCTTATCGGCGTTGATGACGACAACGAAGTCGCCGCAGTCGCTGTTGGGCGTGAACTGGGGCTTGTTCTTACCGCGCAGGATCATTGCGATCTGGGTGGCAAGACGGCCCAGGACAGCACCATCGGCGTCGACGAGAACCCAGTTGCGCTGGACCTCGCCCTGCTTGGCGTAGTGAGTCGATTTCGAAATCACTTAGACTCCTCCATGTACAGTACGTGTTGTTACAGAGATTCACGGGGCTCTGCAAGTAACCCGTCCATATTACCCCGCTCGCCGTACGAGTCAACAGGTATTTTGGCTCCGACCAGAGTTTCTGCACATGTCATCCACGAGCTGTGATTTTTCCAGCTCTTTAGCTGTTGTCATTTTTTGAGGGTTCGCCGTCGTTAGCGCTCAACGAACTCTTGGATTTCCGCGAGCAGGCGCTTTGCCTCCTGACGGCCCTGGATATACAGGTCCAAAAGCTTTACCGAATCGTGCTCGACATGGCCGACCTCGACCGGCTTTTGCGGAGCGACGACCAACGCACGGCCCTCGCGCTCATACTTCCACAGGTGCATGCGCTGGATGTTGTAGCGGTCGTGGCGTGTCTCGATAGCCTCGAGCAAATAGGGGTAGTCTGCATAGCGGGCGCGCGCGGCCGGCATAAACTCGTAGGGCTTTTTCTCATACGAACGGTCCTGCGTGACGATGACGACCGCACGGTCAAAGCCCGCCTCCTCGAGCACATGCTCGATAGGAACCGAATCGGCCACGCCGCCGTCGACGTATTTGTGCCCGTCAATCTCGACCGGCGGCGTCACCAACGGCAGCGAGGTCGAGGCGCGCACGGCGTCGAGGTCGAGCACGGCGCTTTTGACCGGCAGGTACGTGGCGGTTCCAAAGAGCATGTCCGTCGCGACGGCGTACATCTCGATGGAGCTCGCATCGAACGTCTCGTTGTCAAAGGGATCCAGGCGGTCCTGGACATCATTGAAGATAAAGTCGTAACCCACGATGGAACCCGTGGACGCAAACGATGCAGCGCCCATGAAGCGGCTGTCGTTGCAGAAAGCCAGGTTGATGCGGTTGGCACGGCCGATCTGATGCGACTTGTAGTTCACGCCGTTGAGGGCACCGGCCGATACACCGTAGACAGCCGGAATCTCGACGCCAGCCTCCATGAGAACGTCGAGCACGCCCGCGGTAAACTGCCCGCGAAAACTGCCACCCTCCAGGACGAGCGCGACCTTGCCGGCGTTCTTTGCCTTATCTTCTGCAGTCATATTGACCTCCTGCGATTGCGTTTTGGCTTTCTTCTACCCAGTTTTGGGATGGCGAGCGCACGGGTTTTTCGAGGCGGCAGGTGAAGCGGAAAGTGTGTCCCAGTTTGAGGCGAGATTCCGGGATGAACTTTCCGCTTGATGTGTCATCCGGAAACTACGTCCCAGTCTGAGCGCGGATTCCGGGACGTGCTTTCCGCCTGGGCTGCCATTGGGAAAGCACGCCCCACTCTGCGTCACTGAGGCGTTTTCTTTACGCCCGCGCCCTGCACAGAGTTCGATTCTCCGCGGGTTTGGGGTTCCGTTGATGTGGCGCATGGCAGGCTGAGATTCGATAACATCGCATCTATATAGGGTTGAAGCTTTGCGCGGAGAATCTGCGTATTTGCTTCGCAAATCCGCACCGGCTTCGGCCGCCTGCCGGCGTCCTCGCCCGCGGGCTAAAAACGCTTACGCGTTTTCTTTACGCCCGCGCCCTGCACAGAGTTCGATTCTCCGCGGTACGGACTAGAAATAAAAAGGCAGGTAGATACGAATATCTACCTGCCTGTTACTTATGGTGGAGGCGCGGAGAATCGAACTCCGGTCCACGAAAGCCCCCTGATTGGCATCTCCAAGCTCAGTCGCTGGTTTAGTCTCGGACGCTTTGCGCGCAGCGACACGCTCGCGGTGTCCTAACCGGTTCGGTCTTAGCCTGCGCCATACCGATTACGTGCGCAGGAGCATTCCCCTAAAATGACGTCGCGCCGGTGTCGGGGAAATCACCGGGTTGACGCGCCGCTATAAATTAAGCAGCGAGAGCCATAGGCTCAAAAGAAGAGTTGTTGTCAATTCAATTTGACGGTACCCCTGTTTAACGAGGCGAGGAGACCTCGGCTTGCTTCCTCTCTCAGAGCTATCGTGTCGAAACCAGTCGCCCCCGAATGTCGGGAAAGTCTGGATGGCATTGGGCCTGCAAGCACCCGATAACCGTCGACTTTTCAAGGAACATGCGGGGCGAGCCCCGCTTGTGGAGTGTTATCTTACCACGTTCTGAAAGCGGACAGCTGTTCTATGCACGAGCTGTGAAGACCCCAATGTGCGCCGCACTTCGCACTTTTGCTACCGATCGCGTCACGTATATTTTCGCCAAACACAATTGACCCGTCGAAAGGACCGTTATGGATACCAAGCAGCAACTCATCAATGCCCTCGCAGGCCTGGGCTCAACCATTACCGAAGCTATGGATGTCATCGAAGGCTTTGTCCCCTGCGGACATCCTGCCCTCACGGTTTCGAACGCCCTTGTTGCGCTGGACGCTGACGATGATGCAGCTCTCGCCCAGCAGCTTGAGACCGTCGAGGGCTTTATCGACCACGTGAGTGAGAACCGCGGCGTGGCCGCCTACCACGACATCGAGGTCGAGCTCGCGGGTCCCAAGGCCGATCTGCTCGCAGCAATCCGCGAGGTAGGCGCCCTTATGCAGACCGCAGGCGTCAAGAACACCCAGGTCAACGAGTGGGTCTACCGCAGCCTGGCAGCGCTCGACAGCTCCGACGAAAAGGCAGCCGAACAGCTCGCAGAAAGTCCCGCCATTAAGGCCGAGCTTTTGTAAATAGCAGACGCGGGCCCCTTGGCGCATCGTCGTCCAAGAGGCCCGCAAACAGTTCGTGTCAACCGATAGCCGCGCCGCCGCGTTCGGCCAAAGCAAGAATCGGCATCATTTGGCGCGGGGTCTTTGCTGCAAGATCGGCATGTTCAAGCAGCTTGCGATCGTTGGTCACCAAGTAATCGACCTGTGCGCGCTTGCACGCGGCAAGCACCAAGTTGTCCTCGTAATCGCGATGGAGCGCTAAGTATTTGTCGGCCAGCCAAAGGTCCGACGCATCTGCGCCCACGGCCGTGGCGTTTTCGGTCATATTCCGAACAAACGCCAACGCCGCATCGCCAATTGCACGAGCAGAAGCCTCGTCGAGTGCTCCCCCGCTGGCAAGAACGCTACGCTTCAGCTCGTGTTGGACAACGTACAGCACGTCCTTGGCGATATGCACTGGGAAGAACAGCAACGCCCCCGTCTCCGTCGCCCGCCCAATAAACGCACGCGCGGCAAGCGACTCGACATGGTCGACGCAAAACGAATCAACCCATACGTTGGCGTCCACCATTATTTTGAGGGGAGCCCCACTCACTGGATCATCCCCTTTTGGCGATAATGCTCATCCATGGCTTCGGAATAGATTGTGTCCCAACCGCGATCGTCGGATACGGGCGACGCAGCGATGCCCAAGTCTGCATAAAGCCGGTCTGCCGCTGCCCACGACGCGACGAACGGAGTATCGGGCGCGACGGCCTGCTGCCGGTCGTCGACGGCCGCAAGCACTTCCTCACACTGCCCGCCACCCTGCGCGACCTTGGCCACCACCTTTTTGATGAGCTCGGGCAGTGACCCGCCCGAAAGCCGCAGTGCCTCCTCGGCACGGTTCTTGACCTGGCGATCCACGCGAACGTTCACCTGCGCCATGCCGCTAACAGCACCCATCTCAACCTCACCTTCGACTTTTGCTATCTAAGCTAGCACAACTATATATTTCTGCTAGCACATGGTCAAACGCAAAAGGCCTGCATTCTGGCGGCTGCAACACCGCCCAAATGCAGGCCAAAAACTTAAGTAAAAGCGCTAGCGCAGGTACGCCTTTGCGTTGCCCAGGCTGTAGGCGATCGTTGAGCCGTTGTGCAGCAGTGACGACGTCTGCGGAGTGATCATGCCGGTAATACCCAATGCCAACAGCGCCGAGTTGGTGAGCATCACCTTGGAATACGAACTCGACAGACGGTCGATAAGCCCCTGACTCATGCGGCGCAGGCGCACGATTGCGGCCAGATCTGTATCGGTCAGGATGATATCGGCGACCTCCTTGGCGATGTCGCTTCCACCGCCCATGGCCAGACCCACATCGGCCAGACCCAGCGCCGGTGAGTCGTTGACGCCGTCGCCCACCATGGCAACGTGGCGCCCCTCGCCCTTAATGCGCTCCACATACGCGTACTTGCCCTCGGGCAGCAGCTCGGCCTTAAACTCGTCGACACCTGCCTCGCGAGCAATGCGCTCGGCCGTGCGCTCCGAGTCGCCCGTGAGCATGACCACGTGCTTAACGCCCAACGCGTGCAAGTCGGCGATGGCCTCGCGGACCCCGGGCTTAAGCGGGTCCTCGATACCGAGCACGCCCACAACGGTGCCGTCGACCGCCAGATACAGCGGCGACAGGCCCTGCATCTGGGACTCGATGCGCTCCTTTATGTCGGACTCGAGCTGCGCGCCCTCATCCTCAAACACAAAGTGTGCCGAGCCGATAATCGCGCGACGTCCTTCGATGGACGAAGCGATGCCGTGTGCCACGATGTACTCGACGGCAGCATGGCGCTCGCGGTGCTCGAGCCCGCGCTCGTGAGCAGCGTTGACCACGGCACGCGCCACCGGATGCGGGAAATGCTCCTCCAAGCAAGCGGAAAGGCGCAGGATCTCGTCCTCGCTCCAGCCATCGGTGGTGAGTACGCAGGCAAGACGCGGCTGGGCCTCGGTGAGCGTGCCAGTCTTATCAAACACAATGGTGTCGGCCTTGGCAAACGACTCAAAGTACTTGGCGCCCTTGACCATGACGCCCATCTTGGCAGCATCGCTCATGGCAGTCATGACGGCGACGGAACCCGTGAGCTTGAGTGCGCACGAGTAGTCGACCATCAGCGCCGCCGAGGTCTTGATGAGGCTGCGGGTGGTAAGCGCAACCAGACCCGCGAGCAGGAAGTTCCACGGGACGATCTTGTTGGCAAGGTCCTCCATATGCGATTGGCCCTCGGACTTGAGTGAGTCGGCGGTCTGCACGAGCGAGACGATCGAGCGCAGCTTGGTCTGCGCCGTGTTGGCGCGCACGCGCACCAAGATGCTGCCGTCTTCCACGACAGTTCCGGCGAACACGTCGTCGCCTGCGCTGCGCTCGACGGCAAGCGGCTCGCCGGTCAGGGTCGCCTGGTTGACCATGGCGCTCCCCTGTTCGACCACACCGTCAATGCAGATGGACATGCCGGTGCGTACGGCGACCAGATCGCCGGGCTCGAGCTCGGTCGCAGCAACGCTCACCTCGGTGTCGCCGACGACCTTTTGCGCCTTGTCGGGCACATCGAGCAGCGAGTTGATAAGCTCGTTTTCGCTCATGGCGCGGGTGTAGTCCTCGAGCAGCTCGCCCACGTTGAGCAGGAACATCGTCTGGCCCGCGGTGTCAACATCACGCTTGACGAACGAGATGCCGATGGCCGAAGCGTCGAGCACGGGAACGGTCAGGCGCGGCTGAGCCAGCTCATGAAGGGCGGCACGCAAAAATGCCATGTAACCGGCCACGACAAACACCGCACGCAGAGGCGTCGGCAAGAACCAGCGGCGCGCGTAGTGGGCGCCGATAAGTGTGGCAAGATCCATGACGAGCTTGTGCTTGCGTGGCTCAAGCTGCATCACGTAACCCGTCTTTGCGTCGGCAATGGCCTGGGCATCGAGCGCACCCAAGGCGTCGAGCACGCCCGCACGACACTGCTCATCATATTCGAGCGCCATCTGGCCAATACGGCCGTAGACGCGCACCTTGTGCACGCCGTCGATGTCGCCGCTGAGCTTAAGAAGCGCATCGAGATCGCTCTCTGGCACAGGACCCGCCAACTGAAGACGGGTCCTGCCGGGGATCTCGCTGATAATCGAGAATCTCATTGTTTGTGCCTGGGAGTACTACTCGGCTGCCTCGTCAGCAGCGGCCTCGCTCTGGGTGATGTAGGCAGCCTCGGCAACCATGTCATCGACATTGGCCTTGGCCTGCTCGACCATGTCCTGGTAGCCGTTCTTGATGCGCATGCCGCACGCGATACCCTGCACACAGGCGTTCTTTACCGGAGCGCTGGTGAGCAGCTTGATGCCGGCCGTACCAAGCAGAAAACCGCCACCGACAAGCAGGGTGTTAAAAGTCGACTTCTTCATGTTGCTTCTCCCTTTTGCCGCACAAGCGCGGCATGGTGCCTTAGCACCCGAGTTCATTAGTTTGCTCGAGCACGCTTTTGAGACTAGTTTAGTCGAACTATTATGGTCAACCAAAGTTAACCTTTGGAAATCTTGGCCCCCTTTCCTACAGCTGCCAAGCAGCCGCTTCCTTTTGCAGCGCAACCATGCGTGCGAATTCTCCACCTGCCGCCTTGAGCTGCGCCGGAGAACCCTGCTCGGCAACCACACCATCCTTGAGTACAACGATTTTGTCGGCATTTTCCACCGTACGCATACGGTGGGCAATAACGATAACCGTCTTGCCTGCAAGCAGACGGGAAAGTGCCTGTTGCACCACGGTCTCGTTCTCCACATCCAAGCTCGCCGTCGCCTCGTCCAACAGCACGATAGGCGCGTCTTTGAGCAGCGCACGGGCGATAGAGATGCGCTGGCGCTCACCGCCGGACAGCTTGGAGCCGTTCTCGCCAATCATGGTGTCGTAGCCCTGCGGCATGCGGTTCACGAACTCGTCGCAGTTGGCGGCACGCGCGGCCGCAAGCACTTCCTCATCGGTGGCATCACGACGCCCGAGGCGGATGTTTCCCATCACCGTGTCGTCAAAGAGCAGCACGTCTTGGAACACAATGGCGTAGTCGCGCAGCAGCACCTCGGGATCAACGCCCGCAACATCCACGCCACCCACGGTGACCGTGCCTTCGGTGGCATCCCAAAAGCGCGCGGCCAGGCGGCTCACCGTAGACTTACCGGAACCCGAAGGACCGACCAGCGCCGTAACTTCGCCTTCCTTGGCGGTAAAGCTCACATCGGTAAAAACTTTCTCGCCGGCACGGCCGTCCTCGCCCGCACCATAGCCAAATGCCACGTGATCGAACACCACATCGTGGCCCACGGGCTCAAATTTCTCGCTGCCCCGCGCCACAGGCTCTTCCATGATAGAACGCATGCGTTTGGCAGACGACTCGGCGGCAAACAGCTCGGACATTAACATTAACGCCTGGTCAAAGGGTGCATAGATACGGCTCACCATAAGCAGGAAGGCAAACATCACCAAAAAGTCGACCTGCCCGGAGGCGACCATCGCGGCGCCCGTGACCAACGTGGTGGCAATGCCCAGACGCAAGATGACAAAGGCGGAGTTGACCAAAAGCCCGTTAGCGAGCTCGCCCTTGGTGGTCTCGCGCTCCTCGGCATCGATCACGCCGTTGAGACCCTCAAGATAATGGGCCTCCTGGTTGGTGGCGCGGATCTCGCGAACGCAGTCGAGCGTCTCCTGAATCGCCTCGGTAACCTTGACCTTCTCGGCACGCACGCGATCGAACACTGGAGTCATGGGGCCGCGTGTTAGATACAGCACGGCAAAGGCCACGGGAACGCTCCAAAACGCCGCAATCGCCAGCTGCCAGCAAAAGAACAGCGACGCCACGAACACAATGGCGCTTGCGATGATGGCACCCCAAAGCTCTCCCAGCACGTGGCTGTAGGCGTGCTCCATGGCCTGGACGTCACCCATGATGGTCTCGGTTAAATCGGCCAGATCACGACGACCAAAAAACGACAGCGGCAGCTTGCGCAAGCGCTCGGCAATCTCCATACGCTGCTTGCCGCACTCCTCGTAAAAGATGCAGTAGGTGTAGTAATACTGCTGCCAGTTAGAGGCAAAGAGCAACACGAAAAAGACCAGGAGGCCGCCCACGATCGGCAGGGCATCCGGCAGGTCAGCCCCGCTGGTGAGATGCTCGACAAAGCCGGCCATAACCAGGAATAAAAAGCCCATGCCGGCCATGGTAATGAGATTGGTGAGCGTGGTCCAGAAAATGCCGCGTTTTACGCCGGCGACGCCTTTATCGGATAGGAAATACTTCTTTTGGAATGAGGCGAACATTTAGGCCTCGCCTCCCTTCGTGACGGCGGCATCCGCGGTCGCTGCAGTGATTTTCCAGCTCGCGGCCTGTTCGTATTCGGCCCACATCTTGGCATACAGACCCTCTTGGGACAGTAACTCGGCATGGGTACCCGACTCCTGCACGCTGCCCTGGTTGAGCACCACGATTTGGTCTGCGCCCACTACAGTCGAGAGTCGGTGCGCAATCATAATGACCGTGCGACCCGCCGCCAGCTTGCTAAAGGCGCGCTGGATGAGCGCCTCGTTCTCGGGATCGGCAAACGCCGTGGCCTCGTCGAGCACCACGATGGGCGCGTCTTTAAGGATCGCGCGGGCGAGTGCCACGCGCTGGACCTCGCCTCCCGAAAGATATGCTCCGCCGGCACCGAGCATGGTATTGATGCCCTGTGGGAGCTTGGCCACAATGTCATCGCACTGAGCTGCGGAGAGGGCCGCACGCACCTCGTCGTCAGTGGCCGTAGGCTTGGAGGCGCGCACGTTATCGGCAAGTGTTTGCCGGAACAGCTGGTTAGTCTGAAACACAAAGGCCACCTGGTCCATAAGATCATGCGGATCCATATCGCGAACGTCCACACCGCCTACGAGCACTCGACCCGAGGAAACATCCCAAAAACGCGGGATCAGGCTTGCGCAGGTTGACTTGCCGCCACCCGAAGGACCCACCAGGGCGAGGGTGCTACCAGCGGAAACGCTAAAACTCGCATGGCTAACGGCAGGCGCTTCGGCACCCTCGTACGTAAAGCTCACGTCCTCAAATCGCACGTCGCCGCCGGCAGGGTGCTTGGGTTGGGCGGGCACGGAGAGCTGCTTGGAATCCATGACGCTTCGAATACGAGCCAGCGAATCGGCGCTCATCTGAGAGGCCTCGCCCACAAACATGAGTTTGGTCATGGCCGTCGGCACCACGGCCGAAAATATCGCGTAAAACGTGAAGTTGGCCATAAAATGCGCGAAGTCCGTCTCGCCCGGCGCCAACAGCAACGCCACGGGTAACAGGAATGCCACAAGACCATTGAGCGCGGTAAGGTTGAGTACCTGCGGACCTCGGCAGAACGTGCCCGCATAGTTTTGTGCCGTGTCGGCGTATTCGGCGATCGCATCGTGGAAGGCCTTAAAGGAGTAGACCGTCTGCTGAAACACCTTGACCACGGGGATGCCGCGTACGTATTCGGTGCCGGTCTTGTTCATCTTGACCAGCGCTCCCATGTAGGCCTTCATGAACTCGGCGCCTTTGCCGCCCATCATGGTGGCCATGGCGCCAAACGAAATGGCCACCGTGATGAGGCATGCCGCGCCCAAGCGCCAATCCAAGGCGAAAAGCAGCACGAGCAGACCTGCGACCATGGCGGCGGCGCCCGCGATATCGGGCAGCATGTGTGCGAGCAGGGTCTCGGTGGAGGCGGCGCATCCGTCTACAATACGGCGCAGCTCACCGGTGGCGTGCGTGTCAAAGTAGCCAAGCGGCAGCTTAAGCAGGTGCTCGCTCGTAGTCTTGCGGATATTGGACGCGCAGCGAAACGCAGACAGGTGCGTGCACATGAGCCCAACGAAATAAACTACGATGCTTGCCAGGGCAAAACCCACGGCCCACCAGCCATACATCGCGATATCGGTGGCTTCGCTCCAGTTAGGCACCACAGCGATAAGGTCTCGCGCGACAAGCCAAATGCACACGTACGGGCCAAAGCTCAGCAGCTGCGAGAGCGCCGAGAGCGCCATGCCCAAATACGTTAGGAATTTACGGTCGCCGGCATATGCAAGCAGCTCGCCGATACCGCCGCCTTCCCTTTCTGATCCCTTTGCCATGAGATTCCTTTCTAACGGCTTGAGAGTTAACCTCAATCAACTTATCATTGATGTGTTAGCCATGGCTCACAATCAAGCCAGGCGTGGACGTTTCTGCAAAGGAAAGGGACGCTTTTGCAAATGCGGCGGGCAGCGACCGACATAACCGAGCTCTACGCACCGCAGTTTGAGCAGTTTGGCCTGGAGCTTACCGGCAAGGGCGCCGTCTTTACCGGCGAGGTGGCAAACGACCGGGCGCACGGCCGCGCATGGATCATGCCTCTCTCCCCTGCCTGCATTGTCATGGAGCATTTCATCACCCCGACGCACGATATGTACTTGGCCGAATACACACCCGAGCCATACGCCTGCGTGAGCGAGGTCAGCGCGCCCACACTTACATGCATGCCCGAGGCTGGCATAACGCCCGCGAACCTTAAACCATTGCATGGACCGTGGCCAAACAATGCCGTTTGCAGCTTTATCCAAGATAGCTGTGGCGAGGAATTAAGCCCGCTGTTTGCGGGGGAGCTTTATCACTCGCGCTCGGTACTCTTTTTGCCTGGATATTTTGACGAACTGGAGCACCGCTATCCCACCGAGTTCGCGGGAATCTTTGAGGCGTTTGCCGAGCCATGGCACGAGGAAGCGACGTCTGCTATCTGCCACACGCTGCGCCGGATTAACGAGGACCGCGCGCGCACCGTAGGCGGACACGTTTATATGCAGGGCATCGTGGAAACCATGGTCGCGGAGCTCGCCTGTTCGCGCGCGGCCCACAAGCAGGCGCGGCAGGCGGCAGACACACGCGTCAGCATAACCATTGCCGAAGAAGCAACGGCAATGATTGAGCGCGCGCTCGACAAAGGCAGACGTGTGGGTATCAACGAGATCGCCGAGCGGCTCTACACAAGTCGCTCCAAACTCTGCGCCACCTTTAAGGCCCAAACTGGCGAGTCCCTGGGCGCCTACATTCGCAGACGCCGCATGGAGCGAGCACAGGACCTTCTGGCCGATAGCGCGCTCACGATAGCGCAGGTGGCAGAGCGGCTCGACTACCCTCAGCAGGCCGCCTTCGCCCAAGCCTTCAAACAATACACCGGCATGACACCCACGGCTTGGCGAAGCAAGCATCGCTAAGGCCCAAGCTCCCTGGCCGTAACGGAGCGATTAATTAGCCGCCGCCCGTCAGCTCACCCAGGATCTAAACGTCAAGATGTGCACAATCAAGCGCCTTTTTGATAAGAGGGACAGATCGATCAGCCAAATACAACGGAATGTTGAGCACCCCGTCGTCGAGCTTTAGGTTCTTAAGTGAGTAGCGGACCCTCAATGGAGTCGTCTCCGCATGCTTGTCGGCATAGTACTTAAGGCTCTTGGAATGAACGACCTCTCCCGATTTGACCTCGACGGGAACGATTTCGTTTCCGACTTGAATCAAAAAATCGACTTCGTGCTTCGGCTTCTCGTTTGTCCAATAACGCGGAGCAGCATCTAACTGTGAAAGTAATGCCTGAAGCACATAGTTCTCGGCGAACGAACCTTTGAACTCCGAAAATAGCGCATCCGAGATGGCAAAAGCGGACGCATCCAGCCTTGCCATGCGGCGCAGCAAGCCGACATCAAGACAGTAGACTTTAAATGCCTTGAGGTCATCGTATGCAGAGAGCGGCACACCACCGGCAGCATTAAGGCGAACCGCCGTGATGAGCCCAGCATCGGCAAGCCATTCCAGAGCATCCTCGTATTCTCGAGCACGAGCCCCCTCGCGCACCGCACCCCAAACGAACTTTTTGTTCTCGCGCGCCAACTGAGCTGGAATCGAGTTCCATATTTGTGAAAGCTTGGCGAACTGCGCACGGCCACCATGCTTGGCAAAATCGCGCTCGTAGGAATCCAAGAGATCAGACAACACCTTATCGACCTGAACGATATCGCCCGTCTCCACCCACCGGCCAAGAGCCTCTGGCATGCCGCCGCATGCAAAATAACGACGAAGATGCTCGACGAGACGGACATGGAAGAAATCGGGCACTGTCTCGATCTGATCCAGGCCGCCAAGGTATTCGTCGTAGTTTGCAGCGCCCTCGGCTTTCAGAAACTCGGAAAAGCTCATGGGGCGCATCTCCATGAACTCGACCTTTCCCACCGGAAAAGCGCTGGTCTCACGGGACAAGCGAACGCCCAACAAAGACCCTGCGCATGCGACGTGATACTCGGGGGCCTCGTCACAGAAGTATTTAAGGGCGCCGACTGCAGAAGGACAATCCTGGATCTCATCAATAATAAGCAGCGTTTCGCCGGGATCGATAGGCTGTCCAAGTGCCAGGGAAAGATTTGAGATGATCCGTCGAGGATCGCGCGTACCTTCGAAAAACTGAGCGTACTCGCTCTGTACCCCAGGTGACGGCTCCTCGAGCGTCAGATACACATAATTGATGTACGAGGTTCGGCCGAACTCCTTAAGCGCCCACGTCTTTCCAACCTGGCGCGCCCCCTTAAGGATAAGCGGCTTACGATATTCTGACGCTTTCCAAGCGTTAAGCTTGGCAATGATATCTCGCTGCATGACCGAACCTCCCGCAAAGAAACTTCCGTAAACGTGATATTTCTCACATTTTACCTTAGGTAAAACGTGACATTTATCACATTTACGGAAGTTTTAAGCTCATTTCGCCACACTTTCATCACATTTATTGCAATGTGACAAAGGGGCAGTCCCTTTGTCACCCGCACAAAAATGGACGCGCCAACGGCGCGCCCATCCACTCTATTTATATCAGCCCGCCTGACCCGAACGGCCGAGTCGTTGCAGAACCCGGGGGCCCCGGCAGGGCGGGTGCTTCCTCAAAATGAGTTCCACACGCAAAGAAGGCCACTTAATGTGGCCTTCGTCTTGCGCAGGACTGTTCGAATTTTTGAGGAAGCACCCGCCCTGCCGGGGCCCCTCGGTTCCCGCTTACGAGAGCGACGTTCTCAGCAACTCGTTGAAGAGCTTCGGATTGCCCTTGCCGCGGCTCGCCTTCATGCACTGGCCCACCAAAAAGCCGATGACCTTCTGGTTGCCGTCACGATACTGCTGCGCCTGATCGGCACAGTTTGCCAGCACCTCGTCCACGATCGGCTGCAGCGCGCCGGCATCGCTTACCTGACGCATACCGCGCTCGTCGACGATCTTGTTAGGGTCGTCACCGGTCTGGGCCATGGCCTCAAAGACCTCGTGCGCCTGGTTGGAGCTGATGGCATCGGTCGCCAGCAGCTTGGCGAGCGCTGCCACCTGAGCCGGCGCGATGCCGGACTCGGCGAGCGACACGCCTGCGCCCTTAAGGTAGGCGATCATCTCGTTCACCAGCAGGTTTGCGACCGTCTGGGCCTCCTTGCCGGCCATACCGGCAGCGGCGACCTCAAAGAACTCGGCAAACTCCGGGTCGCCGGCGATTTGCTCGGCATCGGCCGCCTTAATGCCAAAGTCGGCCTCAAAACGAGCGCGCTTGGCATCGGGCAGCTCCGGGATCTCGCCACGGCAGCGGTCGATGAACTCGTCGTCCAGATCGAACGGCGCCAGGTCGGGATCGGGGAACAGGCGGTAGTCGTCTGCCGTTTCCTTCACGCGCATGACCACGGTGCGCTTGCGGCTGGGCTCCCAGTGGCGGGTCTCCTGATAGATGATGCCGCCCTCCTCGAGCACCTCGGCCTGGCGGCAAATCTCGTAGGCAAGGCCGTCGTGCAGGCTCTTAAACGAGTTGAGGTTCTTGAGCTCGGTCTTGGTGCCCAGCTTGGTCTCGCCGCGGCGACGCAGCGACACGTTGCCGTCGCAGCGCATGGAGCCCTTCTCCATGGAGCAGTCCGAAATGCCCAGCGTCACAAAGATGCGACGGAGCTTTTCCATAAACAGGCGAGCCTCCTCGGGCGTACGCAAGTCGGGCTCAGTCACGAGCTCAATCAAAGGCGTGCCGCAGCGGTTGTAGTCGACGAGCGACTCGGCCGCGGCGGTAATGCGGCCCTCGGCACCGCCCACGTGCACCATCTTGGCAGCGTCCTCCTCCATGTGGATGCGCAGGATGCGGATGGGCACCGTGTAGGAACCGTCCTCGCGACGCTCGGGCATCTGCAGGTTGGACGCGTCGTAGCTGGCCAGATGGCCGGCGCGCTGGTTGCCCTCGCGCATGGTCGACGTCATGGACGTGGACAGGCCCTCGGCGTTGGCCGAAGCGCTCGCCAGGCTCTGGGCCTCGGCCTCACCAAACGCGCAGTCGGGGCGCTCGGCGGCACCGCGACCAGTCACGTCCAGATCCAGGTGACCGTACATGGCAAAGGCGACCGGACCCTGCGTGGTCTGGAAATTCTTGGCCATATCGGGATAGAAGTAGTGCTTGCGGTAGAACATCGAGTGGCGCTGGATCTCGCAGTTGGTGGCGAGGCCGGCCTTGACGATGCTCTCGATGGCGCGCTTGTTGGGCACCGGCAGGGCGCCGGGCAGGCCCAGGCATACCGGGCACACGTTGGCGTTGGGCTCGTCATCGTGGCTGAGCTTGCAGTTGCAGAACATCTTGGTATCGAGTGCGGTGAGCTCGGTATGGATCTCCAGGCCAATCACGGCCTCCCAATCCTGCAGGACCTCGGAAAGTTCCTTCATTACAGCTCGCCCCCCTTCCCGGCAAAATCGGGCGCGACGGAAAGCGCGGGCGCACCCGTGGCGGCATCGGCAAAGCCGCGCTCCAGGGCGCGGGCAAACGTGAGCAGCTGACGGTCCTTAAACGCCGGACCAACCAGCTGGGCAGAAACGGGCAGCTGAGTATCCTCGCCCAGGCCCAGCGGCACCGAGATACCACCGTTGCCGCAAATGTTGAGCGAAATGGTGTACAGGTCGGAGAGGTACATCTGCGTGGGGTCGCTGATCTCGCCAAACTTAAAGGCCGTGCGCGGCGAGGCGGGCATAAGGATGGTGTCCACCTTGGCATACGCGGCGTCGTAGTCCTGCGTGATGAGCGTGCGGGCCTTTTGCGCAGCGTAGTAGTACTTGTCGTACACGCCCGAGCTCAGCAGGTAGGCGCCGAGCATCTGACGGCGCTTGGCCTCGGCGCCAAAGCCGTGGGCGCGCGACAGCGAGCTCTGATCGGACAGGTTGGCGCAGCCCTCCTCCTGATAGCCGTAGCGAATGCCATCGAAGCGGGCCAGGTTGGAGAACGCCTCGGCCGGGCCGATAACGTAGTAGGCGGCGATGGCGGCGTCCAGGTGCGGCAGGTCGACCTCGACCAGCTCGGCGCCCTGGTTCTGCAGCTCCTGGGCGGCGCGCTGAACAGCAGCCTTGACCTCGGACGTCAGGCCCTCGGCTTCCATAAACGCGGGGATGATGCCCACGCGCTTGCCCTCGATGCTGTCGTTGAGGTGATCGGTAAAGTCGACGGCGCAATCCTGGCTGGTGCAGTCGTACGGATCGTGGCCCGCGCCGGTAAGCGCATTCATGGCCAGCGCGACATCCTCGACCGTACGGCCAAAGGGGCCCACCTGGTCGAGCGACGAGCCAAAGGCAACCACGCCGTAACGGCTCACGGCGCCGTACGTGGGCTTAAAGCCCACCACGCCGCACAGCGACGCCGGCTGGCGAATGGAGCCGCCGGTGTCCGAGCCCAGCGAGAGCGCGACCTCGCCCGCCGCGACGGCGGCAGCGGAGCCGCCCGAGGAACCACCGGGCACGCGCTCGGTATCCCAAGGGTTGTTGGTGCGATGGAACGCCGAGCTCTCGGTGGAGCTGCCAAAGGCAAACTCGTCCATGTTGGCCTTGCCCATGGGTAGGCAGCCGGCATCGAGCATGCGCTGGACGCAGGTGGCGGTGTAGACGCTCTGGTAGTCCCCGAGCATGCGGGAAGCGCAGGTGGTGCGCGTGCCCACAAGGTTCATGTTGTCCTTAATGGCCAGCGGCACGCCCGCAAGCGGGGGCAGCGGCTTGCCTGCGGCACGGTCGGCATCCACGCGCGCGGCGGCCTCGAGCGCAAGCTCGGGCGCCACCTGCAGGAATGCCTGGACCCCGCCCTCGCGCGCCTCGATGGCGGCAAGGGAGGCCTGGGCCACCTCGGTAGCGGTAAAGTCGCCGGCGGCAACGCCCGCGGCAATCTGGGCGGCGGTAAGGGAATCGAAGCTCTGCGCCATTACTCGCTCTCCCCCTCTCCCAAAATGGACGGCACGCGGAAGTAGCGGTCGCGCGCGCTGCCGGCGTTTTCGAGCGCAACGTCGAGCGGCAGATCGCGCTCGGGCTCGCGCAGGTCATCGCCCATCACGTTGGACAGGCTTCCGATAGGATGGAACGTGGGCTCCACGTCGGGTAAGTCATATTGCAGGACGGGCTCGAGCATCTGGACGGCGTCGTTCATGTAGGACGTCATCTGGGCGAGCTCGTCATCGGTCAGTGCGATCTTTGCGTACTCGGCGATGCCGCGCACGTCTTTCTCGCTGAGTGCCATAGGCGCTCCCTTCCGCATAACAGTTAAACCGCTCTAGTATACAGGGCAACGCCGGCTTGGAGCAGGCGCTTTACCCAAATGCAGCGAAAACGTAACGAGAGCGGCGGTTGGCAGGCGGCGGGCCGGCGGTTCTGCAGCGAAACCGCACCGTCCATAGCGAAAACCGTCTCGACCACAACGAAGCCGTCCCGCCCGCAGCGAAAAGCATCACAACATTCGACACTTTTCGTCAAAATCGAGATTTTCATCGAATGTTGTGATGGTTTGGAAGCCCCCGACCACCACAAAGGCGCCTGTCCCCTTTGTGGTGGTTCTGGAGAATGTCTTATGCCGAGACCTTGGCCTTGCGGCGCTTGCGGACCGCATGGATCACGATGTCCAGCAGCAACAGCACAATGGCAACGACCACAATGAGCACGGCAAACTCGCGCTTGCCCCAGTGGCGGCCGGCCAGCGACTTTTGCTTGTCGACGTCCTTCTTGTTGTACTTGGTGCGCACGCAATGCACCAGCAGGCGATGGTCGTTCACACCATAGGGCGTGCAGGTGACGAGCGTCACCTTGTCGGCGCCGGGCTCGATAGTCAGCGACTCCATCTCCTCGGGCAGCACGACCTCGGAGTCCACCATCTTGTAGGCGAGCGTCTTGTTCATGGTGTGCAGCAGCACCAGGTCGCCGGGTTCCAGCGAGTGGATGTCATCGAACATGCTCAGGTTGCGCATGCCCGAGTGCGCGGTGAGCACGCAATGCGTCGAGGTGCCGCCCACCGGCAGGCTCGTGCCCTCCAGGTGGCCGACGCCCGCCATAAGGACTTCTTCGCTCGTGCCGTGGTAGATGGGCATGCTTACATCGATGGAGGGGATCTCGACCCAGCTCATCATGGGGTCTCGGTCAAAGATGAGCTGCTGAGCGTAGGGCTCGATCTGGTCGGCGGGGAGCTCGGTGGCCTCGCCCGCCAGCTGCTCGTTAAAGGAGCGCGCCTGGAGCAGGATGCGCTCGCGCTCCTCGGCAGACAGCGCGTCCACGGTGCTGGACACAGTGCTGATCTGGTTGAACACGCCCGAGGCCTCGAGCCGGTCCAAGATCCACGGCCAGGTCATAAGGCCCACACCAATAAGGATGATGACGATGGTGATGAGCCGGTCGGCCCAGCGCGGCAGTCGCTTGCGACGGCGCTTGGGCTTTGGTTGAGGTTTGGGCTGAGGGCTTGAGCCGCCGTTGTCCGCGGCGTTATTGCTCTTCATATGTTTGGCGCCCTGCACCATCACCGGTCACTCCTCTACAGCTCATGTTGTCTAAACAAATAATAGCCGATTCGCGAGCTTCCACGCCGGACAACGCAGCTAGACTGCACCGTCCAGTCGAGGATAAGCCTACATTTGAGTTTTCAAAATGTCCCGGATCGGCGGGGCGATTCGGGATACAATGTCAATAGAAAACGACGCACCCCGCGTAAGTGTACGAGAGCGCGGGCGGCCTAGTTTTCTGGTTTTGTTAAATGCCCGGGCTCCGAACCCCGGGCATTCTTATTTGCGCTTGTTGCGGCGCAAATGCCTTCTACCGTCCGCACCGCGCGTGCGCCTACGGACCTTAAACCGAACCTCATACGAGTCAAGAAACGCGATGACGGATGAGTCCGCATCGGACGGTGGAGGCTGCCTGTGTTGTCCAAAAAACGGGGCAGACTCCAGTGCGGAGTCTGCCCCGAAAAGAGAATGACAAAGCAAGAACGTCGATGGACGAGAAAAGTGTCCGCAAGTCTCATGGCCATCACATCCCACCTGCCAAAGGGATGGGTGAGCGAGCGCTACTCCTGCTCGGACTCCTCAGCCTGCTTACGGCTGCGGATGAGGTGAGCCACGCCGATGCACAGCACCGCGCCACCAGCGATCCAAGTGAAGGTCACACCGTTAAGACCGGTGAGGGGGAGGCCAACCTGCTTGGTATCGCCAACGGTGATGTTGAAGATGCCGTCCGTCTTCTCCGAGCCAGGCTTCACCGTCAGGCTGTTATCTCCGGTGTCGCCATAGGTGAGGCCGGCGATAACCTTGTCGCCCTGGCCAGTCGTAAGTTCTCCAGTGAGCCCAGTAAGACCAGCATCCGGATCATCGTCCTTCATGCTCGGCTTGATCTCGAAGGTGAAGGGGTCGACCTTAGCGTAACCAGAGGGGGCAGAAACCTCCGTGACGGTATAGGTGCCGGCGTCGAGACCAGTAACCTCGATGATGCCCTCGCCATTGGTCACAAACTCTTTGGGCGTTTCACCAAGGGACCCATTATCCTGGACAAACAAATTCGTGGATGCAACATCGTCTGCCGTGGTGGCCTGGATGGTGAACCTGGCGCCTTCGAGGGCCTTCTCGGTGCCCAAGTCGACCTTATTGATCCTGAGGCCGTAGGTGTAATCCTTGACCGTGTCAGGCTTGGTCTCGCCGCGCTCGCTGGTCATGGGGTTATTGGAGTAGTTGAGCGTCACGGTGTTCTCGTTACCCTCGGTGCCCGCGACGACCGCATCCTTGTTGATTTGCGCCTTATAGGAGACGACGATGTAGGAGTCCTTGTTGACGTCCGCGACCTGCTTCAGATTCTCGCAGGTCCACGTCGTTGTTTTGCTGCCATCGGCAGCGGCCGTGGCGGTCAACTCATTGAAGTTATCAGTAATATCCGTACCATCCGTGCGGGCGAGATCGCCCTTCGCGTCATCCCTGTTCTTATACAGGTAGACCTTAGCGCCCTTCTGCAGCGTCAGGCCCTTGGAAATCTTGTCGGAGAACTGATAGAAATACGTGTCGTACTTGTCGTAGTTCTCGGCAATGGTGCCGTAAAGGTTGTACGTCACGTTCTGGCCGATCTGGGAATCGGCAGCATCGTGCTCTGCATTATTGGCATCGCTTACGATCTTCTTCTCGACGGTGGGGACGCCCGTTTTCTCAGTGATGTTAACGGGCTTGCTTCCCACGACAGTGAAAATGGGAGACGTGCCCGCCTCGCCGACCCCGATGGTGTCAGCAGCGGTCACGAAGAGCCAGTAGCCGTGCCCAAGACCGGAGACGGTTTTGTTGTTCGTCTTCGCGCTTTCGGTAAGGCCGTCCACGGCGTCGGCAATCTTGTACGCAACGGAATTGGAGTCTACGCGGGTTGTCTTACCGGTTACCTTCACATTATTCGCGATCCAGTCCGCGGCGTCCTGGGCAGTCGCCCCCGCATAGGTCTCATCCTCTTTCCTGATGACGCCCTCGACAGCATCCTGCACCTCAAGGCTTGCCCACGTAATGTTGCTGACACTTCCATCGTCGGCGACATCAGCATTAAAAATCTGATAGCCCTCGAACTCGGTAGTGTTACCATCAACGTTCTTGATGGTCACCGAGCCATCCGTACCCTCAGCAAACGCCATGGTCACCGGGGCCATCACGCCGCCGAAGCTCAGCGCTGCTGTGAGACCGGCGGTTACTGCCAGGCGTGCGATGTTCTTGCTCATGCTCATCTTCTTTTCCTCTGCTTTCTGCTCGAATTCCATTTGATCTAAATCTGTCTGTCTGTGTCTTAGCATCTGTTTCGCTACGTCTCGCCCCGCTCTCTGCGGGGCTGCCAGCTACTCTTTATGGCTGCCACCTCCCCGCTTGACCAGGAGCGCGACCACGATGAGCGCGGCTCCGGCGACCGCTGCGGCGGCCGCGGCGTACATTGCCATATCGCCAGTCGAGGGCATAAAGCCTCCGGTGGTAATGCTAGGGGGTGTGCCGGTGGGCGTGTTGATGAGCGACGCCTCCAGGCTGCCCGTCGACCCGTCCGCGCTGTCGGCGCGCAGGGGCGACTCGGCCGTGATGGTGAGTTTGGGCTTGGCAGCGGCCACCTGATCGACGTCCAGGCCCTCGGCCTTGACCGTCACGGAGCGCGCGCCCTCAAAGGCGGCGTAGCCCTTGGGTGCCTTGAGCTCGCGGATCTCCAGCTTGCCCGAGTCCACGCCCGAGACGGTCACGCGGCCGTCCTCGCCCGTGGTGACGGTGGCCTTGCCCTCTGCATCCCACGTGCCGTCGGCCGCCAGCGTGCGACCGCGGTCGTCGGCGATGCTCAGGACCGCCCCGGCTAGCGGCTTGTCGCCGTCGCTGCCGCGCTTGGTGAGCGCGAGATCCCAGGTGTAGGCGCACGCGTCATCGCTCGGCGTGCGGGTGAAGCCGGCGTCGCCGGACTGGTCGGCAAAGGGAGAGCGCGGGTAGCGCAGGTAGACCTCATTGGGGTTGCCCTTCGCGATGCCGTGGTTGCATGCGCTGTTGAGCGGCGCGTTGTACACGGCGACCACGCGGGCGCCCGCGGTGAAGGCGTCGGCCCCGCCGAGCGCGGCGATCAGGTCGCCGGTGCGCACGGTGAAGGTCTTACCGTCGGCCGAGACCCTGCACTGGGCCGTGATATCGGTCCAGCCCTTCGCGGGCTCGGTGCCGGCGCGCCCGTCCTTGCCGGCCGAGACGGCACCGAAGCCGCCGTCCGCGCCCGCCGCCACGTACACGCGCATGCTCGCGGCGACCCTGGAGGGGTCGAGCCCCGCGCTCATGGTGTCGACGAACTGCACCGCGTAGGCGTCGTAGGCGGTAAGACCCGCCGGGACCGTGGCCGAGAGGCGCCAGTACAGGTCGTCGGCGACCGTGGCGTCGGCGGCCTTCTGCCAGGCGGCGGTGCCGTCCTCCAGCACGTGCTTGGCGACCTTGGGGGTCGCCGCCTTGGGCTTGACGGTGACGGCGCTGCCGCCGACCAGGGCCATGATCGGCGCGGTGCCGGCCTCGCCCTGGGCGATGGCGTCGTCGTCGGCGACGATGAGCCAGTAGCCACAGGGCAGCTTGGCCTCCGTACCCGCGTTAAGGGCCGCGAGCTCGGCGCCAGAGTTCTGGAGGGAACGAGCGAGCTGTGCGCTCAGCGCGCTCGTAAGGTGGGAATCGGTGTTGAGCCACTCGGCAGCTTCCTGCGCGGTGGTCTGGGATTTGGGCATGCCGGCGCTGTGCAGCACGGGCAGGACGGCGTCGCGCGCGGCGTCGCTTGCCCAAGCGAGGTCGGTGGCGATCTTGGCGTCGCTGTCGCCGTCGACGACGTTGGCGCTAAAGATCTGGTAGGCGTCGTAGCTGCTCGCCACGGTGCCGCTCACCGTGATGGAACCGGTCGAGGTCGGCGCGGCCTGCGCGGAAGCGGGGAACACAACCGCGCAGGTGCCGATCAGGAGGGCAAACAGCGCAAACAAGATCGGGAAGGAGCAAACTTTCTTATTCACGACGCTCGCCTCCCTTCGCATTCGCCTTGCGGCGAATGTGCATCCAGGCCGCAGCAGCGCAAAGCACCGCCGCGCCGGCAAGGTATGTCAGAGTGACGCCCGACATACCAGAAAGGGGCAAAGAGGTGGAGTAGGTGTTGGTGAAGGTGGAGGCGGGAATGGCGGTTGGGCCCGCGCCGGCGGAGGTTTGAACCGCGACGCCCTGCCCGTTCTTGCCAAGGGTGTTGCCCATGTCGTCCTTCATCTGCGTAACGGTGGTAGAGGTGGTAAGACCGGTGTACTTGCCAGTGGTCTCATTCATGACGGCCTTCACCGTGACGGCAACCTGGTACTCGGCCTTGGAGTAGCGGAGCTTATCGATGGCACCGGTGGTAGGCGCGACCTCCTTCACCGTGTAGGTGTAGGTCTTGGCGTAATCTTTATTGGTGCCTGCTTCAGTGGACAGGTGCGACTTGTTGAACGTCATGGCGCCAAAGGTCGCCGTGATGTTGTTGAGCTTGGCGGCATCGGTCTCCCCTGCCTTTGGGGCAACAGAAATCTTGGGCGCTTCGGGCATGGGGACTTTGGCTGCATAGTCACCCGTAGCCACAATGCTGAACTCGAACGGCACATAGCTGCCTTCGTCGTCCTTCGGCCAGTCCGTATTGCGAACGGATTTGGTCACCGGGATCTTCACGGACGTAGCGCTGCACTTGTCGGAGATGTACGTAGTGCCACTAACGATGCTCGGCTGCTCGTTCTCTTTCCACGTAATGGAGCCGTTTGTGCTGTCCACCGTGAACTTGTAGGTGTTCTTGTTCAGTTCGTAGCCAAACGGAGCCTGGGTCTCCGTGAGCGTGTACGTGCCCGGCAGCAGACCGGCCAATGTGAACTTGCCATTCGTGTCGTCGGTATCGGCCCAAGTGGTTTCGCTCGAAGCCGACTGATCGCTCACGGTCCAAGACTGCGCCTCGGTCGTACCTTCGGCACCCAGTTTCGCAAGCTTCCACTCGGAACCAGCCAAAGGAGTGTATCCCTTGTCTCCTTCCTCAACCTTGGTCCAAGACACCGTACCGGTGATCTTGGTGTTGGAGATGGCGCCCGTGGTGTTGGAATCATCGAATGAAACGAGCTCATTTCCGTTCACCGTGTCCACATGACCCTGAACATAGTTCACCTGCTCGCCGGTGTTGTTCATGGTTGCGTAGTAGATGGTGTCCGACTTCTGATAACCAGCCGGCGCCTTGACCTCGCGAATGTAGTACGTGAAGTAGTCTTTATCGTTGGGATCGCCAATTTTGGCCTTCTGATTCAAATAGTTGAACTGAAGCTCGCCATCATCCGAAGAGTAATCATTGGCACCGCCATCCGTTACCGTAACGATGGGATTCGTTTCATTCTTGGCATCATCGACAGTGCCGTATATCGTCCACGAGGAACCAGAAAGCGGCGTCATGCCGTCCGCAGCGTCGACCTTGCTCCACGCAACGGCGGAGCCGTCGGGCGTATACGACCCAGACCACGGGAAGTTGTGACGCTCCTGATCCATATCGATGACGGAAGCCGAGTTACCCTCACCAAATGCTGCGGCAACCTTCGGGCTGTTCATTGAGAAATCGACGCCCACATAAACGCGGCCGTTGGTAGTCACATGGTCGTCGAAACTTCCGTTGGGAACGAGAATCGATCCGATCATAGCCGCCGCAGGATCGTCGTCAGTCCACTTGGCACCGGTGGCTGTGCCGCCGTATCCCCAGTCCGCGCGGTTTTCTCCCGCGATGCCGCCTCGAATGGTAAGGCTGGTGGTATCGACGAAGTTCCACATGATGGACTGGGAGGCCAGCGAGTATTTCGCGTCAAGGTCTTTCTTGGCGTACTGACTCTCGTAACCGCGAGATATTTCTGTATCTCCCCACCAGAAGCGCCAGCCGTTGTGGAACTCGACAGGATTAGTACCTGTAACGTTCACGACAATGGATGCGCCTTCGGGGATATTGGTGAACTTAAAGTCGACGCCGCGGTAGTAGACGCCATCCTTCAAGTTGGAGAGCTCGGAACCGGCGATGGTGAAGACCTGTTGCATAGAAGTTCCATCGCCGGTAAAGGTGATGAGTCGCTCGGTGTTGCGAATCTTATTGCTCGGGATTCCGGTATCGAGCGCACCGGAAACAGACTTGCCGCTACCATCGTCGCTACCATCGAATTTGAGTGTATAGCTTGTTCCGTCGTTATTGTACTTGTTGATGACGTAGTTGCTATTAGGCTCTGCAAAGCCGTTGACATCCACCTCGCCGGTATCTTCAAACGAGTCGAGCTGTTTCGATAGCTTCGAGAGGTATCCATTTGTACCGTTATAGCTCGAATAATCGCTACCGTTGACATTAGTCAAATCAACAGCTTTATTGAACAGGGTGCTTTCCAGAGCAGACAAGCCCTCGTACCAATTACCCTGCATTGTCACCACAGACTGGCGTTTATAGTCGCTATCGCGCCAGTATGTGATGGGGCCTGCGATTTGCGCGGTGTAGGCAAAGCCGGAAGGAGTCGCGCCCTCAGAAGGTCTCTGCTGTCCGACCCAAGCGCCTTTGTTCCAAGCGCCAACGGTAGTCGCCCCCGGCAAGTTGCCGTTGTAACCAACGCTCATTTTGGTGATCGCACTGTCGATTCCGGCGACCGCAAGCACGGTGCTGCCGTAGACAGGACGGAACTGGGAACCAAAACCAACGGTGCCAAAGCGGAAACCAGCGCCGCCACTATTATTATAGGGCCAGCTCTCTTTGAGTGGATTCATGGCAAGCTTGCCACGGACCACGGTAAGGCCCTCCGCCTCAGCGGCATATGAGCCGGTGGGGGCGTTGTCCGCATCAAGATCGATAGTGCCGTCGCTCGGCTTATCGCTCGGCTTACCACCGATGTACATGTCGCGGCCGACGTAGGTGGCCACGCCGGGATCAGGGGTTGAGACATTGATATTCGTACCGATACCGATAGACGTGGGAACGTAAATTCCCGGCTTCACGGTGGCCGTCGCTCTCGCTGAAGCCGCATTCGCACTCTGAGCCTGCTCAGCACTATTTGAAGAGCCAGTCTCGTCGCCCTCGGTCTCGTCACTATTCTGGTTTTCGGTATCCCCGTTGTTGGTGTTGTCTACATCAGTAGACTCACTTGAGGAACCCCCCCCCCATCACAGTTTCCTCAGCAGAAACCGTCTGGACATCGTTGGCAATGGCCTGCGAGATCGGGGGCATGACGAGCGACAGTACCAGGCTCAACACGGAGGCTCCGCACAAAACGCCTGCCAGTACACGGCGCGTCGCTTTTTTACTCTGCTTAGTTTTTTCTGAATTCGCTTTCATCGATGTCTCCTCCCCAAGAGACCGCGATCTTGCTCTTTCACTATCAAACGTATCTGCGCAATCTGTAATTGCGCACGCTTGTAGTACATATTATAACGATTGTTTGAACATCTAAGCAAAAATACCGATAGTTTTGTAGCGAATTCTCAATTCTCTTGACATTTGCTCGGATTAACCTTCGTTTATTCGCTATGAAATATCTATTTCTACTGGTAATTAAGCTAGCTATCGGTTTTTTAATAGCATTTTATTTATTTGCACAACATTTTGCTCAAGAGCATGCGTCCTGTGAACGGTCGAAAATCGACCGTGAACGGTAGATCATTAACCGGGAGGAATAGACTACCAAATTGATGGGAATATCTTTAACTCATCGGTGGTCAGAAGCATGATGTTCAGACAACCATATTTGAGTTTTCGCGCAGATTTTAGGCATCAATTCGCCCAAATCGCCTGAGACCACCGCAAAGGAGCCTGCCCCCTTTGCGGTGGTTCTCCCCCCCCCCGGCGCTACAGCAGATGTTCCTCGATAAAGATCGCGATGCCGTCTTTGTCGTTGCTCGCGGTTACAAAATCGGCGGCGGAGCGGGTGGCATCGCTGCCATTTGCCATGGCCACGCCCACGCCGGCGTCGGCCACCATGCAGGTGTCGTTGTCCGCATCGCCAAACACGCAGATGTCCTGGAGCTCCATGTCGTTGAGCTCCGCCACGCGCACAAGGCCGCGCGTCTTGGACACGCGCGGATCCATGAACTCGTAGAGCCGCTGCGTGGTTTGCAGAGCCGCCGCCTTAACAGTGTCATCGGCAAACGTCGACGCCCGTTCGATGACCCGCGGCATTACTTCGGGCGCCATGGTAAACATCACCTTGGGCTGCGGCTCGCGCAAAAACTCGGCAAAATCGACCACCTGGTAGGGCACGCCGTCGACGCGCGACAGGTGCTCGACGCACGCGTTGCTCTCGGGCACGTAGAACACGCCGTCTCGGGGGCAGACGGGCGTTGCCGGAAGGTCCGCCATGTGCTTGCAGATGCGCGCGATGGTCTCGCCCGGCAGCGGATAGCTCAGCTCGTTGATGTCGTGCGCGCGGTCGATGACCTCGGCGCCACCGCAGCCCACCATCACGTCTACCAGGCCTTCGATGCCCCAGAGCTCGTACATGGCCTCGGTCGCGTGGGCGTCGCGCCCGGTGCACAGGCCAAAGAGCACGCCGCGCTCGCGCAGGGCGCGGATCGCCGCCACGGTGCGCGGGGACACCGTGTGCTGGCTCGTGAGCAGCGTGCCGTCGATATCGCAGAACACGGCTTTGATATGGCTGAAGGTGGTGTCCATGGGGGCCTTTCTGGGTTGTGCGGCGATGTGGGGTGTATTCGTGAACGGCGTACATGGTATACCAAGGCACAGACCGTTGGGACCCGATCGCCACAAAGGTGCCTGCCCCCCTTGTGGTGGCCGGACCCGAAGGGTGACCTGGCCCGGGGCGCAAAGCATCACAACATTCGACGTTTTTCGGCAAAATCGCGATTTTCATCGAATGTTGTGATGGATTTTACTGCTTTGTGGCACGATCCAAGTGCCGGCGGCCAAACAACAGCAGCGCCGCGGGAACCGCCGTCACGACCATGCCCGCACCAACGAGCGTCTGCTGCACGCCAAACGTCGCCGCCAGCCACGGGGCAATCGCCAGCGGGGCTACGCCGGCGAACATGTTGCCAAAGCCCATGACCGAGTTCACGCGACCGAGCTGCTCGAGCGGAGCCTTCGTTTGCACGATTGTGTTGTGGAGCGGGTTGACGATGCCCCAAGCTATGCCCAGTGCAACCTGGCCGACAAGAGCCACGCCCACGTACGGCGTCCCCACATAGAGCAGGCTTCCCAGACCAACGGACATAAGTGCCACGAGCAGGGTTTTAAGGTTGACCAAGTGCGGCGGCAAGCGGAGCGCGAGCACGGCACCCAGCACCGCGCCCACACCGCTGGCCGACGAGAGCCAGCCCATCCATTCGACACCGACGTACAGGACATCGCGGTAGAAGAACGACTCCAGCGGATCGAAGGCACCGTAACCAAAGTTCGAGAGGAAGATGATGCAGAACAGTAACGCGAGGACGCTGTTGGTGAAGACCGTCTTGATGCTGGTCGCGAAGGTTGCGCGGGTAGATTTACTGGAGTCGGAGCTTTGACTGGCAGTACTTGCCGTTGTGCTGCTATCCGCGGGAGTACTTTCGCGCGCGGCGACGCGACCTGCTTGCGGCCTAAAGCCCCAACCGGCGACGAGCGCCAGTGCGGTAAAGAGCATCATGAGCACGAACACCGCGCGTGACGATGCAGCCGCCGCGACAAAGCCGCCCAGCGTGGGTCCGACGATGATGCTCACGTTTGAAAACATGGCGATGGCGGAGTTGATGTCTTTGAGCTCGGCAGGATCGTCGGTGAGGTAAGCCGGATAGGATGTGGCGATGGGCTGGGCGAACCCCATCACAAAGCCCAGGAGCACCGCGCCGAGCAGGACGATGCCGGTCGCGCTGCCAAAAACGAGGATCGCCGCGCCGGTTGCCAGCGTGCCCACGATGCTCAGCAAGAAATGACGGCGCGGGCCCCAGGCGTCGAGCGCCGCGCCACCCGCAAAGGATCCCAAGATCACGAATACGTTCATAAAAAGGACGGCCAGCGATGTCGCCACGAGCGAGGCATCGTCTGCATAGGTGAGCGTTCCGATGACGCCGATAAAGTAGCTGGTCTGAAAACCGGTGTAGATGAGAAAGCGCATCGCCACCAGGCGCTTGGCCTGCACGGACAGCGATGACTGAGGCTTTGAGAAAAGAGAGGCGAGCATGGAGACTCCTTGTTTCATACGAATACGGACGGTGGGCATTCGCCACCGTCTGTCAAATCAATCTATCCGCATGAAACATTAAGGACGCATCAGGACCCTTCTCTCCGTTTTCGCCCGTCATGAACTACTTGGTAGATTTTAAGGCATGTCCCACACATCTACCAAAGCAAAAACCACCACAAAGGAGCCTGGCCCCTTTGTGGTGGAAATGACGTTTGCCCAGATAAAACCTGCCAAAATAAACCTGTCCCTTTTTGGCAGGTTTTAGGCCAGGTGGTCTTGGATAAGATCGCAGATGGCTCGGGCGTCGTTGATGTTGATGGCTCGGGTCGCAAGGCCGGCGTCGAAGGCCTGACGCGCTAGGGCCTCGTTACAGGCAAGGGCCAGCGTGTGACCGTCGACCAGGTCGAGCGAGCTCTTACCGCGCAGACGGTCGACACCGGAGCGCGCGACCACGATGTTGTCGAAGCCCTCGGTCTTGTAGCCCTCGATGATCACCACGTCGACATCGTTGTAACGCGACAGCAGCTCTCGCGCGGGCATCTCGTCCTCCTCGCGCGTGTCGGCGTACTCCGCCCAGCGCGTGGCGCAGATGAGCCCCACATGCTTGGATCCGGCCTGGTGATGGCGCCAGGTGTCCTTAGCGGGTGCATCGATATCAAAGCCGTGATGCCCATGATGCTTAAGCGAACCCACGCGCAGGCCGCGGCGGGTGAGCTCGGCGATAACCTTCTCGACGAGCGTGGTCTTGCCCGAGTTTTGGTAGCCGATAAACGCGATCGCGGGGACGGCCGGTGCCGGAGCCGCGGGTGCGACGGCAACGGGTGCGCTCGCGGGCGCGGCACCGTCAGCGGCCACGGCCTCAACAGCAGCGGCCTGGCGCTCTGCACGATCCCACACGCCCGAGCGGCCGCCCTCCTTGTGCAGCAGGCGCACGTCGACGATCTCCATGCCGCGATCGACCGCCTTGCACATGTCATAGATGGTCAGACACGCAGCACTCGCGCCGGTCAACGCCTCCATCTCAATACCCGTCTTGCCCGTCACGCCGGCCGTAACCAGTACGTGAAAGCCGACCTGCCCGTCCACGCGCGCCGGCGCCCAGCCCTCGGGCACGTCCTCGACAGGCGTCCCCGACGGAGCGATAGGCGCAATATCGCACTTGCTCTTGGTAATGAGCAGCGGATGGCACATGGGGATGATGTCGCTCGTGCGTTTGATGGCCATGATGCCCGCCACGCGCGCGCAGGCAAGCACGTCGCCCTTTTTGGCGCGGTCCTGCAGCACCATGGCCTGCGTCTCGGGGTGCATGAGGATGGTGCCCTCGGCGATGGCGATGCGATGCGTCTCGGCCTTGTCGGACACGTCGACCATGCGTACCTCGCCCTTAGCGTCCACGTGCGTCAGCTCGTCGCGACGGGCGTCACGGGCGGGCTCGGTGGCAGCGCTGGCAGTCGGCTGCGCGGACGCGTCGACGTTGCCGGCATTCGCCGCGGCCGTGGCTTTGTGGGCAGACATCGCGGCCCTGCGAGCGGCCTTGGTGGCATCGGCGTACCTGCTCTTGGCCATATGATCATCCTCCGATTTGGGACATAAATCGTTGCGTGCCCTCAATTATCGCGTGTTCCTGCGGTTTGTGGGCGACGGCATCGCGCCAAATCGAAAGTACCTGCATATCATCACCACGGCGCAACGCCTCACGCACCGAATACTCGGCATCGCTGAACAGGCACGGACGCACGTTGCCATCGGCCGTCAGGCGCAGACGGTTGCAATTCACACAAAAATGGTTGGACATAGCGCTGATAAAGCCGACCGTTCCCGCCGCGCCCGGAAAGTGCCAATAGCGCGCAGGGCCCGCGCCGGCAGGAGCGTCGTTGATGTCGAGCGGCTCGAGCTCGCCCAGTCCCGTCGCGATGGCCCCGGCATTGATGCGCGCCCGCAGCTCGTCACTCGGCACGGTATCGCTCGCGTCCCACAGCTCGGGATTGAGTGTGGGCGCGTGAGGGTCTACGGCACAATGCGAGCTCGTGTGATCGTCGCCGATAGGCATGTATTCGATAAAGCGCAGGTGGATGGGGCGATCGAGTGTGAGCCGCGCGAGGGCCGCCACATCCTGGTTGAGCCGGCGCACCACAACGCAGTTGACCTTAACGGGCTCAAAGCCCCAAGCCAGTGCCGCGTCGATGCCCGCCATGGTCTGCTCGAGCCGACCCAGACGCGTGATCTTTCCAAAGAGCGTAGGATCGAGTGTGTCGAGCGAGATGTTGACGCGGTTAAGCCCGGCGTCTTTGAGCTGCGGCGCCAGCTTGGGCAGCAGGGCGCCGTTGGTGGTGAGCGAGATATCCTCGATCTGCGGAATCGCGCGGATGTCGCGAATGAGCGGGATAATACGGCGGCTGACCAGCGGCTCGCCGCCCGTCAGGCGCACGCGGCGAATGCCCTCCCCCGCCACCAAGCGCACAAAGCGGGCGATTTCCTCGGCACTGAGTAGCTCATCGTGCGCGCGGGGCGCCACGCCATCGGCCGGCATGCAATAGATGCAGCGGAAATTACACTTGTCGGTAACGGCAATGCGCAGGTAGTTGATATCGCGGCCAAAGCCGTCGTGTTGCACGTGCCCGTCCACGCAGCCCTCCCCTCACGCGGCGTTTTATTCTTCGGAAAACATAATACCCCACGAGAGAATCATGCCGACACCCGTACGACAGGACAGGTCGCTTTGAGCAAGACCGGCTTTCCAAGCCCATCCTCAGCATACAAACCATCACAACATTCGATGCTTTTCCCGATTTTGGCAAAAAACGTCGAATGTTGTGATGGTTTGCCTGCCCACGGCACCCCGCAGAAGGACCAAAGCGCCCCTAAAGGCCGCCGTCCCAGTGTCGAATCACGAATTCTCGCAGGTCGTTCTGACGTTTCTGGAACGCTTCGCTTCGGTCGCACTTGAGACCCATAGCGAGCGCGATGGCGTTCATCGCCCGGTGCAATTGCAGCTGGTGGGCAAACTGAGTCCCGGTGAGGACGATCATCTTAAAGCCCAGCGCGCTCAGCACGGTCATACGCTCCGCATCCGACGCGCTGCGCTGTTTATCAAGATGGTCCGAGCCGTTGTACTCAATCCCCGTACCGCTCGCAGGCGCATATACGTCGATCTCGAAATACCCGGCCTTTGCGAGATACTTGAACTCGTTGGGAACATCGACCCGATGGTTGAGCTCGATCTTGGCGTATCCCAGCCCTCCCTGGGAACGTTTTGCTACGACCATGATTGCGGTGGCCGTCTCCATGGGCGACCGCGCGCCATCGTGCACGCGCTTGAGCACGGCGGCCGCGCGTATGGCCCCCTGACGAGATCGGTTCTCATTGCAATAAGCAATCAAATCGGCGACGGTATACCTCTGCCCCATCTCGATATAATCGCCTGTCGACAGATGATTCAAATGGTATCGGGCGCAGATTTCATACCCATATTCCAGCTGCTCGGGCTCACTCATCCACGAACCCGCTTGGACAAAGCACATGACCTCATCAACCACTAGAAGGCCCTCTGCCACCTCGATAAGATGGCCTGGAGGTACCGGCGCCCCAAACACGTGACACCTAAATCCAGCCGGCGTCGAGCGCTCAAAATCGAAGTTGACGAGCGCATCGATATGATCGAGCTCTTCTCGTGGAATACCAAGCGAAACCAGATAGTCGGTAACGATTCCAACTGCCGCTGAAGCCCTCAGTCCCTTGGCATCGAGCCCCAATTTGGGCAGGCACGCGGTCGGTTCCGCCTCGCTAGCAAGCGAGTCCTCATCGTATAGGCTGCTTGCTCGCGAGATCGGCTCGGACGGGCGCGCCACGTTGTGGTACAGCCAGGCAGTCTTATGGGACAGGACGATCGGCAGGTCCATGAGCCATCCAATGGAGTCGGATAACCAACCTTATTCCCCTGCCCACGGGTCCGCACACCTTCGTGCGCAAGAAAGCGATTCCACCCGGTCGAGTGGCAGAAAAACCATCACAACATTCGATGCTTTTCCCGATTTTGGCAAAAAACGTCGAATGTTGTGATGGTTTGAGGCGAGGTGAGGGGCACGGAGGGGTCAAAGTATCGCGCTCGAACGGGTTAATCCAGCTCTTTTAAGCCATGCGCTAGCTGCCAGTACTCGCCGCGCTGGGCGAGCAATTCCTCGTGGGTGCCGCGCTCGATGATGCGGCCATGTCCGAGGACCATGATGGCGTCGGCGTCGCGGACGGTGGACAGGCGGTGCGCAATCACAAATGTGGTGCGGCCGCGCATGATGCGGTCCATGCCGCGCTCGATGAGCTTTTCGGTGCGCGTGTCGATGGAGCTTGTTGCCTCGTCCAGGATAAGCACCGGCGGGTCGGCCACGGCCACGCGCGCGATGGCGAGCAGCTGGCGCTGGCCCTGAGACAAGTTGGCGCCATCGGCCGTGACCGGTGTGTCGTAGCCTTGCGGCAGGCGACGGATAAACGAGTCGGCGCAGGCGGCCTCGGCGGCGGCACGCACCTCCTCGTCGGTCGCGTCGAGCTTGCCAAAGCGGATGTTCTGCGCAATGGTGCCGCTAAACAGGTGCGTATCCTGCAGCACAATGCCGAGCGACCCGCGCAAGCTGGCCTTGGCGATATGCTTGACGTCGATGCCGTCGTACGTAATCTCGCCGTCATCGACCTCATAGAAGCGGTTGATGAGGTTAGTGATGGTCGTCTTTCCGGCGCCCGTCGAGCCAACAAAGGCGATCTTTTGCCCCGGCTTGGCGAACAGGTTGAGATCCGTGAGCACGCGGGTGCCCGGCACGTAAGAAAAGTCCACGGCATGGAAGCGCACGTCGCCGGCGAGCGGGACCAGACCGGTAACAAGCTCGGTACCGTCGGCTGCCACCGCACGACCCGATTCACCAACGGCAGCCACGTCGTGCAGATGCCCATAGGCGCCCACGCCCTTGCCCTCGGGAATCTTCCACGCCCACGCGGCGTCGCCCGTCTGCACCAGCTCCACGCAGCCCTCGTCCACCTCGGGCTTAAGGTCCATCGCGGCAAACAGGCGCTCGGCACCGGCCAGCGCGTTGAGTAAGAAGTTGCCCAGCTGCGTAAACTGGTTGATGGGCATGGCCGCCTGGCGCACAAAGACCAGGTAGCTCGCGAGTGCACCCACGTCGGCAAGTCCCTTGATGCAGAGCATGCCGCCCGCCACGGCGACGATGGCGTAGTTGACGTAGCCGATCACCACGGTCATGGGCACCATCGAGTTGGCGTAGGTCTGCGCGGCGCCACCGGTGCGGCGCAGCTCCTGGTTGCGCGCGTCAAAACCTGCCACGTTGGCCTGCTCGTGGTTGAAGACCTTGATGACCTTTTGACCCGAGACCATCTCCTCGACATATCCGTCCAAGTCGCCGAGCGATGCCTGCTGGGCGGCAAAAAAGCGCTTGGAGCGGATACCCGAGTAGCGCGCGTACAGCACGATGGCCGCGTCGCACACGAGCGTGATAATCGTGAGCTGCCAGTTGAGGATGATGAGCATGGCCGTGGTGCCGATCACCTGAATGGTCGCCTGAATCACGTTGGCAAAGCTGTTGTTGAGCGCCTCGGAGACGGTGTCGACGTCGTTGGTGAAAAAGCTCATGATGTCGCCCGAGCGCGTACTGTCGAAATAGCTGAGCGGCAGCGTCTGAATGTGCGCGAACAGGTCGCGACGGATGTCGGACACCACGCGTTGGGCCGCGCGCACCATGATCTGCGAGTAGCCTAGGGCCGAGAGCACGCCCGCGGCGTAGATGATCGCCGTTACGATGACCTGCTTGGCGAGCAGCTCCTCACCGCCCGTGGCCAGGCCGTTGACGATGGGGCGCACCATGTAGGTGCCGGCGAGGCTCGCGATGGCCGCGACGGAGGCAAGCATACCCACCGCCAGCAGCGAGAACTTGGCATGGCCCATGTAAGAGAGCAAACGGCGCACAGTGCGCTTGAGGTCGGCCGGGCGCGCTTGGGCTGCGGTCTTAGGCATGGCGCTCGCCCCCTTCCAAGGGTAATCTGCTGGGGACGGAGGAAAACGGATTATTCGCGCAGCCATCGTCGCTGCCGTCGCCGGCGTCTACGTTCCCCGCAAACTCCATCTGCGAGGCGTAAATCTCCTGGTAGATGTTGTCGCCCGCTAGCAGCTCCTCGTGCGTGCCCACGCCGTGGACACGACCGTCGTCCAGCACCACAATGCGATCGGCATCCATAACGCTCGCGATGCGCTGGGCGATGATGAGCACGGTCGTATCAGGGATCCGAGCGATGTGCTCGCGAATCTTAGCGTCGGTCGCCATATCGACCGCGCTGGTGGAGTCATCAAAAATGAGCACGCGCGGATGCTTGAGCAGCGTGCGCGCGATGCACAGACGTTGCTTCTGACCACCCGAGACACCGGCGCCGCTTTGGCCCAACTCGCCGTCCAGCCCGCCGATGCGATCAAGGAACTCGTCCACGCACGCTGCGCGGCAAACCGCGAGGAGCTCATCGTCCGACGCCTGCGGATTGCCCCACTGCAGGTTCTCGCGCACGGTGCCCGTGAACAACACGTTCTTTTGCAGCACAATGCCCACGGCGTCGCGCAAGGCGACCAGGTCGTAGTCGCGCACGTCGTGTCCGCCCACAAGTACGACGCCCTCGGTGGCGTCGTACAGACGCGCAATCAGCTGCACAATCGAGCTCTTACCCGAGCCCGTGCCGCCGAGGATGCCCACCGTCGAGCCGCTCTCGACGCGAAGGTCGATATGCTCGAGCACATCCTCGGCTGCATCCGCGCGGTATTTAAAGGAAACGTCGCGAAACTCGACACTGCCGTCCGCTGGCGCCGCAGTCGCGAGGTCTCCCGCAGGGTTGGCGATAAAGGGCTCCTCATCGAGCACCCCTGCGATACGGCCCACACTCGTGAGAGCGCGCGTGAGCAGCAAAAACACGTTGGAAATCATCATGAGCGAGTTCATGATCAGCAGCACGTAGCTCATAAAGCCCGTGAGAGAGCCCACGCCCAGCTTGCCGGCGAGAATCATGCGGCCGCCAATCCACAGGATGGAGAGCGCAGCCACGTACATCGACAGCTGAAACACCGGCAGGTTGAGCACGGCGGTGCCGAAGGTCTTGGTCGCCGTGCCGGCGAGCTCGGTATTGACGGTGTCAAACTTGTCGCACTCGTGCTCGGCGCGCACGTAAGCCTTCACGGCGCGCACGGCGGTAAGGTCCTCTTGCACCACGCCGTTAAGGTGGTCCATCGAGGTCTGGAGTTGGCGGTAGAGCGGACTGACGCGATAGGTGATGACACCCAGCACGATTGCCAGCACGGGCAAGATGATCGCAAAGACGGTGGCGAGCGGGCGCGACAGCATCAGCGCGTAGATAAGGCCGACGATAAGCGTCACCGGGCCGCGCACCATAGGGCGAAAGCCGTTGCTCACAGCATTTTGGATAACGGTGATGTCCGTGGTCATGCGAGTGACGAGCGAGCTGGCGTCGTAGTTGTCCAGGTTACCAAAAGCGAGCGTCTGAATCTTTTTGTACTCGGCCTCGCGCAGGTTAGCGCCTAGGCCCGAGGCAACGCGGGCGGACGTGTGTGCATAACCCAAGCCCAGTACCAGCGAAAGCGCAGCGCACACCAACATGTACGCGCCCTGCAGCAGCATGTAGTTGATATCACCCGCAGGCACGCCCACATCGATGATGTCGGCCATGATGACCGGGATAAACAGCTCGAGCACCGTCTCGACCGACACAAAGAACACGCCGAGAATGGCATCGCGACGGTATGCCCCTAGATAAGAAAACAGTATTTTGAGATTGCGCACGCAGGTTCAACCCCCATCAAACGTTGTTCGCAAACGCACGTATTATTGCGCGCCGAATAATGGTGTCAAGTATTCCGAAATCGTTTTCTGCAAGGTTAACGCCGGCGGCGAGTTCTCGTGACGTGTGTCCGTATTCACTCGGAATAATGGTGCGCGTGACTTTTTTCGCCCCACTGCCAACACGAACCTTGACTCTACAATCGTTGTAGGGTTTTCACTACACTGGTACGTAAACAAACCAGTCAGAAAGTGCCCCCGCTCATGGAACACGACCTCACACGCGGCAATGTCCTTAAGACCATCGCGGTCTTTGCCCTGCCCTATATGCTCTCGTACTTTTTGCAGATGCTCTACGGCATGGCCGACCTGTATATGATGGGGCAGTTTAGCGGCGCCGCCGGCATCACCGCTGTGGGCAATGGCGCGCAGACGCTCTATATCATTACCGTGACGCTCGTGGGCCTGGCCATGGGAACGACGGTCATCGTCGGCCACGCCGTGGGCTCGCGCCGCTTCGACCGCGCCGAGACCGCCATCGGCAATACCATCACGCTGTTTATGGGCGTCTCGGTAGTACTGGCCGTCATCTTGTTTGCACTTTGCCCGCAGGTTGTGGCGCTCATTGGCACGCCGCCCGAGGCGGTCGAAGGCACCGCCGCCTACCTGCGTATCTGCTTTGTCGGCATTCCGTTTATCGCCGCATACAACATTCTCTCGGCCATCTTTCGCGGGCTGGGCGATTCGCGCTCGCCTATGTACGTGATTGGCGTGGCATGCATCATCAACATCGCGCTCGACTTCCTATTTATAGGCCACATGGGGCTCGGCCCCGTGGGCGCGGCGCTCGGCACAGTGACCGCCCAGACGGCCAGCGTTGCCCTCGCGCTCGTGTGGCTCAAGAGCCGCCGCACGAACATCCACGTTAAGCGCAGCGACCTGCGCCCCCAGCCCGAGGTGCTCGGCAGCATTCTTAAGATCGGCGTGCCTGTGGCTGTACAGGACGGCTGCATCCAGGTGGCGTTTATGTTTATCACCGTCATCGCCAACCACCGAGGGCTCGTCGACGCCGCCGCCGTAGGCCTGGTCGAGAAGATGATCAGCTTTTTGTTCATTGTTCCGAGTTCCATGGGCGCCACCGTCAGCGCACTCACGGCGCAAAACGCCGGCGCAGGCAAGGGCGATCGCGCGCGTCAGGTGCTCAAGGACGCCATGACGATCTCGGTGGTGTACGGCTGCCTGATCACGGTGCTGATGTGGCTGGTGGCGCCGGCGTTTATTGGCTTTTTTGCCAAGGACCCCGCGGTGGTCGCGGCCGGTACCGGCTATATGCACAGTTATATTTTCGATGCAATCTTTGCCGGCATCCACATTTGCTTTAGCGGCTTTTTCGCCGCGTATGGCAAGAGCTATATCGGCTTTGCGCACAACGTGCTGGCCGTGGCGCTCATTCGCGTGCCGGGCGCGTGGCTATTGTCGAACGCCTATTCCGACACGTTGTTTCCCATGGGCATCGCTTCGCCGTGCGGGT
The DNA here is from genome assembly GCF_040092395.1 of Collinsella sp. CLA-ER-H4. Taxonomy (NCBI): domain Bacteria; kingdom Bacillati; phylum Actinomycetota; class Coriobacteriia; order Coriobacteriales; family Coriobacteriaceae; genus Collinsella; species Collinsella sp. CLA-ER-H4. The sequence goes on from NZ_JBBNLQ010000001.1 coordinate 218,767, forward strand.
CAATTCTATCAGCGGTTATTTGCGTGATGGCATTTACCGTGCTCAACCGGCGCGGGGCTTTTGACAGGTTGGTGGCGTAGCGGGGCAACGCGAAATCGCCCTGATCGACGACATCATTAGCGATGATCCGGCAACCTACGTGACGCAGATCACGGTGCCGTTTTCTCCAGCAAAGTAAAAACCGCCCGGAAGGCATCATGCTTCCCGGACGGTTCTTCAATTAGACTATCAATGCACTAAGCCTGGGGCACCTCACCGGTAGCCAAGATCTGCTCGAGCGCGTCCTCGTCCAGCACGGGTACACCCAGCTGCTCGGCTTTGGTGAGCTTGGAGCCCGCTTTGGGGCCGGCGACCAGATAGCTCGTCTTCTTTGACACGCTGCCCGAAACCTTGGCGCCGAGCACCTTGAGCGCCGCGCCCGCCTCGTCGCGTGTGCGGTTGACGAGCGTGCCGGTGAGCACGAAGGTTAGACCCGCAAGCGGCTGTGCGTCGGCGAGCTCGCCCGCCACGCCAGCGTCGGCTGCGGCTTGCGCGTGCGCGGCGCCCAGGTCGACCTCGAGCGACAGGCCCGCCTGACGCAGGCGCTCCAGCACGGCAAGGTTTTCGGGCACGGCCAGGAACTGCTTGACGCTCGCCGCGATCTTGGGACCGATGCCCTCGCACTCGGCGATGTCTTCTTCACTCGCCAAGATGAGCTTGTCGATCGACAGGAATCGCTCGGCGATGACCTCGCCCACGCTCTTACCCACGTGGCGTATACCCAGGGCAAACAGCACGCGACCGAGCGGCTGACTCTTGGACTTGTTGAGCTCGGCGATGATTTTCTCGGCCGTCTTGAGGCCCACCGGAATGGGATCGCCCTTCTTAACGCCCTTCCTGCTGTTGGAGCTGGCGTACACGCGCCCCGTGTCCAGGCCTGCGATGTCGTCGACCGTGAGCTGATAGAAGTCCGCGACGTCGTGAATCAGCCCGGCGGCGATCATCTTGTCGACGATCTCGTCGCCCAGGCCGTCGACGTCCATGCAGCCGCGGCTCACCCAGTGGAGCAGGCGCTCCTTGAGCTGCGCGGGGCAGTCGATGGACACGCAGCGGTAAGCGACCTCGCCATCCTCGTGAACCACGGGGCTGCCGCACACGGGGCAGACCTCGGGCATCTGCCAGTCGACCGAATCAGCCGGGCGCTTGTCGAGCACCGGGCCCACGACCTCGGGGATTACGTCGCCCGCCTTGTGCACGATAATAGTATCGCCCTCGCGCACGTTTTTGCGACGGATCTCGTCGATGTTGTGCAGCGTGGCGCGCGCGATGGTGGAGCCGGCAACCGTCACCGGATCGAACTCAGCGACCGGCGTGAGCACGCCGGTGCGACCCACCTGGATGCGAATCTCGCGCAGGACGGTCTGCTTTTCCTCGGGCGGAAACTTAAAGGCAATGGCCCAGCGCGGTGCGCGGGCGGTAAAGCCCAGGTCGAGCTGCTGCTGAAAGCTGTCGACCTTTACGACCACGCCGTCGATGTCGTAGTCCAGGTCACCGCGATGCTCGAGCGCCTGGGCGCAGAACTCGTGGACCTCGGCCGGCGTGGCACAGCGAGCCACGTTGGGGTTGACGCTAAAGCCGGCGCTACGCAGCCAATCGAGGAACTCGCGCTGGCTGTGGACGTGCAGTGGATCGGTATCGGCGATGGCATAGATAAAGGTGGCCAGATCGCGCCGCGCCGTAACCTTGGGATCCTTCTGACGCAGGCTGCCAGCAGCGGCGTTGCGCGGGTTGGCGAAGGGGTCGCGGCCCTCGGCATCGGCCTCTTCATTCAGACGTACAAAGCTGCCTTTGGGCATATAGACCTCGCCGCGCACCTCGATGGTGCGCTCGCGGTCGGCGCCCATGTGAGCGAGCGCCGGCTCGGACAGGTGCATGGGCACGTCCTTGATGGTACGAACGTTGAGCGACACGTCCTCGCCCGTGGTACCATCGCCGCGCGTGGCGGCGCGCACAAAGGTGCCGTTTTGGTAGGTAAGTGCCACGCCCAGACCGTCGATCTTAAGCTCGCAGGTATAGGTGACGCTGCCGGCACCGAGCGCATCCTCGGTGCGCTGGAGCCATGCGTCGAGCTCGTCCAGGTCCATGGCATCGTCCATGGAATACATGCGCGCCATGTGCGTGACTGGCGTAAACTGCTCGCTTACGTAGCCGCCAACGCGCTGGGTATAGCTGTCGGGCGTCACCAGGTCGGGGTAGGTCGCCTCGATTTCTTGCAGCTCAACGAGCATTTTGTCAAAGGCGGCGTCCGTGATCTCAGGCGCATCGAGCATATAGTAGCGATAGGCGTGGTAATCGAGCTCATGGCGCAGCTCGGCCGCACGCGCTGCCGCCTGGGCACGGGCGTCGGTCGGTGCGGTGGCTTCCGCGGTCGTGGGCGTTTCGGTATCGATGTCCACGCCGTCACCAAACAGGCTCGATTGCTCCATAGCGGCACTCCTTCGCTCGATTTCAAACGGATACTAGAGTACCACCGGTCACCATGGCGCCGAATAACCCTTTCGAACCGCATCGAATCGGCAGTCGACGAACCGGGATGGATTGCGCGATTAAACCATGCCCTTATCAACTCTAAATGATCCATTTTCCTCCGTCCCCAACGGATCAATAAGAAAAGAGGGGACTGCCCCACGTTGATGGGACAGCCCCCCTCTGGCCTCGATATACGCGATACGGCTCGCTAGTAGCCCTGACCGTAGCCTTGACCCTGGCCCTGCTGGCCCAACAGCTCCTCCAGATACTGGCGCAGCTGCTCGTCGGTAATACCGCCGTTGCCGGTGTCGGTCGCGCTGTCATCCTGCTGCTGGTTCTGCAGCTCCTCATCGGAGCCCAGCTCGACGGTGACCTTCTTCTCTTCCTTGCCGCGCATGAGCGTGATCTCGACCTTCTCGCCCACCTCGTGGCTGCGCAGGGCGATGATCAGGCCATCGGCACTCGTAATCTCGTCGTCGCCCAGCTTGGTAATGACATCGCCCTCCTGGATGCCGGCCTTGGCAGCAGGGCCATCCTCAACGACGCTCGCCACATACGCGCCGCTATCGGTGCTCAGCTTGTTGGTGCGGGCGTTGAGCGCGTTGACGCTCGAAAGCGTGGCGCCCAGGTACGGGTGCACCGGCGTCTTACCGTCGATGATCTGGTCGGCAATGTTCTTGGCGTAGTTAACCGGAATGGCAAAGCCCACGCCCGAGCTGGAGCCCGAATAGCTCTCGATAAGCGAATTAATGCCCACCAGCTCACCATTGTCGTTGACGAGCGCGCCGCCGGAGTTGCCCGGGTTGATGGCGGCATCGGTCTGGATCATGTTGGCATAGATGGTGTTACCGTTGGTAGAGCTCATGGCCGTGGAGCGATACAGCGCCGACACAATGCCCGTAGAGACAGACTGCTCGTTGCCGAACGGCGAGCCGATTGCCATGACCCACTCGCCCACGTTGAGCTTGGAGGAATCACCAATCTCAATCGGCGTGAGCTTGGAGGCGTCAGCATCCTTGAGCTTGATGACAGCCAGGTCGCTCGAAGCATCGTTGCCCACGAACTCGGCCTCGTACGTGGTTCCGTCGTCCATGGTCACCACGTACTGGTCGTAACCATCGACCACGTGGTTGTTGGTGAGGATGTGGCCCTCGGTATCGAGCACCACGCCCGAGCCGACGCTGCCCGAGCTGTCCGACTCGTCGGCAGACTGCGAAAGCGAGCCATTCTGGCTACCGCTCGAAGTAGCGGTGATGGAAACGACGGAGGGCAACGCCTTGGCAGAGACGGCCTCGGCCAGCGTGGTATCCTCGGAGTCGATGGTGATCTTTTGCGCCGATGAACCCGAAGCACCCGCCGTCACGGCGTTCCTGCCGCCGCCGATATCGAGCGTGCCGCTCATAATGAGCGCGATGACCAGCAGAGCGCCACAGGCACAGCCGGCAAGCGCCGTAATAAAGATCGGCAGCTTTTTGGTCTTGGTCTTGACCACCGTGTGCTTGTTCACGACCTGTTGGCCGCCCAGCGGCTTGCCGGTCTGCGTGTCGTAGGCTTGCACGTAGGGAATGTTGTTGCCGTCGGCAGGCGTCGACTCCACCTGCACGCGCGGCTGCTGCTGGGTCTCGCCGGCGTTGCCCGCGTCCTGGGGACGCTGAGAATCGTTCTCGCTCATAGCTGCGATCCTTTCGTCAAATAACCAAAGGCCCGCCAAACATGTGGCGGGCCATCATTGTTCACGTTGAGTTGTACCCCAATATGCGGGTGCACGTGTATGAGAACGCAATCTTTTAGGAAGGCTTAAGTTCTGTTGCGGACCCGAAAGCAACCCACGCATGCGGCAAAACCACCACAAAGGTGCCTGTCCCCTTTGTGGTGAAAAGCTAGTCCTTAAACAGATAGCCCACGCCGCGGACGGTGGTGATGTGTGCCGCAATCTGCGGGCCCACCTTGGAGCGGATGCGTCGGATGTGCACGTCGACGGTACGGGTGCCGCCGCAGTACTCAAAACCCCACACGCGGTGCAGCAGCACCTCGCGGCTGTAGGCACGGTTGGGATGCGTCGCCAAAAAGCTCAGCAGCGAGTACTCCATCAGCGTCAGGTCGATGGGCTCATCGTCGAGCGTCACCTGGTAGGTGGCAAGGTTAATCTCGAGGTTATCGATGTTGAGCACATCGTCGGCGGCGACGGTCTCCTCCTCGCCCATCAGGCGCTGTGCGCGAGCCTTGAGTTCGTTGGGCGTCGCCGTGGGGCATACAAAGTCGGCATGCGCGTGATTCGGCAGGCGCAGGGTGCCGAGCGCCTCGTCGTCGACGATCACCAACATGGGGACGCCGCCGCGATCGTCAAGCCACTTGGCAATCTGATCGATGCGGTCGCTGCGGATGCCGTCGGAATCGAGGATCAGCAGGTCAAAGTCGTGCGCCGCAGTCGGCGAATCGGGGGTAGCCAGGCTCACCTCGACACCCAGGGTGGTCGTCAAGCTGCGGGCAAACTCGTGGAAGCGCGTCGTGCGCGCCATGAACAGGGCACTCTTTTCGGACATATCGGCCTCCAAGGAAATGAGCTCAATCGTACTGGAACAAGCCAGCGCGATTAGGAGTTCGCCAGGTAGTGCTTGATCTCCCACTCGGTGATCGTGGACTCAAACTTATGCCATTCGTCGCGCTTCTTTTTGAGGAAGAAGCTGTGGATGTGCTCGCCGAGGGCATCCTTCATAAACTGCGAGTCCTCAAACACGTCGAGCGCCTCTTTGAGCGAGCGCGGCAGTGGCGTATAGCCGGCCTCGACCATCTGACGGTCGGTGAGCTTGAGCGTCTCGGCCGTGGCCTCGGGCGGGAGCTCCAGCTTGCGCTCGATGCCGTCCAGACCAGCCGCCAGCGTGACGGCGTTGACCAGGTACGGGTTGGCCATGGGATCGGGACTGCGCAGCTCGATGCGCGTGGACAGCTGCTTGCCGGGCTTGTAGACCGGAATGCGGACCATACTCGCGCGGTTGCGCAGGCCCCACGTGGCGTACTGCGGCACGGAGTCGCCGCCCGTGGTAATGCGCTTGTACGAGTTGACCGTGGGGTTGGTGATGGCGCTGATCTCGCGCGCGTGCGCCAGGATGCCGGCCATGTAGTGCTTGGCGATATCGGAGAGGTGGTACTTCTCGTCGTCCTCGCCCCAAAAGACGTTGTTGCCGTCGTGGTCGAATAGCGACTGGCACAGGAACATAGCGCTGCCGTCCTCGCCCGCCAACGGCTTGGGCATAAAGGAGGCGTGGCACCCGCTCTCGTAAGCCTGCTGCTTAATGATGAGCTTGGCCGTGGTGATGGCGTCGGACATGCTCAGGGCCTCGGCGTGGCGCAGGCTCATGCCATGCTGCGAGCGGCCGGCGGCGTGGAAGGTGTACTCCACGGGCACGGACATCTTCTCGAGCGTGAGGACCGTGTTGCGGCGCAGGTCGCGAGCGGCATCGCTCACCGAAAGATCGAAGTAGCCCACGTTGTCGAGCGGCTCGGGCGTGTGCTCGTCGGGAAAATAGTAGTACTCCAGCTCGGCGCCCACGTTGAGCAGATAGCCGGCCTTCTCGGCCCTGTAGAACATGCGGCGCAGGGCATCGCGCGGGTCGCCGGCAAACGGCTTGCGATCGGGAGTGCACACGTCGCAGAACACGCGGGCGACGCCGTTATGGCTCGGGCGCCACGGCAGAATCTGGAAGGTCGAAGCATCGGGAAACGCCAGCATGTCGGCTTCCTCGGGCGTGGCAAAGCCCTCGATGGCGGAGCCGTCAAAGCCAATACCCTCCTCAAAAGCGACCTCGAGGTCCTCGGGGCTAATGGCAAAGTTCTTGAGGCGGCCGAGAATGTCGACAAACCACAGACGCACAAAGCGGATGTCACGCTGCTCTACGGAGCGGAGTACGTAATCGATGTTCTGCTGGTTCATGTCGCTCCCCTTTCTTTCGGGCGGGTTTCGACTGGTCTATATCGCAGATACTATCGCAGAAAAATGTTTCCGCAGGGTTAAAGCGTATCAAGCGCTCAAAAAACGTGCGCGAACAGGCCGTTGCGAACGAGCGGCTAGCGTTCAGATTCGGAGACAATTTGTCTACAGGCTCGTTCCAGCGTAGGGAACTCCATCGTCACCGCATCCCAAACAACCGAGCGGTCGACATTGCCGTAATCATGCGCAAGATAATTTCTCATGCCAATAATTCCACGCCACTCAATTTCGGGATGAAGCCGCTGCGAGCGTTCCGACAACTTGCCCGCTTCTTCCGTCACCCTAAGCGCACACATCAAAAGGGAGTCCGCCAACGCCCTCGTCCGCACGTCATTCGCATGCAGAAACTGGTCCTCGGTGATATCAAAAGCCTTGATGCGCTCGTTCGTTTCGGAGATGGCTTCCAAAACCTCTTGAGCGCGGAGGCCGTCTGACTTACGCGCGATCATAAAGGGTCACTCCTTCGCGCTCGATTACCGCGGCAAGATCATCATCAAGATAGTCACTCGAGACGAGGTCAACCTGCTTCCCGGTTTCTTTGCGCACCGCCTCGCCAAACGCCGATAACGCGAAAAGACCAAAGCCCCGCTCGCGATCGACTTCGAGGCGCAAGTCAATATCACTATCGGCATGCGCCTCGCCACGGGCATACGAACCAAATAGAATCACGGTTTTGATGGCGGGAATCGTGCTGGCTGCCTCGCGGACGGCGGACTCGATCCGAGCAATATCCAAACCATTGTTAGCAACGCCTTCGTCTGCCACAGCTTTTCCAAGCGAGGGAACAAACGGCAGAGAGCGCTCGCGCAGCATCTGCCTCATAAACATATTGACCGCAACAGACGAAGTCATGCCAAGCTCTTCGCACAGTTCGGCAAATGAGTCTTTAATTGACGAGTCCACTCGCACACTCAGCACAGACGCAGCCATGGATACCTCCTGTATGACATTGTCTATATATTATCACACAGACTAGCGCGAAGTTGATGCGCGATGTTCGATGTGGCCGGGAATCTCGATGCGTTTGGGCGCCAGCTTTGCGGCCTCGCCCACAGTAGTGGTAACAACGTCGATGCGCTCGGAAAGGCGCTCGACTACGCGCTCGGCAATGGTGAGGGTGTCCTGCGCGGCCGTGGTCACGCCACCAAAGAGCACATGGTTCCAGGGGTAGTCGTCAAACGTCGCGATCTTGAGCCCCGCCGGCAGCGAGGGACCAAGCTGCGCCAGCGCCTCGGTCAGACGCAGGAAGACCAGGCCGTTGACGGCAATGAGGCCGAGCTTTTTACCTGCATAGCCGCGGATGGTCTCGTCCAGGCGGCCGACGCCCGTGGCGCCCCCGTCGGCCAGGGTGACGACCTCGCCGGCAAGGCCGCGGTGCAAAAGTTCGTCGGTAAAGGCCTCGGCGCGCTTGCGACGCACGGGGCTGTCGTCGCTTGCCTCGGTGAGCAGGCACAGGCGCTCGCTGCCAGCGGCGGTCAAGGCGTCTACCAGGCCGGCGACCAGCTCACGGTTGTTAGATGTCACCAGATCGACACCGCCGTCGGCAACGTCGCGGTCGAGCAGCACAACGGGCAGGCGCCCCGCGGCCGCGGCGATCGCCTCGTCATTGCCTCCGCAGGTGTTGACGACCAGGCCGTCCACGTCAGCATCGATAAGTCTGGCGAGCGACTCGGCCTCCTTAGCGGGGTCGTTGCCGCTAATGGCCGTCATGAGCGAGCAGCCGCGCGCGGCGGCGCTGGCGGAAAGGCCCTCGAGCATGGCGCTCGAGAACGGGTTGGCGATGTCGGCCAGGATCACACCGATGAGGTTGGTACGCGAGCTGCGCAGATTGCGCGCGGCAGCACGTGGGCGATAGCCGGTGCGCTCGATGACCTCGGCGATGCGGGCGCGGGTCTCCTCGGTCATCTGCCCGGGGCGGTTGTTGAGATAGCGCGAGACCGTGGCCGGGCTCACGCCCGCCTCGGCGGCAATGTCCTTGATTCTCATCTGCGCCATGGCGCACCCCGTTTCCCAATTGTCAGCAGTCTGAGCCATTTTAGGCATTTTTTTAAAAATCTCGCTTGCAAAACGCTGTAAGTGAGTATACTACAACTCGAAACGAAACCGATTTCGTAAACCGATTTCGGCAAGCGTTGGCGCGGAGGTGCAAAGATGTACCCTACCGTCTTGGCACCTCCGCGCCAACGCCATATCAAAGGTGTACGCACGAGCAAGAAGGAGCTGCGCGACCATGGGTAAAACGGTTCTTACCTTCGGCGAAATCATGATGAGGCTCTCGCCCAAAGATCATCTGCGCATTGAGCAGGCAACCGAGTTTGACGTCCGCTACGGTGGCGCCGAGGCCAACACCGCTCTTTCCCTGGCCTACCAAGGCGACAAGGCCGCTTACGTATCCGTTGTCCCGGCCAACCGCCTAGGCGAGTGCGCGCTGCGCTCGCTGAAGGCCTACGGCGTCGACACAACGCGCGTCGTGCGTCAGGGCGACCGTCTTGGCTCCTATGTGTTTGAGGTCGGCGCCTCGCAGCGCGGCAACGGCTGCGTCTACGACCGCAAGTTCTCTGCCATCAACATGGCCAAACGCGACGTCTTTGACTGGGACGAGATCCTCAAGGGCATCGATGTCTTCTATTTCTCCGGCGTGACCCCCGCCGTCTCCGATGAGATGGCCGCCGCCTGCAAGGAGGCACTCGCCGCCTGCCGCGCCAAGGGCATCACCACCGTGTGCGACGTGAACTATCGCGGCAAGATGTGGTCGCCCGAGAAGTCGCAGGCCACCATGAAGGAACTCCTGCCGCTCGTCGACATCTGCATCGCCAACGACGAGGATGCGCCCGCCGGCCTCGGCATGACCTGCGTCTCTGGTTCCCTTGCCCATGGCATCGAGGAGCGCGACACCTACGTCGAGATGGCCCGTCAGATCTGCGCCGAGTACGGCTGCAAAAAGGTCGCCTCGGTCGTCCGCAACATCTCTTGCGTCGAGCGCTCCATCTGGATGGGCATGCTCTTTGACGCCGAGAGCGGCGAGTACTGGTTCTCCCCTGCTCACGATGTGCACGTGCTCGAGGGCGTTGCCGCCGGCGACGCTTTCAACGCCGGCTTCGTCCATGCCCTCATCAACGACTTTGACCCGCAGGACGCCGTCAACTACGCGATTGCAGCCTCGATCCTCAAGCTCACCATCAAGGGCGATTCCAACTTGGTGACCGCAGACGAGATCGCAGCCGTGGCATCCGCCGCCGACGGTGGCACCCGCGTCGCGCGCTAGTCCGTCTCCATTCCGCGGGCCGCAGCTTTCCAATCCCATACCCCTGCGGCCCGCTCCCCGATTCCTCCGGCCGGACAAAACCACCAGTCCCATTCCGGTTTTGCCTGGCATTCCCTACATGACTGGTCGAGCAGCTGGTTTTGGAATTGCTTGAACCCCAAGCAGTGCCTCCGATAACCAATCCAAAATCGGCTCCTGACCAGCATATTTGGCAATCACGCGCCCATGCGCGCCATACATCGAAAGGAACATTATGTTCGATCAGTTCTACACCACGCTTGAGTCCCTGGGCATCGTGCCGGTCGTCGTGCTCGACAAGGTCGAGGACGCCGCTCCGCTCGCCCACGCCCTTATGGCAGCTGGCATGAAGTCCGCCGAGGTCACCTTCCGCACCGCCTGCGCCGCCGAGTGCATCGCCGCTATGGCCGAGGCCGAGCCCGAGATGTGCGTTGGCGCCGGCACTGTCCTGACCGTCGAGCAGGTTGAGCAGGCCCGCGCAGCCGGTGCCAAGTTCATCGTCTCCCCGGGTTACAACGAGGACGTCGTGAAGCATTGCATCGACATCGAGCTGCCCGTCCTTCCCGGCACCGTGACCCCCTCCGAGGTCACCGCAGCCGAGAACCTGGGCCTCAAGGTCACCAAGTTCTTCCCCGCGTCCCAGTATGGCGGCCTGAACACCATCAAGGCCCTCGCCGCTCCGTTTGTCGGTCACCGCTTTATGCCTACCGGCGGCGTGAGCACCGCCAACGTCGAGGAGTACCTGAGCTCCTCCGCCATCATCGCCTGCGGTGGCACCTGGATGGTCAAGCCGGCCCTGTTTGCCGACGGCGACTTCTCCAAGGTCGAGCAGATCGCCCGCGAGGCCATGGACGTCGTCAAGAAGGTCCGCGGCTAGGTTTAGCTCTCTATCGTGAAAGGGGGCGTGCCCTAGACCTCGCCCCCTTTCTTTTAAAGCGGCTCGGAAGCGCGCCGTTTCCGTCACGAACAAGAACCAAAACCGTCTTGTATGCTGATAGAACGTGACGGAAGCGACACGCCCCCGAGCCGCTTTGTATAATCGGCTGGCAGTCGCGCTCAACTGAGCCACTTCGGTAAAAGCCGAGCCATCAAAACAGCTGCGGCACCGTCTGGAGGAATGGACCTTTGCTTCCGGTCTTTTCCTCCAAGCGGCACCGCATCTTTGTGCCCCGGTCACACCCCAACGCAGTTGCGGTGAAATAGGGACTGTTTGCGCCACCTAGGTCACAAAACAGTCCCTATTTCACCGCAACTTATATGGGGATTGATTAGATGAACGAGTCTTTGGACAGCTCAAAATAGTCGGGATGCAAGGCGATAACCGGACCTTGCTCTTCGGGCATCAGGTGCAGGTGTGTCTCTGCCAGATAGCTCGCCGCGTCGGTATCGCCCCTCTTAATGGCCTCGAGAATCCGGCGATGCTGCCGACGAATCGGCTCCCAATCCAAATCCTGCGACACCATACGCAACCAGTTATATCGCTCAAAATGCGTGTTGATGCTCTTCATCCAATCCCACAACATGTGACGACCGGCAATCTCAAAACATGTCTCATGGAACAGGTTATCCAGGTCAAAGAAACGGCGCGTTTCGCCATGGTCGAGCGACTCGGACTCGGTAAGAATCTGCTCAAGCCGCTGCTTTTGCTCGGGCGAGGCGGCCGAACAGCATTTAATTAGCACGCTTCTCTCGAGCTTCTCGCGCAAAAAGCAGGCGTTTTCGGCGCGTTCCATGCTGATCTTAGAGACGTAGGTGCCGCTTTTGGGGCGCGTTTCCACCAGCTCCTGCTCACGCAGGCGCACAAAGGATTCGCGAATGGGCGTGCGCCCGATTCCCGTCTCCTTTTCCAGACCAATCGCCGAAAGACGCGTGCCGGGCCTGAGCTCGGCATAGATGATCTTGGAGCGCAATGCGTTGTACGCCTGGTCTTGCAGGCTCTGATAATGCTGGTGCTGTTCCATAAAGCCCTCGGATAAGTCCTCGGTTAGTCGAATACCACCATGCAATACTATCGCATCCCCCGCCCCCTCATAAGTTGCGGTGGAATAGTTCCTGTTCAAGGCCTTCAGCAGCAAAAACAGGAACTATTCCACCGCAACTACAGCCAACGAGTTGTTGCGATTAGGTGAACGTTCACCTTTTTATTGTTTTTCTCTTCGCAAATAAAATCCCGTGCGTATACTTAGGCTCAAACGAAACCGATTTCGTTGAGCGTGGGCAATAGGATGCTAAGACACACCCTACCATCTTGGCATCTTATCGCCCACGCAATGCCATTTGCTTTCTTCCCGTCTCGTTGGACCTTTAGTCCCATTCCGGCACAGCGAGACACTTCCTAGACGACTGACCGTGGGGCCGGCTTTTCTGCTTTTGCAGCAGTGCCTCCGATAACCCTCTTTTGCCGGCCCGGGTCAGCTTTTTCACACAACCGAAAGGACGGGTAGCAACATGCGACCGCTCATCATCATGCATGGCGAGAACATCGACTGGTGCCATACCGTCATCAGAATGCTGATGTATCTTGTGGGCGTTGCAGTACTGGCACTCGGTATGAGTCTCCAGACGGCATCCGGCCTGGGCGTCGCCGCGCTCACGTGCTTTGCCACAACCCTATCCATGCTCACTGGCAAGACGCTCGGCTTTTGGATCACCGCAACCTACGTCGCCTACATCGTGGCGCAATTAGCCATCTTGCGAAGCGAGTTCCAGCCGCGCATCCTGCTCGAGTTGTTCTTCTCAACGCTGATTGGCGGCTTGACCGACCTCTTCATGGCGGTCAACCCACTGCATCCCACGGCACTCCCCACACAGATTGCGACCATGCTGCTCTCCCTCGCTGTCACCGCATTTGGCGTAAGTCTCGTCGTCAACATGGGCGTTGTCCCCAACGCGCCCGACGGCTTGGTGCAAGTCATTGCCGAAAAGCTTAAACGCCGCTTTGGTGACGTAAAAGTCGTGTTTGACTGCTCACATGTCGCCGCCTCGCTCGCGTTGTCGCTGATCTTTATGTACAACCTGGGCGGCTTTGGCGTCACGGCCGCCATCTCGGCACTGTTCCTGGGCCATGTCATCAACGTCGCCAACAAGCTGTTCGCCCAGCGCTTTATCCGCGCGGCATTCGGAAAATAGCACCACCGTAAAAACCCGCGAACAGCGCTATACGTTGCTATATCTCACTATACTTTGCTATATCTCACTATACTTTGCTATATCTTGCTATATCTTGAGCAAAGGTGGCTCACATGCAAACAAACCCTTTTAAGCCCACAGCAGGTAAAACACCTCCCACGATTATCGGCCGCGAAGATGTGCTCGAAGAATTCAATGAAGGCCTCGTCAACGGGCCTGGTGCCCCGGGGCGCCTAATGCGCATAGCCGGCGTCCGTGGAACGGGCAAGACGGTCCTCCTTGACGAGTGCTCACGTTTGGCGCAAAGCCGTGGCTGGACGGTCATAAAAGAGGTCGCAACCGAGGGACTTTGCCAGCGCATTCTCGAACAGCTGCAGCCCAAATTCCAGGCCAAACACGCCAGATTTGAGCCCACCGTAGCTGGCATATCCATCGGCAGCATAGACATTGAGCGAATCGGCCCATCGCTACGCGACGCTTTGAGACAGACAATATCCAAGAATGGAAACGGCCTGCTCATCACTCTCGACGAGGTTCAGGACGCAGAGCTCGATGAGGTCCGAACGCTCTCCATTGCGATTCAGCAGGTTATCGGCGAAGACCTTGATATCGCCTTTGTTTTTGCGGGTCTGCCTTCGATGATTGAAAGCATCATCAACGGAAAGACACTTGCGTTTTTGCGCCGCGCCCTCCCCTTTGACCTGAAGGCTGTAGCAGTAACCGAAGTGTTGTATTCCCTCGAGGAAACCATTGAAGCGTCTGGCATGGAGTTGCAGCCAGGTATTGCCGGCCAACTTGCCGAGGCAACGCAAGGCTATCCTTTCATGATCCAACTCGTTGGATACTACGCATGGCAGTTGGCGAGACGCGCACATACAGCGATTATTGGAGAAGAAGAAGCCGAGCGCGGCATTGCAACGGCACGCGAACGCTTCTGCGCCATGGTGATTGAGCCCGCGCTGCAGCGCATTCCGCCCACGTGCATCGCTTATCTGCTGAGCATGGCGTCTTTGGGGCAGACGAGCTCGACCAGCATGGTTGCCGATGCCCTAAACAAAACGCCTCAACAGGTGAGTTCCGTCCGCAGCCGCCTGTTAAGAGAATCGATTATCGAGGCTCCCTCGTACGGCAAGGTCTCATTTGCCATCCCCTACATGCGCGACTACCTCTACGAGCACAAAGCCGAACTGGAAGTTGAACTGTAGAAACGGCAACTGCCCTGCAAGACGAAAACCGTTTTCGTACGGATTAAAGCAGACGTAAACGATTTTCGTCTTGATTTGCGTACGGAATTAAGACGTAAATTGCGCTTTCGTACGCTTATTACCAGACGCAAATTGTTTTCGTCCGGCCATGCGACCCCAATCCAGACGAAAAAGGCCCCGAGCTCGTGTGAACTCGGAGCTCTTTGTGCCGCGCATCTATGAGAGGAGAAATTTGATGCGCCCGGGCGCTACTCCATGTAGCCACCCTGGATGGCGGAAACTGCATGCTCGGTAAAGAACTTGAGCGTGCCGGAGGTGTAACGATTAGCCTTAGGCTTCCAGGCGGCGCGACGCTCGGCCAGGACGGCGTCGACCTCGGCCGGCTCCATCTCCTTGCCGGCGATGCCCACGATGGACAGCGAGCGCTCGGGAATATTGATCTGGATCAGGTCGCCTTCCTCGATCAGGGCAATCGGGCCGCCCACGGCAGCCTCGGGCGAAACGTGACCGATAGCCGGGCCCTTGGAAGCGCCAGAGAAGCGGCCGTCAGTGATCAGGGCGATGCTCGCGCCCAGCTCGGGGTCGCTGGCGATAGCCTCGGTGGTGTAGAACATCTCGGGCATGCCGGAGCCCTTGGGGCCCTCGTAGCGAATGATGACGGCGTCGCCGGGCTTGACCTCGTGCGTCAGGACGGCGTGAATGGCGTCCTCCTCGCAGTCGAACGGACGGGCCTTGAGCGTAGCCTGGAACATCTCACGCGGAACGACGGTGTGCTTGACGACGGCGCCCTCGGGGGCAAGATTGCCGTGGAGGATGGCGATGGAACCGTCGGTGCCGAAGGCCTGGTCAAACGGGCGAATGATGTCCTCGCGCTTGAGGTTCCACTTCTCCAAGTAGCGGCCGCACTTCTCGTAGTAGCCGTTGTTCTTAAGGTCCTCGAGGTTTTCGCCGAGGGTCTTGCCGGTGACGGTCATGACATCGAGGTGAAGCATCGACTTGATCTCCTCCATGATGCGCGGCACGCCACCCGCATAGTAGAAGAACTGCGCCGGCCACTCGCCTGCGGGACGGACGTTGAGCAGGTAGTGGGCGCCACGGTGCAGGCGATCGAAGTCGTCGGCGGACATCTCGATGCCAAACTCGCGGGCGATCGCGGGGATGTGCAGCAGCGAGTTGGTGGAACCGGAGATGGCGCCGTGGACCATGATGAGGTTCTCGAAGGACTCCTTGGTCACGATGTCGCGGGGGCACAGGTTGTGCTCGGAGAGCCACACGGACTGGCGGCCGGCCTCGCGCGCAAACTCACGCAGGTCGGAGCTGGTAGCGGGCAGCAGGGCAGTGCCGGGGAGCATAAGGCCCAGGGCCTCGGCGGTAACCTGCATGGTCGACGCGGTGCCCATAAACGAGCAGGCGCCGCAGCTGGGGCATGCGTTGTGCTTGGCAAACTCAAGCTCCTCGCGGGAGATCTCGCCGCGCTCGTAGCGGGCAGAAATCGCGCCGAGCTGCTCCAGGGTCAACAGATCGGGACCGGCATCCATGACGCCGCCGGTAACGACGATGGAGGGGATGTTGATGCGGCCCATGGCCATGAGGTTCGCAGGCAGGCCCTTATCGCAGCTGGCGACAAAGACGCCGGCGTCGAACGGGGTGGCCTTGGCATGGATCTCGATCATGTTGGCGATCATGTCGCGGCTGGGCAGCGAGTAGTTGATGCCATCGTGACCCTGGGCCTCGCCGTCGCAGATATCGGTGCAGAAGTAACGGGCACCGTGACCGCCAGCCTCGGCAACGCCGGCACGGACCTCCTCGACCAGCTCGAACAGGCCGGCAGAACCCGGGTGCGAGTCGCCAAACGTCGACTCGATAATGACCTGCGGCTTGTCCAGATCCTCGATGGTCCAGCCAGACCCCAGACGCAGCGGGTCCATCTCGGGGCTGATGGTGCGGAACTTGCCGGAACGCGGCTGCAGCTTGGCAACCAAGTCGGCTGCCTCCTGCTGAATCTGTGCCTTGGTCTTCTCGTCCATAATGCTCTCCTCTTTTGGTTTGAACGGTTGTACCAATCGTTGGTTAATGAATCAGGTGAAAATGGGTACCGAGCGATGCACTCGGCGAAAGATGCTTAGCTACGCGAACTAGGCGAAGAACGAAATCACCAGGGCGCAGGCAAGACCCGAAAGGCCGATGAGCGTCTCCATAACGGTCCAGGACTTGAGGGTGGTCTTCTCGTCAATCTCCAGGAACGAGGAGCACATCCAAAAACCGGCATCGTTGACGTGCGAGAGGGCCGTGGCACCGCCGCAGATAGCAAGACAGATGGCGGCACGCATGAGCACTGAGGCTCCGGCAACCGCGGGCATGGCGGCCATAATGCCCGATGCCATGGTCATAGCGACGATGGAGCTGCCGACAGAGGCACGCACCATGACGGCAATCAAAAAGGCAACAACCACCAAAGGCAGCGGTGAAGCCTCGAGCATAGGGCCGATAACCTGCCCCAAGCCGCAGTCCTGCAGCATCCAGCGAATGACGCCGCCACAGGCGATAACCAGCAAGATCATACCGACGGGCTTAAGAGAGCGGTCGAGCAAGGCCTTGAGCTCGGCGCCGGAGTAGCCGCGGCGCGCGCCCAGCAGATACATCGCGACGAGCGTGGCGAGCGTCAAAGCGACGAACGGCTTGCCCAGGAAGGCGAGAATCGAGGCGAGCTCGGCGGGCATGGGGATATAAGAAGACAGCGTGCCCAGCAAAATCAGACAAAGCGGCGTGAGCACGATGGCAAGCACCATGCCAAAGGAGGGAAGCTCCTTTTCGTCGCTCGCGCCCTCGGCAGAGGTAAAGTGCTCCGGAACATCGGTAAAGATGCGACCGCCCACGTTGCGGCCCCAGATGACGCCGGCGATCGCCATGGCGATGAAGGCGGTAGGGATACCGACAAGAATCATGGTGCCCAGGTCGACACCGAGCGTGCCGGCGACCAAAACCGAACCGGCCGAAGGCGGCACAAACGCATAGCCAGCGGCCAGTCCCGCGAGCAGCGCGATGCCGTAGTAGAGCGTCGACTTTTTGGTCTGGGATGCCACACTAAACGCAAGTGGGATCAAAACGACCACGCCGGCCTCAAAGAACACCGTAGTGCCGATAACCAGACCGGTAATGCCCAGCGCCCAGCTGGAATGACCCTGCCCAAAGGTATCGATGAAGGTCTGGGCGATCTTCTTGGCGCCGCCGCTCTCCTCAAGAATCTGGCCAAACATCGAGCCGAGGCCAATGAGCAGGGCGATGTTTTGCAGCGTGGTTCCCACGCCCTTGGTGACAGTGTCCGCCACCAGGTCGAGCGGCATACCGGCGCCGATGCCGATCGCGAGCGCCGAGACCATCATCGAAAGCACAGGATGCAGCTTGAACTTAATGATGAGCGCAAGCAGCAGCGCGATGCCCACGATAGCGGCGATGACCAGCCTGGTGGGGTCGGCCATAAACGTTGGGTCTGACATCTTTCCTCCAATTCATCAGACCTTTTGAATTCGTCTGATGACTATAGCGTGTTTTGGAAAGGTCTGATGTTTTATTTTGAAATTTGTTCGAAATACATCTGATGTATTTGGTAAACGGTCGTATTTGCGCTGCGAACGGTATATCTAAGCCGCCCGACTCAAATCCAGCGGCCAATATTGCATCCGTGGTGCGCTAAAATAGCTCAGATGAATTTTGTAATGAGAGGTATAGCTATGGCCCGCGCCGAATCGGGACTCCCCGAGCAAATATCGGAGAAAATCATTCAATTGATTCTGGATGAACACCTTGAGCAAGGCGATCGCCTGCCTAAGGAAACCGTGCTGGTCGAGCGCTTGGGCGCCGGCAGGAGCACCGTGCGCGAGGCCATGAAGTTGCTGCAGTCGCGCAATATCGTGCGCATTAAGCAGGGTTCGGGCACCTATGTGGCGTCAAACCCCGGCGTTGCCGACGACCCGCTGGGCTTTACCTTTATCGACGACAAGCAGCGTCTGGCGCGCGACCTACTCGAGGTGCGCTTTATGATCGAGCCGCAGATGGCACGCATGGCAGCCGAGCACGCAACCAACGACCAGGTCGTCTGTATCAAAAAGCTCTGCGACGAATCCGAGCGCCTGGCCGAGGCCGGTGAGGATTACTCCGCCGCCGACACCGCGTTCCACAATGCCATTGCCGAGAGCTCCGGAAACCTCGTCGTTCCCCGCCTGACGGGCGTGCTCAAGGCATCCGTCCCCCTCTTTATCGACGTGACCGGCAAAAAGCTCGTCGAGGAAACTATCCGCACGCACCGCGATGTGGCCGACGCCATCGCCTCGCGCAATCCCACCGCCGCGCACGACGCGATGTATCTGCACCTGGTGTACAACCGCAACATGATCGCAGAGGGAGCGCAGGAACAGAGCAAATAGACGTCCGCACGGCAAGGGCGAGACCACCGTTTACCTTTTAAAAGTGAACGTTCACCTGTTTTTAGGAGAATCTGTCTTTTAATTCCCCCTCTTCTCCTATACTGACCTTGTATGAAAAGCAAGACTTATATAGATGAACGTTTCTTTTGAAAGGATCGCTATGTCTGATCTTATGGACAGCTTCCGCCTGGATGGCAAGGTCGCGCTCGTGACCGGCGCCACCTACGGCATTGGCATGGCCATTGCCGAGGCGCTCGGAGAGGCCGGCGCCAAAATCGCCTTTAACGCCCGTCACGCCGACAAGGTCGCCGAGGCCGAGAAGCACTACCGCGAGCTGGGCTTTGACGCTCACGGCTATGTTGCCGATGTCACCGACGAGGCCGTCGTCGCCGAGCTCATCGCCAAGATTGAGGCCGACTTTGGCGCCACGCCCGATATCCTGGTCAACAACGCTGGCGTCATCCAGCGTACCCCGATGCTCGACATGAGCGCCGAGGACTTCCGCCGCGTCGTCGATATTGACCTCAACGCACCGTTTATCGTGTCCAAGGCCTGCCTGCCCGGCATGATCGCCAAGGGCCACGGCAAGATCATCAACATCTGCTCGATGATGAGCGAGCTGGGCCGCGAGACCATCGCCGGCTATGCCGCCGCCAAGGGCGGACTCAAGATGCTCACCAAGAACATCTGCTCCGAATTTGGCGAGGCCAACATCCAGTGCAACGGCATTGGGCCCGGCTACATCGCCACGCCGCAAACCGCACCCCTGCGCGAGACGCAGCCCGACGGCAGCCGCCATCCGTTTGACCAGTTCATCATTGCCAAGACGCCGGCCGCCCGTTGGGGCACGCCCGAGGATCTGAAGGGCCCCGCCGTGTTCCTGGCTTCCGACGCGTCGAACTTCGTCAACGGCCACATCCTCTACGTCGACGGCGGCATCCTCGCATACATTGGAAAACAGCCTCAATAAGCGTAGCCGCAACTGCCCATATCAGGTTTCATCCACTCGTTTTTCATTTGAGTTGCGGTGAGATAAGGATTGGTTTTTGCTTCTATCAGGCAAAACAGTCCGTATTTCACCGCAAGTTAGAAATAGAAAGGTAATTCGCAATGAAGATCGCTCTGATCAATGAGAACTCTCAGAACTCCAAGAACCCTATGATTGAGGCTGCCCTTAAGAAAGTTGTCGAGCCCATGGGCCACACTGTCTTTAACTATGGCATGTATGCCGATGCCGACTCCAAGCCCCTCACCTATGTGCAGAACGGCATCCTGGCCGCCGTGCTGCTCAACTCCGGCGCTGCCGACTACGTCGTGACCGGCTGTGGCACCGGCGAGGGCGCCATGCTCGCCTGCAACTCCTTCCCCGGCGTGCTGTGCGGCCATGTTGCCGACCCGCTCGATGCCTACACCTTTGCCCAGGTCAACGATGGCAACGCCGTCGCCATGCCCTTCGCCCTCAAGAACGGCTGGGGCCAGGAGCTCAACCTTGAGTACTCCTTCGAGAAGCTCTTTGGCTTTGGTTCGGGCAACGGCTATCCTGCCGAGCGCGTTGAGCCCGAGCAGCGTAACAAGAAGATCCTCGACGGCGTGCGCGCTGTGACCATGCGTCCGCTCGTCGACATCCTGGGCGAGCTCGACCAGGACCTGGTGAAGGGTGCACTTGCCGGCGAGCACTTCCAGGAGTACTTCTTTGCCAACGCAACCGACGAGGCCATCATCGCCAAGGTCAAGGAGATCCTGGGGCTCTAACCGCACGGTTCATTGCTGCTAACGCAAGCGGCGGTCGTCCCATGTACGGGACGACCGCCGCTTTTTGCTATCTACCGACTGACGCCGTGGGGATAGGCCCCACATGCGCCAAGGGGTTGACTAGAGCTCGCAGGCAACCTTGTAGCCATCGCCGATGGCGTCGCGGATGTTGCCACACTTCTGGGCATCGCCCAGCACGTGGACAGCAACACCGGCAGCGGCAAGGTCGTCGGCCAGCTTGGTATTGGGACGATAGCCCATGGCAAGCACCAGTGTATCGGCACCGGCGATAGTGTGGACCTCGCCATCCTTTTCGTAACTGATGGTGTCCTCGGTAATCTCGGTCACCTTGGCCTCGGTCAGCACGTGGACGCCCTTGGAGAGCATGCGCGTGATGAGCACCGCGCGACCGGCACCGCCCTCGTTGGCGGCAAGCGTCTTGGTCATCTCGATGACGGTGACATCGCGGTTGGCCGGCGACAGGTCGTTGACCAGCGGGGCCAGATAGTCAGCCGTCTCGCAACCGACGGTGCCGCCGCCGACGATGACAATCTTCTTACCCGGGAAAGCCTTGCCACCCAGCAGGTCGTCAGCTGTCATAACCTGCTTAAAGCCCTGCATGAAGGCCGGAGCGATGGGCTCGGCGCCATAAGCCAGGACAACCTCGTAACCTGCGTAGTCGCGCTGAATGTCCTCGGCCGAAAGCTCGGTGCCAAAGACGCATGTGACGCCGGCCTCGGCCAGACGACGGTACTGATACTTGATCACGCGGGTGAGCTCCTGCTTTGCCGGCGGAACGGCTGCGATGCGCATCTCGCCGCCCGGCTCATCCTGCTTGTCCACGAGCACCACGTTGTGGCCGCGCTTGGCGGCAATGAACGCCGCCTCCATGCCCGCAGGACCAGCGCCCACAACGAGCACGTTCTTGGCCTCGGCGGCAGGCTCGTAGCCAGCCTCGTCGCGCTCCACATCCGGATTAACGGTGCAGGAGATGCGTTTGCCAAACATAATGCCGTTCAGGCAGCGCAGGCAGCCAATGCAGGGGCGAATATCGTCGGCGTTGCCGGCAGCGGCCTTATTGCAGAACTCGGCATCGCACAGATTGGCGCGGCCCATCATGCAGATGTCAGCAGCGCCGTCCTCGATCAGCTCCTCGGCGATCCAGGCCTCGTTGATGCGGCCGACGGTGGCGACAGGAATGTTGACGTGCTTTTTGATCTCGCGCGAGCAGGCAGCGTGCGAGGCCTGCTGCGTGCCGGCGGCAGGAATCGCGGAACCGCGCTTGATGGTGG
The DNA here is from genome assembly GCF_040092395.1 of Collinsella sp. CLA-ER-H4. NCBI lineage: Bacteria > Bacillati > Actinomycetota > Coriobacteriia > Coriobacteriales > Coriobacteriaceae > Collinsella > Collinsella sp. CLA-ER-H4. Next base: position 240,348 of record NZ_JBBNLQ010000001.1, read on the forward strand.
TGCCGCCCGACACATGAATCATGTCGACGCCGGCCTTCTCCAGGCGACGCGAGACGTAGATCATGTCGTTGAGGGTCAGACCGCCATCGGTGTACTCATCGCCCGAGATGCGGACGTCGATGATAAAGTCCTTGCCGCAGCGCTCGCGAATCTCGGCGATGACCTCGAGCAAAAAGCGCATGCGGGCGTCGAGCGAGCCGCCGTACTCATCGGTACGCTTGTTATAGAGCGGGGTCAAGAAACCGCCGAGCATGCCGTGGGCGTGCGCCGCATGGACCTCGACGCCATCGACACCGGCCTTCTGCATACGCACGGCAGCGTCGCCAAACTGATGCGTGAGCTCGTGAATCTCGTCGACCGTGATGGGGCGCGGTGCCTCGCGGGCGTAAGACGGGCCCACAAAGGACGGAGCGATCAGGCGAGGCGTGCCCGGAATGTTAAAGGCCATGTAGGCGGGGTGGAAGAGCTGCGGCATAATCTTGCAGCCGTACTCGTGGACGGCCGCGGCGAGCTTTTCCCAGCCGGGGATAAACGTGTCGTCGTAGCAGCACATGTCACCCGGCAGATAGGTATAGGTGGGCTCGACCGTCACGACCTCGGTGATGATGAGGCCCACGCCGCCCTTGGCGCGGGCACGGTAATGATCGACCAAGTCATCGGTCACATAGCCATGATCGGCCAGGTTGGTAGATACCGGCGGCATAAAGACGCGGTTCTTGACCTCGGTTGTACCGACCTTGATTGGGCTAAAGAGCATCGGATAGGCGGAGGACTCCATACAGGGTTCCTTTCATTTGAGCCGCTCGGCGGCAGTTGCTGACTTATCTATCGTACCAGAAACCGCACGGTACCCGACCGCACGCACTCCCCTGCCTACGTATCGACCCACAAAAAGTTGCGGTGGAATACGGAGTAGATAAGGCCTTTGACAGCCAAGACAGTCCGTATTTCACCGCAACTGATGGGCGGGGTGGAATTGAGGGCTCAGATAGTCAGTCATGCCCTCATCCGCCGCTCCTTCACCTACAGCACGCCGTCCAGCATAAGGTTCACCTTGAGCACGTTGACCGTGGGCTCGCCGAACACGCCGAGGAAACGACCCTTGGTGCACGCGGCGATGATGTCGTGCACCTCGTCCTCACTTTTGCCCGTGGCTTTGGCAAGGCGCGGGACCTGGTACTCGGCGGCATCCGGAGAGATCTCCGGGTCGAGGCCGGACCCCGAACACGTCACCAGGTCGACGGGCACAGCGTCCATATCGGCATCGGGATTGGCGGCGCGGATCTTCTTCACGCGCGCATCTATCAGCTGCCGATACTCCTCACTCGCCGGGGACAGGTTGGACGGGGCACCATACGCCATGAGCTCGCCGTCTTCGCCTTCGACAATTGACACGTTCTGGATACGACCCCACATGTGGGCTTCGTCATCGAAGTTCTGGCCGATGAGCTCGGAACCCACAACCTTGCCGTCGACCGTAATAAGCGATCCGTTCGCCTGGTACGGAAACGCAAGCTGCACGACGCCGGTCACCACGAGCGTGTACCCCAGGCCGCAGACGATGGTAAACAGCGCGAACACGCCAAGTGCGCGCGATGCGATACCTTTGAACATACAAACCTCCACTTACATAATGCCGCAGAACGCGAGCAGCATGTCGATGAGCTTGATAAATGCGAACGGGGCAACGATGCCGCCCAGACCCCATACGAGCAGGTTGTGGGTCAGCAGCTGTCCGGACGGTACCTCGCGGTACTTAACGCCCTTCAGCGCGGCCGGGATCAGCGCGACGATAACGAGCGCGTTATAGATGATGGCCGAAAGAACCGCGGACAGCGGGCTTGCCAGACCGAGGATGTTGAGTGCGCCAAGGCCCGGGTAGATCGGCGAGAACAGGGCCGGGATGATAGCGAAGTACTTCGCCATGTCGTTGGCGACCGAGAAGGTCGTAAGCGAACCGCGGGTCATGAGCAGCTGCTTGCCGATACGCACGACCTCGATGAGCTTGGTGGGGCTGGAGTCGAGGTCGACCATGTTGCCGGCCTCCTTGGCAGCCTGGGTGCCCGTGTTCATGGCCACGGCGACATCCGCCTGCGCCAGCGCAGGCGCGTCGTTGGTGCCGTCGCCGGTCATGGCGACCAGGTGGCCCTCACGCTGGAACTCGCGGATCTTCTCGAGCTTGCCCTCAGGGGTGGCCTCGGCCAGGAAGTCATCAACGCCGGCCTCGGCGGCGATTGCCGCGGCGGTGAGTGGGTTGTCGCCCGTCACCATGATGGTCTTGATGCCCATCTTGCGCAGGTCGGCGAACTTCTCCTTAACGCCGGACTTGATGATGTCCTTGAGGTACACAACGCCCAGCACGCGGCAGTTCTTGGTCACGACCAGCGGGGTGCCGCCGGCCTTGGCGATGCGCTCGACGGCCTCGTCGCACTCCTGGGAGAACACGCCACCGGCTGCCTCCACATAGGTGCGCACGGAATCGGCAGCGCCCTTGCGGATCTCATTGCCCTCGTAGTTCACACCGGACATGCGGGTCGCCGCGGTGAAGGGGATGAACTCCATACCCTTATCCTCGAGTGTGCGGCCGCGCAGACCGAACTGCTCCTTGGCGAGCACGACGATGGAACGGCCTTCGGGGGTCTCGTCGGCCAGCGAGGAAAGCTGGGCGGCATCGGCCAGCTCCGCGGGATCGATGCCGTCGACCGGGATGAACTCGGCGGCTTGGCGGTTACCCAGGGTGATGGTGCCGGTCTTGTCGAGCATGAGGATGTCGACGTCGCCGGCGGCCTCGATGGCGCGGCCGGACATGGCCAGCACGTTGGCCTCGTTCAGACGGCTCATGCCGGCGATGCCGATGGCGGAAAGAAGGGCGCCGATGGTAGTAGGAGCCAGGCACACGAGCAGCGCCACGAGCGTGGTCACGGCCGTGGGGTTGTCCATGTCGTTAAGACCGACCGAGAAGCAAGAGTAACAATACAGGGCCAGCGTGACCAGGATAAAGACGATGGAGAGGGCCACCAGAAAGATCTCCAGAGCGATCTCGTTAGGGGTCTTCTTGCGCGCGGCACCCTCGACCATCGCGATCATCTTGTCCAGGAAGCTCTGGCCGGGCTCACTGGAGATCTTGACGATGATCCAGTCGGACAGCACCGTGGTACCGCCGGTAACGGCAGAGCGGTCGCCGCCGGCCTCGCGGACCACGGGGGCGGACTCGCCGGTGATGGCGGACTCGTCAACGGAAGCAGCGCCCTCGATGACGTCGCCGTCGCCGGGAATCTGCTCGCCGGCGCGTACGATCACCAGGTCGCCGCGCGTGAGCTCGGTGCCGGGAACGACGGTGAAGTGCTCCTTGTCCTCAACGGACTCGATGCGATGGGCCTCGACATCCTTCTTGGCCGCACGCAGGGAATCGGCCTGGGCTTTACCGCGGCCCTCGGCAAGCGCCTCGGCGAAGTTCGAGAACAGGTCGGTAAGCCACAGGATGACCGCGATGGCGACCACATAGTAGGTGGGCACACCCGCGTCCTGCACACCGAAAATGGAAGCGACGGCCAGGACGGAGGTCATGACGGCGGAAAGCCACACCAGAAACATGACCGGGTTTTGAATCTGGACGCGAGGATCCAGCTTGGCAAACGAGTCGCGGACCGCGCGGCCCATCATGTCTTTTTGCATAGTCATAAATCTGCGCCCTCCTTTACGCAATCATCTGGAAGAACTCGGCAACGGGGCCAAGCGCCAGGGCCGGGAAGAAGCTCAGGGCACCGATCAGCAGAACGATGAACACGAGCAGGAATACGAACATGCCGTTAGTGGTAGACAGGGTACCGGCGCTCTCGGCGACCTTGCCCTTCTTGGCCAGCGAGCCGGCGATAGCCAGCGTACCGATGATAGGCATGAAGCGGGCGAACAGCATCTCGAGGCCGAGCATGACGTTGATCCAGGGAATGTTGCAGTTCATGCCTGCAAACGCCGAGCCGTTGTTGCCGCCGCATGAGGTGAAGGCATACAGCGCCTCGGAGAAGCCGTGCGCGCCACCATTGTTGAGCTGGTCGGCAAGACCGGGCACCATGCAGGCGATGGCCGAGCACACCAGAATGGCAAACGGAGTTGCCAAGCACAGGACAACTGCCCAGCGCATCTCGCCCGGCTCGATCTTCTTGCCCAGGAACTCAGGCGTGCGTCCGACCATGAGGCCGGCGATGAACACTGTGAGGATGGCAAAGCCGATCATGCCGTACAGGCCGCAGCCCACGCCGCCGAAGACGACCTCGCCCAGAGCAATCTGGAGCATCTGGACAAAACCGCCCAGCGGGGTGTAGGAGTCGTGCATGGAGTTAACCGAGCCGTTGGAAGCAGCCGTCGTGAAAGCGGACCAGGTAGAAGAGGAGGCGATACCGAAACGGCTCTCCTTGCCCTCCATGTTGCCGCCGGCCTGGCCGTCGGTCATCTCGATATTGACCGCTCCGCCATCGGCCAGCTGCGGGGTGCCCGCATGCTCGTTGACGGCGATGATGCCGGTGAAGATCACCAGCAGGATGAACATGGCGGCAAAGATGGCCTTGCCCTGCTTGGTGTTCTTGACGCCGATACCGAAGGCGAAGCAACAGGCGGCCGGGATCAGCAGCAGGCTGGTCATCTCGATGATGTTGGTGAAGGCACTGGGGTTCTCATACGGATGGGCGGAGTTCACGCCGAAGAAGCCGCCGCCGTTGGTGCCGGACTGCTTGATGGCGACCTGAGGAGCCGCGGGACCCTGGGGCAGGAACTGCTCGGTAACCACGCGCGCGCCCTCGACAACCTTGCCGTCGACCTTGACCGTGTCGCCCTCAATCTGGGCGCCGTCGATGACGCTCCAGCCGCCGTCTGCATTAGGCTGAACAGCGACGGGCTCTACGAGCTCAGCCTTCTGAGCCGGCTGAAAATTGGAGATAACGCCACCGGCAGCCAGGCAGATGCCGAACACGAGGTTCAGCGGGATGAGCACATACAGGACGGTGCGGGTGAGGTCGACCCAGAAGGAACCCAGACCCTGCTCCTTGACCTGACGGAAGCCGCGGATCAGCGCGAACATGACCGCGATACCGGTGCCAGCGGAAACGAAGTTCTGCACAGTGAGACCCATGAACTGCACAAGGTAGGACAGGGTGGTCTCACCGGAGTAGGACTGCCAGTTGGTGTTGGTTATGAAGGAAGCAGCCGTATTGAACGACAGGTCCCATGACACACCCGGCAGGTGCTGGGGATTGCCTGGCAAGAAGGACTGAAGCGCCTGGAGTGCCACAAGAGTCACGAGGCCGATCCCCGAAAAGACCAGCACGCTCGCCAGATAGCGCCTACACCCCATCTGTTCTGCCGCGTCGATGCGAAGCAGACGATAGACGCCACGCTCCACAGGAGCAATCACAGGCGACAGGAACGTATGCTCACCATCCATGATATGGGCCATGAACCGACCGAGCGGAACGGCCAGGACGACGAGTACGGCAAAGTACAAGATGCACTGAATCGCAGCGTCCATAGTTTACGAATCACTCCTCATCAGAATGTAGATGTAATAGATAAGAAGTCCAATGCAGACGACTCCGATGATGGGAATGAGGATGTCCATTTACCGCCCCTTTCACACGCGGTCCGATGTCTCGGACGCCTGCCCTCGCAAGCGTCTGGGGACAGTAAACGCTTCTAGGGATTAAAGAGGCGTGAGGGCCGGGGCTCACGTCCTTAAGATGCCGTAAAGATGCAGGTAGAAAGCACTATTGCAGCTGCAGTGCGCCTATACTCGACCTCGCGAGCATACAGTGGTGTCTTCACCGCGTATGCACGCATGGACAACGCTTCAGAAAGGCTACGCTATGCAGCGCGACGCATCGGACACTCGCGTCAATCCAGACCTCATCCTCAAGGCAATTGAGAAAGACGGGGTCGCCGATGACACTCGAACCAGCCGGGGACACCTCAAAATTTTCTTTGGCTACGCTGCTGGCACAGGCAAAACCCATGCGATGCTTCAAGCCGCCCACGCCGCCAAGCGGCGAGGTGTCGACGTCGTCGCGGGATACATCGAGCCGCACGAACGTCCGGCAACTGCCCATCTTGCACAAGGGCTTGAGAACGTGCCCTGTAAACTCATCGAGCACAACGGCATTGCGCTCAGCGAGTTCGATCTAGATGCGGCTATCGAACGCGCCCCTCAGCTCATCCTTGTCGACGAGCTCGCCCATACGAATGCGCCGGGGTCTCGCCACGACAAACGCTATCAAGACGTCGAGGAACTTCTACATGCGGGCATCGACGTCTATACGACCGTGAACGTTCAGCATATCGAGAGCCTAAACGACATGGTTGCATCCATCACCGGCGTTGTCGTGAGCGAACGAATCCCCGACCGTATCTTCGATGATGCCGACCAGGTCGAGCTCGTCGACATAGAGCCCGAAGACCTACTTGAGCGCCTTCGCGCCGGCCTCGTCTACCGTCCCGCACAAGCCGACCGAGCGCAACAGCATTTTTTTACCGTCGAGAACCTCACCGCACTCCGAGAAATCGCGCTGCGCCGCTGCGCCGATCGCACCGGTCACCTCACAGACGCCGCACGCGTGCTGGGAAACCGTGACTACTACACCAGGGAGCGTATCTTAGTCTGTGTCTCCCCGGCGCCGACCAATCCCCGCATCGTCCGTGCCGCCGCACGCATGGCGAAAGCGTTTCGCAGCGAGCTCGTCGCCCTGTTCGTAGAGAGCCCGCGCACGCAAGCCATGAGCGATGATGAGCGCGCCAAGCTTGCAGCCAATATCGCCCTAGCCGAGCAGCTCGGAGCACATATGGAAACCGTCTATGGCGACGACATCGCGTTTCAGATCTCCGAGTTCGCGCGCCTGTCGGGTATTTCGAAGATCGTCATGGGGCGCACGGGCGAGCGCAGCAGCGTCCGTCAGGCCCTCTTCGGCCGCAAATCTCTCGTAGAACAGCTCATAACATTCGCCCCGAACCTCGACATTTACATCATTCCAGAACAGTCGACTCCGCCCTCCCGACCCAAAGGACGCCGCCATGCGCTCGCCCTGCAGCCGCCCAGCAGCCGAAACGTGCTTCGCACGCTGGCTCTCTCTCTTGCCGCCACGGCGATCGGCACGGCTTTCCGCCATCTGGGATTTGCCGATTCCAGCATCATATCCCTCTATATCTTCACGGCCCTGCTGACCGCCGTCACCACGACGGGGCGTATCTGCACGATCGTATCGAGCGTGCTCTCTGTAGTGCTTTACAACTTCTGCTTCGTCACGCCTCTGTTTTCGCTCGCCAGCTACGACCGAAGCTATCTGGTCACGTTCGGCATCATGTTCGCCACCGCTATGGTCGCCGGCGAGTTAACTGCGCGCATCGCCGACAACGCCCGTACATCCGCCGAGAACGCATTCAAAACGCGCGTACTCCTCGAAACGAACCAGCTCTTGCAGCAAGCCCATAGCGCGGAGGAGTGCGCCCGCGTCGCCATGAACCAACTCGTCAAACTGCTAAAACTCGACGTGGTCTTCTACCCCGCCGAACACGGCACGCTCGGCAAGGCGCTCTATGAGTCCGCTGGCACCGAAAACCGACCCGCGTCGCTGCTCACCGACTACGAGCGCGCCGTTGCAACCTGGACCTACACCAACAACAAGCGCGCGGGCGCAAGCACGCGGACCCTGCCTGAGGCGCGCTGTCTCTACCTCGCGGTTCGCACCGGCGACAAGGTATTCGGTGTCATCGGCATCGCCCTGGAGGGGCGCGAGATCGAAGCCTTCGAGCATTCGATCGTCCTATCTATCGTAGGTGAATGCGCCTTGGCGCTCGAAAGCGACCGGGCGGCGCAAGAGCGCGAAGAGGCTGCGGTCTTGGCGAAAAACGAGCAGCTGCGCGCCAACCTTTTGCGCTCCATCGGCCACGATTTGAGGACACCCCTCACGGCTATATCCGGATCTGCGGCAATCCTTCGGAAGAGCGACGAGAAGCTCAGCCTCGAACAACGCTGCGATCTTGCCGATGCCATCTACGACGACTCCCTCTGGCTTATCGATACCGTGGAAAACCTCCTCGCCATCACACGCGTCGAGGACGGCACCATTCGCCTCAACTTAACATCCGAGCTCATCGACGAGGTCATCGAGGCCGCCCTCAGCCATGTCGCCCAAGCATCGCATGGACGTGCCGTCACCATCGAGCACACTGACGACATCCTGCTGGTACGCATCGACGTCCATCTCATCATGCAGGTGCTTACGAATCTCATCATGAACGCCTTCAAATACACGCCCGAGGACTCGACTGTCACCATCAGCGCACGTCGCGAGGGTGAGTTCATCGTGGTGGACGTCGCAGACGATGGGCCGGGTGTAGCAGACTGCGACAAGCCTCATATCTTTGAGCGCTTCTTCACCTCAAGCAATACGCGGCCCGTGGATTCGCGTCGAAGCATCGGCCTTGGGCTGTCGCTCTGCCGCTCCATCGTGGAGGCGCATGGCGGCGTCATCGAAGTTCGCGACAACCACCCCCATGGGGCCGTCTTCCGTTTTACCCTGCCTGCCGAGGAGATCGAGATTCATGAATAATGCCGCTAAGCCACGCGTCCTCTTGGTCGAAGATGACCTGACCGTTCAAAACCTCGTTTCGACCGCGCTTGACCTTCACGGCTATGTCGTGAGCAAGGTTTGCAACGGCCAGGCCGCCATCATGGATGCGGTGTCGCACGGCCCCAGCCTCATCATGCTCGACCTCGGCCTTCCCGACATTGACGGTATCGAGGTCATCACGAAGATCCGAAGTTGGTCGGCAGTCCCCATTATCGTCATTTCGGCGCGCACCGAAGATTCCGACAAGATTGCAGCACTTGACGCAGGGGCAGACGACTACCTCACCAAGCCCTTTTCTGTGGATGAGTTGCTCGCGCGCGTCCGTGCGAATTTGAGGCGCTCCTCGATGGCGTCGAGCGAGTCGACAGAAGCGAGCATGTTCGACAACGGTCCGCTGCATATCGACTACGCCGCGGGATACGCTACGAAAGACGGACGCGAGCTCTCGCTCACCCCAACCGAGTACAAATTGCTCGTCCTTCTGGCGAAAAACGTCGACAAGGTGCTCACCCACACCTTCATCACCCGCGAGATATGGGGCACGAGCTGGGACAGCGATCTGGCGAGCCTGCGCGTGTTCATGCGCACCCTGCGCAAGAAGATCGAGGCAGACCCCTCTCACCCCAAGATGATTCAGACGCACATGGGTGTCGGGTACCGCATGCAGCGTCTCTAGCCCGCCCAACAAAAAGTTGCGGTGGAATACGGAGTAGATAAGGCCTTTGACAGCCAAAACAGTCCGTATTTCACCGCAACTGATGGGTGGGATGGAGTTAGAGGCCCAGATAGGTAGTCATGCCTTCGACGGCGAGCTTGGCGCCGGCTACGGCGTGAACAACCGTCAGCGGGCCGTTAACCACGTCGCCGGCGGCAAAGACGCCGGGCACGGTGGTCATGCCGTTCTCGTCGACCGAAAGCAGGCCGCGATGGTCGGTCTCCAGACCACCCGTCGTAAGCACAAGCTTGTCTTTGGGCACCTGCGAAGCCGCAATAACAACTGTGTCGGCAGACGCATGGTCGAGCTCTTCCTCGTACCCCACCACGTTATTCTCCTCGTCGAAGATAGCCGTCTCGAAGACCGGACCGTTATCGTCGATGGCACAGATCGCCTTGCCGCACACAATCTCGGCACCGTCAAGCTCGGTCAGCTCCACCTCATCATCGATGGCCGAGATATGGCGCGAGCGGGCATACACGGTGACCTTGCGAGCGCCCGAGCGCAGGGCTGTGCGGGCAACATCCATGGCAACATTGCCGGCACCGATGACCGCCACGTTCTGCCCGATTGCCACGCTCGCAGGATCGACCAGGTAATCGATGCCAAACAGCACGTTGCCGCGCGACTCGCCGGGAATACCCAACTTTCGAGCTCGCCAGGTACCGGTACCAACAAAGACCGCATCGTAGCCGTCGCGCAGCAGGTCATCGATGTGCAACGCGCCGCCGATGGTGGTCGAAGGGCGCACGCGCACGCCGAGCGAGCACATCACGTGACGGTACTTTTGCACGAGCGCACGGGGCAGACGGAACTCGGGGATACCGTACTCCAGCACACCGCCGATCTCGGGGCGCTGTTCAAATACCGTGACGGCACAGCCCATCTGGGCCATCTTAATGGCCACGGTAATACCGGCAGGACCGGAACCGACCACAGCAACCTGTTTGCCGCACGACGGCGCGGGCGTCCACTCCTTACGATCCAAATACGCTGTGGAGATGTAGTGCTCGATGCTCGAGAAATGTACGGGTGTGCCCTTGCGGCCCTGAATGCAAGCACCCTCGCACTGGCCCGAATGGTTGCACACCACGGAGCAGACCGCGCTCATGGGATTGTTCTGGAACAGCAGCTCGCCCGCCTCTTCTAGACGACGCTGCTTGAACAGGTCGATGACCTGAGGAATAGGCGTCTGAACCGGGCAGCCCTTAAGCTGACAGAATGCCCTTTTGCAACCTAGGCAACGATTCGCCTCTTCGACAATGTGGATAGCCACGCAACTCCCCTTTTTGATTCAATCCAATGGGGCGACGATAAAGATCCTTCACCGCTGCCCCAGTCAGGCAAATTTAATCGACCGCCACGGCAAAAGCCGATGCTACAACTCGCAATGCGGAGCCCCGCAGCGAGCGGACATGTGCTCGAGTGTCGTTAGGCAGTCAGCCGCCGTCGACGGCACGCTGTTCTCGACCACACAGGGAATCCCAGGGCAGGCGGCAGCCGCCCAGGCCACCACGGGCTCAAAGTCATAGCGCCCCGTCTCGCCCACGCCGTGACACACCAGGCGCGAACCCGTACCGTCGCACCAACCGGCTTTGTCCTCGTTGTCGACGACCTCAAAATCCTTGGCGTGCAGCACGCGAATCTTGCTGCCGCATAAGTAGAGCATGCGCGCTGTGATTTCCTGCGCTTCGTCAACGACACTGGGGTGCAGCAGCGACACTGGGTCATAGATCACGCCGAGCGACGGGCTCGAGACGCGCTCCAGCACCTCACGGCAGCGATCTGGCGTATTAACCGTCTCGTTCCAACCGGGCTCGATCAGTATTTGCCCACCCACGGCCTCGGCCCGATCGCAGACGCGTGCAAGCCCGTCTGCAAACGTATCGAGTGCCTCATCGGTCATGCGGTCGTCCGCGACGCGGTTCTGCGCATTGGGGCGACCGGTCTCGGTGCCAACCGGGCATCCGCCGAGCATCTGGGCAAAGTTCAAGCATGCCTCGTACTCGGCAAAGTTATCCATGAGCTGTTGGCGATCGGGCATCGCCAAATTCTTATAGCAGCCGAGCACGGCGACCGAAACGCCCGCCTCGTCGAGCACCGCACGCAAATGGTCGGCAAGCTCGCGGGTCAGGCCGCCTCGATCGATCCCCATCGATGCGTAGAGCACCTTGCTCGGCAGCTGAATGCACGAAAAGCCCAGCTCTCCCGCCATGCGAATGCGTTCCTCGACGGTCCCCCGCGGAAGGTCGTGCAAACGTACGCCCGGAGTAATAGCCCCCACGTTATTCACATCCCTTATGAGCGTTGATGCCCGGGGTGTATCCGCCAAACGGGTCCTCGATGGAGCACACGCCCGAGGGGGCGAGCGGATCGCGCTTACCGGCCAGCTTGTCGTGATGCATGGTCTCGATATAGGCAAGCACCAGCGGCGCCACGCCCTTCGCATCGTTTTTGACGATAGGCTCGCTCATGTAGTAATCAAACGTGCCCTCGCGGTGCGCGGTGTTTCCCAAGCCCGCGACCAGGCAGATGTTGTCGAGCGCCAGCTGCCCGTCATACTCGGACAGACAGGTCTCGCAGATGCCGTCGAAGGCGCGACGGCCGTACTGGTAGTAACGCTCGCCCAGCACGCCTAGACGCACGCCCTTCATGATGGCATTGGCAAAAATCGCGCTACCAGACTCCTCCAGGTAGTTGGGGGCGATATTGGGCAGGTTGATGACCTGATGCCACATGCCGGTCTTCTCGTCCTGATACGGCAGCATGGCATCGATCAGGTCGTGGAACATCTTGCGAATCTCGTCCTTCTCGGCTGACATCGAAGGCGGCATGAGCTCCCAGGTATCGATGAGTGCCATGGCAAACCAGCCCTCGGCGCGCAGCCAGAAGTTAGCCGAAAGGCCGGTGACCGGGTCGCACCAGAACTGTTTGCGGCTCGCGTCGTAAGCGTGATAGTACAGACCGTTGAGGGGGTTGCGCATCAGGTCATGCACGACCTGGAACATATGGAAGCTGTCCGAGCAGGCACGACGGTTGTGGAAGCTCAGCTCGTACTGCATGTAGAACGGCTGGGCCATATACATGCCATCGAGCCAGATCTGGTTGGGATAGACGGCCTTGTGCCAAAACACGCCTTCTTTGGTGCGCGGCTGGGTCTCGAGCTGGCGGTAGATGGTGTCCATGGCGGCACGGTACTTGGGCTTGCCCACCAGGTCATAGAGCTTGTAGAGGGTCTTGCCCGCATTGACGTTATCGAGGTTGTACTCCTGCGGGTTGTAATGCTTGATGGTACCGTCGTCCTGGACAAAGAAATCGATGTAGTCATCGGCAAAGGTCAGGTAGCGCTGCTCACCCGTGATCTCGTACAGCTCGATGAGCGCCTTGATCATGCAGCCGTCGATATAGTTCCAGGTGTTCTCCTTGCCGGCGCGAATCTTTTCGATATTCCAAGCCGGCGCCTGCGGCGTAGAGGTTTCGATCAACTGCTCGATATAACGGTCCAGGATTTGATTGCAACCCATTGCTGTCCCCTCTGACATAAACGATAGGTGAACGTTACCCCTAGTGTAACGCGAACGGGGAATATAGGGTGAACGTTAACCCTATATTCCCCGCAAACGGCAGACTTTTAGCGGCAAACGGCGGTGAGACCCGCGGCGATGCGATGCGCCAGGCGCTCATAGCCGGCAGGACTGTAATGCAGACCGTCCGGCATATAGAGCTCGCGGTGCTCCGGCAAAAACGGGCTGATGCCGCTTTGCGCATACAGGTCAATCACCGGAACGGAGTAACGGTCACAGACCTCCAGCATCGCTCGCACGTAGGCGTCTTGCGTCAGACCCAAATGGTTCGCCTCATCGCTTGCCGGGATATCCTTCTCGTGCTTACCACTCGTCTTGCATGGCGTCATAAACACGAGCTTTGCCTGAGGTGAGCGCGCCGTGATGGTTCGGATCAGATAGTCGACCGCACCATAGAACTCATGCGCATCGGTGCTGCCCAACTCGCCAAGCGGCACGTTGCGGCTAAAGTCGTTAACGCCGCCAAAGACAACATAGACATCGGCCGCATTGTCGATGCCGTCCAAGCGCTCGACAAATGAATCGGTACGGTCGGCCTTGATGGCAATACGCGAACCCTTGATGCCAAAGTTCTCGACGACTGCACCTCCCAGCAACGCGCCCAAATGCGAGGTCCACGAGATGTCGTTGCCTCCCCCACCGCAGCCGTTGTCGCCCCAGGTCGTTGAGTCGCCAAAGCAGCAAATGGTCGATTCACTCAAGCTCTTCGTTTCCATAATCTTCTCCTCATCCGCCCATCGGCGGTCATACAGGAACGTACCGTTTATTCGCAGCATGCCGAGGGGCTATGCACGGGGGCGCATTCCGCAACGTGCGAATCGAGCCATTCGATATCCTCGGCAAGATATGTCACGCCCAGATGGTGTTCACCCGGACATACCTCGTGCCGCAGGCCATCTCTGCGACCCAGCAACTTGTAGGCATCGCGCACGATCTCGAGCTGCTCGTCAACATTTTTCAGCCCGCGCGCACCGTTCAGATGATCCTCTTCGCAGCTCTGCACCAACAGCGGGCGCGGCGCGATGAGCGAGGCAATATCGCCCATGTCGAGTAAGCGCCAAAGTCCGGGTGTGTAGTTGCAGCTGCAATTGCCATTGAGGTGCAGCAGTGAATCACCGACACCGTACAGATAGCCCGAGACAAACGCCTTGCGCACACGCGGGTCGAGTGCGGCCAGGTACAACGTCATGTAGCCGCCACCCGAAAAACCAAAGCAACCCAAGTCATCCATGGCAATGTCGCCGCGCGCCTCCAAGTAATCGATCAAGCGCATGTTGTCCCAGACGTTGAGGCCCGCAACCGTAAGACCCAGTGGCTCGGCCATACGTGCCTGGTTTAGGCACGTCCCTCGCAAGTAGTTGTTCTCGTCATCGCCCTGGCCCTTCCAGTCACGACGGTATCCCCAGCCGCGAGCGTCGGGGCAGACGGCCACGTAGCCCATGCGCGCTAAACGCAGACCGTAGTCGTAATTGAACTTACGCACGGCATCATCGACCGCCGGCACGCCCGCAACACCGGCTACGCTAGCAGCGCCCGCTCCCTGATGGCCATGCGGGCAGATATAGCAGCACTTGCGGCCGCACGCATCGAGCTTAGGCGACTGCGGCTCGAGAAGGTAGAACGGCATCCAAACGTCGCGCTCCACCTGCAGCATCGCATGGGTGCGCACGATGCCGCCGGCAACCCGCACACGGCTGAGTTCACGAATCTCAATCGGGGCGCGGTCCATAAGCGAAAGGCCCAAAACATCGCACAGGCGAGTCCTGGTCGCAATCTTCCATGCCTCAAAATCTGCAGGAGTCTGGCCCGCAAATGCGGCAGAGCGCCCCTCGCGCTTCAGCCGGGCACGCAGCGCAGGCTCGTCTTCGCAGTACGTCTCGATGTGCACGGTGCGACCATTGGCAGATAGCCCAGCCGTCTCAACCGCATCACCGGTGCCTCCCTCGGGATCCCAGCCATCCCCACCGGCAAGCACCTGCTCGCGAGCGTACCCGGCGGCAGCCATCACATCGAGTTCATTCGCCCACGGCACCCAGCCGGTAGTATCACCCGCCGGCCCATGCAGAATCGCGCCAGCATACTGCACGCAGTTGTGCGCCACCGGCTTATTCCAATCCCACCAGCCTTCGCGCTTGATATGTCGCCCCAGCCAGCAATCGATCAGCACAGTTTGCGCCCATTCGCGCCAAGGACGACCCAGGTAGACCGAATCCGGCGCCACGCCATCCGGAGCTGTAAACGAACAGCCGTGGAACACAAATCCGTACGGCTCGCCTTTAGGCGTGGAGGCTGCCGTTACATACCCGTTGACATCCATATCGCGATTGAGCGAGCGAATCTCGCACCCCTCAAAGTAGGCACGCGCGCCGCCAAAGATAAAGTCGACATCGCCCTCGATCCGGCAACGTCGAAAATACTGGCGCCCCACCCGGCGCGGCGCATACTGTTTGGGTCCTATAAACCCGCCCGGTTTGGCCTCATGCGGCGGCAGCGGACCCAAAAACAGTGTGTCCTGGTGCCCCTTAATGCAGCAGGCATCGACAACCAGACGGTCGCCATCGGCATACAGGGCAATCGCCTGACCGACCTCGCGCCCATCGCCCGCATCGTTTTCGATCGTGAGGTTCTCGAGCCGTACGTCGTCGGCATCGACCAAAACGGTATAGGTCCTAAACGTGCCGAGCGTGCCGTCCACGCCCGAGCCGTCCTCCGAAGGCATCTTGGCACCCAGGCTGCCCACGATACGCACGCTGTCGGCCGTCTCTCCCTCAATCGTCACATGCGAGCGATGAATCTCGACCCGCTCGCGATACTCGCCCGGATCGACGCGAATCATCACCGGTTGCTCGGCATCCGGATAGAGCTGATCGGCTGCCGCCAAGGCATCGGAAATCGTTGGATACGCTCCTGCCGCAGCCCTCGAAACGCGCAGCGTATAGATACTTTCGCTCATCGTCCATCACGCTCCCAGGAAGCGAACTGTTCAGGCCAGCCCTGAACTTGTGGCTGAATATGCTCGGCGCAGCCCTTAAATGCCGTTAGGGCCGTGGCGAGCGATGCCCCATGCTTTCCATGCGGAAAGACATGTAGGCTAAAGCCAATCCCGTGGTCGGCAAGAGCCTGCGCAAGAAGGAGGCTATTTTGAACTGGTACCGATGCATCCTCGGCGGTATGCCACAAGAACGTACGGGGGAAGCCCTCGCCCACCATATTCTCGATCGACAACTTTTGAGCCAAAGCGCCATCGGCACCCGTTAGGTGTTCAAATGAACCACGATGAGCATAGGCCCCCGAGCTTACGACCGGATAGCCCAAGCAAAGTGCGTCAGGCCGAATCGACTCAGGAGATGCCGCAATCGACTCTGCAAGCCAGGGTTGGTCCCAAAGCGCCCCGAGCAAGCCAACTAGATGCCCACCGGCCGAAAAACCCATGACCGTAATCCGATCAGGATCGACACAGTACTCTGCCGCATGGCCTCGGACGGTATCGACCGCCCGCGCGAGTTCTTGCAATGCCAGCGGATAGACAGCCGGAGCAACCGAATAGTTCAGTACAAACGCTTGGTAGCCCATCGCCAACAAACGGAGCGCTACCGGCTCGCCTTCGCGCGGCGAAACGTGATCGTAGCCGCCTCCTGGCACGACCACAACTGCAGGCAGCGGTTTTAAAGCATAAGCATCTTCGGTCGGGGCAAAAACATAAGACGTAATCGTGGCAGACGAGCCATCGACCCCGACAGGAATCGTTTTGTTGAGCATGTATTCCCTTTCACCATGATGCGTAGCGCAGCGCACACGGCCGTATCGCACAAGGGCTGCATTGCCGATTTATCCGACAATGCAGCCCTGGTCATCAACCCGAGTTAGGAACGGACAACCTTGTCGACGTTCTGGAGCTGCAGTTCCTCGCCGTCCTGGCCCTCGATCACCACATTTTGCAGATCGAGTACCTTGACGTTTTGCGCAATGATGCCCTGACACACCATGGGCTCAACGCCGCAGGCCATGGCCGGGACAAAGGGCTCGGCATCCGGCGCGAAGGTCACGTGGACATCCCGGAACGTCAGGCGCGTTACTTTACTCTCGGGCAGGCCCGTGATGTAGGCAGCGGCCGCGTGGCAGTTAGTGGCCTCGATATCGCAAAACGTCGTGGCACCAAAGCCGGGCGTGCGGTCGTCGACAGGCAGCGTCTCGCGAGACTGCACGTAATCGGTCTTGCCGTCCTTGTCGCAGAAGTAGAAGGAGTTGACCACGAAGGGCGTGAGCACCTCATCCATGCGAATGTGCTCAAAGGTAATGCCCTCGTTGACGGCATCCTTGCCGCGCCCGCGGCGGGTCTTGACGCGCAGGCCGCGGTCGGTGCGCTCAAAGAGGCACTTGCTCACGGTAAGGTCCTTGATGCCGCCGGCAGCCTCTGAACCCAGGACCACGGCGCCGTGACCATCGTGCATGTAGCAGTGAGAGATCAGCACGTCGTGCGTGGCGGGACGAAGCTCGGGCTCAATGCCCAGCTTGCCGCTCTTGATGGCGATGCAGTCGTCGCCCACCGAGAACTGACAGCCAAGGATGCGGACAAAGCCGCAGCTCTCGGGATCGAAACCGTCGGTGTTGTGGGAGTTCTTGGGGCCCTCGATGGACAGGCAGAGCGCATCGACGTGCTCGCACAGGATGGGGTGGATGTTCCACGCCGGGCTGTTGCGGACGGTGAAGCCGGCCAAGCTCACGTTTTGGCACTCGGACAGGAAAATCATGCGCGGGCGGGCGACCTCGCGGCCCTCCTCAGGACGGAAGATGTTCTTAAAGTCCTTGTTCCACCAGTTGTCCTCGGCAAAATCAGTCTGACCGTCGATTGCGCCGCGACCATAGATGCACACGTCGTGCACGCTCAGACCCGTAAAGGTAGAGCAGTATGTCGAGAAGCTCTCGCCCTCCCAGCGGCCCAGGGGCAGCATATCGGTGCCAGCATACCCAGCACCCTCGTCGCCCGTGACCGTACCGGGGATGTAGGCAAGCGCCGCACGATCGTGGCGAGCCAGCAGCACCGCTCCCTCGGCGAGCTCGATGTTGATATTGCTCTTAAGGAAGAGGGACTTGATACGATAGCTGCCGGCGGGAATCAGCACGCGCCCGTCCTTGGGACAGGCCATGATGGCAGCCTGGATGTTGGTGGTGTCATCATGCTCGGCATCGCCCTTGGCGCCACAGTCGCGAACGTTGATGGTAAAAGGCTCAGCCGGCGTGGTGACACCTACGCTCAGCTCACGCTCGCCACAAACAAAACGAACCAGGTTGCGCTTGCCGGGGGTCAGGCCGTCGAGATAGGTCTCGACCGTATTCGTGGTACCGGCAGGCTCGTCGTTGACAAAGATCTCCCACGTATCGGCACAGGTAAAGTAGCCGCCGTCGTCAAGCTCGATCACGGCCGCGCGGGCGTTGCGCCAGATAACGTTCGTCTCCATGGATTTCTCCCTCAAAAAGATGCTCTAAAGGCAAATTGTACGCTGTTGAAAAAGGGCCGTGCCTGCCGGCGGAATTCCGGTGGCACGGCCCTGTGATTTGGACGATATGTCGGCCTTACTCGGCGGGGGTTACGCTACCGTCCTGGAAGCCAACGTTGTTGTGGGCAAAGCAGTCCTCGTACTTAAAGCCGGAGAGCTCCTCGCAAAGCGCCTTGACCTCGGGCTTGACGTCGGCCATCTTGCCGCCCTCCTTGACGCGGCGGATCTCGTCGCAAAGGACGTCGCACTGCTCCTTGTCAATCTTGATGCCGCGGGCAAGGACAGCCGCGAGCAGGAAGAAGCCGGCGCAGCCGATGAGCATGTAGCCGCAGATGTACAGAGGCACGGTGGCGGGCTGGGTCACGGCGTCGCTGTTGCCGGCGGTCTGAATGAAGCCGGAGGCAGCAAGGACGATGGCCCATGCGTTAACGGCGATAGCCTGGGCGATCTGCTGGCAGAGCTGCTGAGCGGAGCTGTAGATGCCCTCGCGACGACGCAGGGTGATGAGCTCATCGACATCGGGGATGTAGTTGAGCAGAACATCGGGCAGGTACTGGAAGCCGACGTAGAAGAACTTCCAGATGGCGAAGATGATGGGGTAGGCGATCATGGCGATGGCGACCGTGGAGGTGCCATTGATCTGACCAAAGGCGAAGTAGTTGTAGGCGATGATGCACGCAGCGCAACCGACGTTGGCCAGGTACCAAGACTTGTGGAAGCCCTTCTTGGCCATGAGAGCGACCCAGATGGCGGTGCAGACGATAGCGACGACCTTGCCAGGCATCTCCATCACGGACTCGTAGGACTTAGGAATCTGCAGGCAGTAGACGATGAAGAAGGACAGGCAGGCAGACCAGCAGGCAGCAGCGAGCTTCGTGGAGACCTGTGCGTACAGGACCTTGCGGAAGGACTTGTTGCGGAAGGTGGAGATTACGTCGATGAAGAACTTCTTGATACCCTCGCCGACGCTCTCGATCTTCTCCTGAGCGACCTCCTCGGGGGTGTGCTCCCACGTGGACAGGTACACACAAAGCAGCGAGATTGCCATGACCGAAGCGTTGATCGTAGCGATGATGAAGTAGCTGAACGGGTTGGTCTCGCCGAAGGTGCCAAAGCCGAAGCCCACAAGTGCAGCCATCAGGAAGCCGGCGGCGTTACCAAAGAGATGCTTGTAGCCGGTGAGGTACGTACGCTCCTTGAAGTCGTCGGTCATCTCGATGGTAAGCGGCGACAGGTTGGCGGTGCAGAACGTATACGCGACGTTGTAGATCAGGTACAGCACAAAGTAGTACGGGAAGCCAAACGGCGTAGCCACGAAGATGAGCGGCTCGGCGATCATCATCGGGATGGCCAGCAAGATCCAGAAACGACGACGACCAAAGATGCGGCCAATCTTGGTGGCATAGAAGTTATCGGCCACAAAGCCCATCAGCGGGCAAAGAATAGCGTTGACATAGATGGCAAACGAGCTGATCAGTGCAGCCTCGCCTGCGGACAGGCCACACTCCGTGGACAGGAACAGCACCATGTAGCTGTGCGTAAAGGTCAGGGCACCGGAATTGAGCATACCGCCCATACCAAAGCCCAAGCGCGTCCAGAATGTGATCTTACGCTTTTTTCCGATCTTATTAGTCATCGAGCTCCCTCTCTTTTCTCGATTGTCTTGCAGCAAGACATTGGAGTCCACACTGACATCTGTCTGCCCAGCGTTCAGGGTGAACGTTTAGTTAGATTATGCGCGATTGCTTACGACAGGTGAACGTTCACTTGAATAATATCCTTGAACGGTCGATTTTTACCGCTGAACGGACACAATTGAGATCCTCACACCTATTTTCTGCTGGTAAAGGTGCCATGCTGGACAGCCATGAGATAGGTGAACGTTTATCAGATTTTCCAACATATTCACTTAACCACGAAACGAAAAAGCCCCGCCGGGAACACTCCCGACGGGGCCGATGACATCGCGCTATGCTTGGGCGCACTTGCCGCTACAAGCAGACGCCATCCTTCCAGATACTGATCTCGTGACAGCCACGGCGCTCGGCACTCGTGAGCTTACCGCTCGCCGTCTGTAGCACCAGCTGGTACAGATCGTGGGCAGCCTCGTCGAGCGTGCGCTCACCCGTGGCAATCACGCCAGCGTTAAAGTCCATCCAGTTGGCCTTGTGGTCGCACAGACGCTGATTGGTGAACACCTTGAGGGTAGGCGCCGGCGCGCCAAACGGTGTGCCGCGGCCGGTCGAGAACAGAATCACGTGGCAGCCGGCAGCCGTCAACGCCGTGGTGGATACCATGTCGTTGCCCGGACCGCACAGCATGTTCAGGCCGTGTTTATTTGCCTGGCCGGCATACGGCAGCACGTCGACGATGGGGGCAGATCCGCCCTTTTGCACGCAGCCGCAGCTCTTGTCCTCGAGCGTGGTAATACCGCCGTCCTTGTTGCCGGGACTCGGGTTCTCATAAACGACCTCGCCGTGGCTAATAAAGTAGTCCTTAAATCCATTGAGCATGTCGGAAGCGGCGTTAAAGACCTGCTCGTTCTCGCAACGGTCGAGCAGGATGCTCTCCGCGCCAAACATCTCGGGCACCTCGGTAAGCACCGACGTGCCGCCACGGGCGACGACCATATCGCTCACGCGACCGATCGTGGGGTTGGCGGTAATGCCTGAAAGACCGTCGGAGCCGCCACACTTAAGACCAATGACCAGCTCGGAGGCCGGAATGGGCTCGCGCTTGGACTGCTTTGCCAGGCCTGCCAGCTCGGCCAGAATCTTGTGGCCCTCGATTTGCTCGTCGGCTACATCCTGGCAGGTGAGAAAGCGAACGCGCTCGTGATCGAAGTCACCGAGCTCGTCGAGCACCTGCTGGTGTGTGCAGTTCTCGCAACCGAGCGACAGGAACAGCACGCCGGCCGCATTAGGGTGACGCGAGAGCGCCACCAGCAGACGACGCGTCTGGACATGGTCGGCGCCGGTCTGCGAGCAACCGAACGGATGCGGGAAGTAGTAGACGCCCTCCAGCGAGCCATCGACCAGATCCTGGGCCTGCTCGCACATGGCACGGGCGACTTCGTTGACACAGCCGACCGTGGGGATGATCCACAGCTCGTTGCGCGTCGCGGCACGACCGTCGGCGCGGCGGAACCCCATAAAGGTCTCGGGCTCAACCGACTCAACGACCGGATGCGTGGGGTTGTAGGTGTACTCGACCTCGCCCGAAAGGTTGGTCTTCACATTGTGCGTGTGGAGCCACTGACCGGGCTGGACATCGCCCGTCACGTGTCCGATAGGAAGGCCGTACTTAATGACGTCCTCGCCGGCGGCAATCGAGCGCACAGCCATCTTGTGGCCTTGCGGAATATCCTCCGCGGCCACGACCTCGCCCACCCCGGGAACCGCGACGGCGGTGCCCTTGGCAAGCGGCGACAGCGCGACGATCACGTTGTCGGCCGGATTGATCTGGATAGTGTTCATTGCAAATGGTCCTAACCCTACAGGTTGAGCAGAAGTCGAGACGCGGGCACGCCGTCCCGCGCCCGCGTCTGCGCCGGAAATTTACGCCTGAGCGTTGGCGAAGGCCTGCTTGGCACCCTCGGTGCGCACGACGGCGAGCGCACTGACGACAAACTCCTCAAGACCGGCGATCTGCGTAAGGTCCTCGCCCCACATCTGCTCGTTGGTGAGCACGTCGTGCACCAGCTGGGCATCGTCGGCGCCGGCATGGGCGGCGTAGAAGTCGAGCACGAAGGCGTCATCCTGAGCGGTGTACTCGGTGCCGTCGGAGCGACGCAGGTGCAGGCCGTCGCCCTCGCGGGACACGAGCTCCTGCGTGTAGAAGGAGATGAGCGTAGCGAGGCTCGTCGCCAGGCACTTGGGCAGGTTGCCGGTCTCGGCAACGTAGTCCTTGAGCGTGGGCAGGTCGCGAGCGCGCCACTTAGCCGTGGAGTTGAGGCAGATGGAGAGCAGCGCATGATCAATAAACGGGTTGTCGAAGCGGTTTTCGACGGCGGCGGCAAAGGCCTTGCAGTCCTCGACATCCAAGTCGGCGGCAAGCGTCGGAATGACCTCGTCGTAGAGCATGGTGTTCATGAAGCCGCGAATGGTCTCGTCATGCATGCAGTCGCGCACGATATCAAAGCCGGCAACCCAGGAACCCGGAACGAAGGCGGTGTGGGCACCGTTGAGGATGCGGACCTTGCGCTTTTTGTACGGGGTGACGTCGGGAGTCACGAAGACGCCGGGGAGACCGGCCTTCACAAACGGCAGGCGCTCCTTGAGCGACTCGTCGCCCTGGATACCCCACATCTGGAAGGGCTCGCGCACGGCCAGGAAGGGGTCCTCGTAGCCCAGACGCTCGGCAACCGCGGCGGCCTCCTTAGGATCGCGGATGCGGCCGGGGACGATGGTGTCGACGAGCGTGGTGCAGACGGTGCAGTCGTTGGCCATCCACTGCGCAAACTCGTCCTCCCAACCCCAGTCGCTCACGTACTGGTTCATGATGCGCAGCAGCTCCTCGCCGTTGTGATCGATGAGCTCGCAGGCGAGCACGATAACGCCCGACTTACCGGCGGCCCAGCGGGCGTGAAGGACCTGGACAAGCTTGGCAGGGAAGCTCGCGGGCGGCATGTCGTCGGCCTTGCAGGACGGGTCGTAGGCGATACCGGCCTCGGTGGTGTTGGAGACGATGATCTCCAGGTCGTCGGAGACAGCGACCTCCATCATGGCGCGATAGTCGTCCTCGCGATACGGGTTAAGGCAGCGGCTGCAGGCGCTGATTACACGAGACTCGTCAACCGTGTTGCCGTTCTCCTTGCCACGCACCAGCACGGTGTACAGGTCGTCCTGGGCATTGATACCGTCGGCGAAGCCAAAGGCGCCACTGATGGGCTGCACCATGACAACCTTGCCGTTCCATCCGGTGGCCTCGTTGCCCATGTCAAAGAAGCGATCGACGAAGGCACGCAGGAAATTACCCTCGCCAAACTGCAGAACCTTCTCGGGAGCGTCCTTGGGCAGCAGGTAGCCCTTGTAGCCGATCTTCTCGAGCGCATCGTAGCTGATGTTCTCCATCTATGTCTCTCCTTAGATAACTGTTAGCGTGCAAGCAAAACGGGGCGCCGTGTGTGGCAACGGCGCTCCCGAGTTCGATGTGATTCGATGCGGGCTTAGGCCTCGACGGTGTCCAGGTCAAAGCCAAAGTAGCGGACCGCATTGTTGTAGCTGATGTCGCGCACGATACTGCCCAGCAGCTCCATGTCGGCCGGGTACTTGCCCTGCTCGACCCACTCGCCGATCACGCTGCACAGCACGCGACGGAAGTACTCGTGGCGCGGATAGGACAGGAAAGAGCGGGAGTCGGTAAGCATGCCCACAAAGTTGCCCAGGACGCCCTCGTTAGCCAGAGCCGTGAGTTGCTCGCGCATGCCGACCTCGTTGTCGTTGAACCACCAGGCGGAGCCGTTCTGGATCTTACCGGCGGTCGGAGCCTCCTGGAAGCAGCCCATGACGGTATCGATCATGGTGTTATCGATGGGGTTCAGGCTGTACAGAATGGTCTTGGGCAGGCCGCAGGTCTCCTGAATGGAGTTGAGGAAATCGGCAAGCTGGTCGGACGGCGTGTAGTTGGAGATGCAATCGTAGCCGGTATCGGGACCGAGCTTGGCAAACATGGCGCGGTTGTTGTCGCGCTTGCAGCCAAAGTGCAGCTGCATGGCCCAGCCCAGACGGACATACTCGCCGGCAACGAACTGCATAAAGGCAGTCTTGTACTTGAGGACCTCTTCCTCGGTGAGCGGCTCGGCAGCCAGACCCTTGGCAAAGATAGCCTCGATCTCGTCGACGGTAGCCGGGACGTACATAACGTAGTCGAGTGCGTGGTCGGAGGCGCGGCAGCCCAGCTCGTGAGCAACGTCGTAGCGCTTGGAAATGGCAGCCTTCATGCCCTCGAAGTCGCTGACCTCAACGCCGGCAACCTCGGAGAGGTGCTTGCAGTAGTCGGCAAACTCCTGGCCGCGCTCGATGCGCAAAGCGGCATCGGGGCGCATGGCGGGAACGACCTGAACGTCAAAGCTGTCGTCGGCGGCAATCTTCTTGTGCCACTCAAAGCTGTCGGCGGGGTCGTCGGTAGTGCAGATCATGCGGACGTTAGACTGCTTGATCAGGTTGCGGCAGGTGAAGCTGGCCTCGGCGAGCTTGGCGTTGGCAAGGTCCCAGACCTCCTGGGCGGTCTTGCCGTTGAGGACGCCCTCGTAGCCAAAGTAGCGCTTAAGCTCCAGGTGGCTCCACTCAAAGACGGGGTTGCCGACGCAGCGACCCAGGGTCTCGGCCCACTTTTGGAACTTCTCGCGAGCAGGGGCGTCGCCAGTGATAAAACGCTCGTCGACGCCGTTGGCACGCATCAGGCGCCACTTGTAGTGGTCGCCGCCCAGCCAAACCTCGGTGATGTTCTCGAAACGCTTGTCCTCCCAAATCTCCTTAGGAGAAATGTGGCAGTGATAGTCGACGATGGGCATGCCCTCGGCAAAGTTGTGGAACAGCTCCTCGCCGGTCTTGGTGCTCAGCAGGAAATCCTGATCGTCCATAAAGTTTTTCATCAAACAGCCCCTTTGCTGGCAAGGCGGGCGCACGGCGCGCTCGTTATCCTTTAGGTGAACGTTCACTATACTAATCCATTGCACCTCAAAAGGTGAACGTTCACCTAACCACCACGGGGTGAACGGTAGATTTTGCCCGTTCAACGGTTGCTGGGGATGTGACTTGCATGTATTGCGGACTGGTTGGCGTCCCCGAACACCGAACTTGAGCGCTTTTGCTCAGGTGGGTCATGTCCCGACGTACATTTTTGGGAGTATTCAGCATTGGAGCGCACCGTGCGCCATCCTCAGCGTCCTATTTGGAACGCAGATAGCGCCCGATCGGCATAAAAAGTGCCCCCGATGGCAAATTACGCCATCGGGGGCACTTAAAACAGTCGTTCTGCACCTCATTCAGGGCATGCCAATGCTGAATACTCCCAAAAATGCACGTCGCAAGAGGGGGTACCTGCTCAATCGGCTAAATACCCGCAAGTTCGCAGTAGCGGTCGACATTGCTGGCAAATACCATCTCGACGGCGCCCTTCTGGACGGGCACCGTCGGGGTCCTTCCCCACAGCAGATAATCGCCCAGCGTCTTAGCGCCGCGATACGCCAGGCTCGTCGGGTCCTTATAGACAATATTGGTAAAGATACCGCGGCGCAAGGCCAGAGCACTTTCGGGAAACAGGTCGTTGCCGATCACCATGACCTGACCGGCCTTGCCGGTCGAGACGAGCGCGTCGGCAACCACTTCGGAACCAACGGCAAAAACGCTACAGATAAGTTCGGGGGCGTCCGGCGCACTCAAGCGCTTTTCGAGCTCATGCTCGAGTTGTTTGACTTGCGCATGGGCACCTGCAAGATCCTCAACCTGCCATGGAATATCACGTTCGCGCAGGTAATTGTGGAAGGCGCGGGCGGTTAGATAGTGCGAATCGGTATATGGGTCGCCTGTCAAAAGGAGCACGCGGGCGTCGGCCCCAGAAGCATGGACCAGGTTTGCCGCCTGCTCGGCCATAAGGCTGCCTGCCGTCGAATAATCGGCCAAGCTCGCACCCAAACGATTCAAATGCGGACGGTCGCCGTCGACAAGCTCAATCGTCACGCCCGCCTCGGCGATCTGCCCCAAAAGCTCAGTCGCACGATCGTCGCCCGGCGCATAGGCGAGCAAGCCATCAATCTTCTCGCCCACCTGCAGACGCTCGTCGATTTGCTCGAGTGCATCAGCGTAGCCGCCCACGCCAAATTCAACGCGCTCAACCGTAATGCCCCGGTCGATGACCTCCTGTTCAAAGCGATTGCAGCCTTCCCACAGGTAACGGAAAAAGTACGCTCCCTCGCGCGATGCGCGGGGCAGGCAAAACACCAGATTGATATCCTTGCGGCGCAGGCTTGAGGCACTTGTGTTGCGGTGATAGCCCATGGCCTCGGCCTTAGCGTTCACCTTGGCGCGCACGGATTCGCTCACGCCGGCCTTTCCCGTCAGAGCCTTGTGCACGGTATTGATGGAAACGCCAAGCTCGGCGGCTATGTCCTTCATGGTTACGCGAGCGCTCATGCGGTTACTCCGTTATAGATAAGTTGCCAATTAATAGTCCAGTTAACGATACCCCAAAAATACTCTTCGACTCGCCGTGCTCTCCCTCAAATGCACAAAGCGCCCCGCGAACGGATGCCCGCGGAGCGCTTGGATGTCCGGACCTTATTTGATACCGCGGCCCAAGTCTTCGGCGATTTTGTCTACGCCCTTAAGTGCGGCGCACGTCTTTTTGTTGGAGCAATGCCCCGTGCAAACGCCACCCTGAGCGCAATCGGCACAGGTGCCCTTGCGGTAGATGCGCACGCATACCGCGACAAATGCAACGCCGATAACGGCCAGCACAACAATATCGATAGGTGCCATAGCAAGCCTCCTCTAGTTAACCAGCACTTACTTTACCCCATTCTCCACCTACCAAAAAGGGACAGGTTTATTTTGGTCGGTTTTATCTGCGGAAACGTCACATCTCCCCCACCAAAAAGCCCGAGTGTCGCTGGGACACCCGGGCTCGTGGAAAGGGGCTGATCCTTATTCGGACTTAAGCGGAAACTGCGGCGGAAGCAGCGTTGGTCTCGTCCTCGTCGGTCCATACATGCTTAGGCATGGGACGGAAAATCTGGAAGAGCATCGCAACGAGCAGCACGACGGCCACAATCGTCCAGAAACCAAACTGTCCGAGCGCGAACAGGTTGTAGAACTGGTTGATGAACAGACCGATCACCCAAGCGAAGGCGCACTCGTAACCGATGGCGATCGCAGTCCACTTGCCCGAGTCCATCTGGTTGCGGATGGTACCAATGGCGGCGAAGCAGGGGGCGCACAGCAGGTTGAAGGCACCGAAGGCCACGCAAGCGCCCATGGTCGGGAACATACCGGCAAATGCGGTCCACAGGCTCGGGTCGGTCTCGCCGGCGTCGGCAACGGAGAGCAGCGAACCGGCGGTTGCGACGACGTTCTCCTTGGCAACGAGGCCAGAGACGGACAGCGCGGTTGCCTGCCAGGTGCTAAAGCCGAGCGGGGCGAAGATCCAGGCGACCAGGTTGCCCAGCATGGCGAGCACGGAGTAGTCCATGAACTCCTCGGGGATGCCCTCCATGGCAGGCAGGAAGCCAAAGGCGCCGTTGTAGCTACCAAAGTTGGAGAGGAACCACACCACGACGGTAGAGGCGAAGATGACCGTGCCGGCCTTCTTGATAAAGGCCCAGCAGCGCTCCCACACGTGCAGCGCCCAGGAACGGATCGCCGGGAAGTGGTAGGCGGGAAGCTCCATGACAAACGGGGTCGGACGGCCGGCGAAGAGCTTGGTCTTCTTGAGCATGAGGCCCGAGGCGATGACGGCAAAGACGCCCAGGAAGTAGAAGAGCGGGCTGATCCACGCAGCGGTGGTGGAAGAGTCGCCGATGATGGAACCCATGAGCAGGGCGATGATCGGCAGTTTGGCACCACAGGGAATAAACGTGGTGGTCATGACCGTCATGCGGCGGTCCTTCTCGTTCTCGATGGTCTTGGTGGCCATGACGCCGGGGACGCCGCAGCCCGAGGACACGAGCATGGGGATGAACGACTTACCGGACAGGCCAAAGCGGCGGAACACGCGGTCCATGATAAAGGCGACGCGGGCCATGTAGCCGCAGTCCTCCAGGAAGGACAGCATCACGAACAGCAGGAACATCTGCGGCACAAAGCCGAAGATGGCGCCCAGGCCGCCAACGATACCGTCGCAGACCAGCGAATCGACCAGGCCACCGTCCTCGGTGCCACCCGCCACGAGGGCGTCGTGCACCATGGTGGTGATACCCGGGACATAGGGGCCGTACTGTGCCGGGTCGACCGAGTCGGCGTCGTCACCCGCGGCCTCGACAGCCTCATCGTAAGCATCGCGGCCCTGACCGAGCACATACCAACCGTCGGTGCCAAAGAGCTGATCGTTGGTGAAGTCGGTCACCGTTCCGCCCAGGGTGGAAACGGCGATGTAGTACACGCAGAACATGATGACCACAAAGATCGGCAAGCCCAGGATACGGTTGGTAACCACGCGGTCGATCTTCTCGGAGGTGCTCATCTTGGCCGGGGCCTTGGTGAGGCACTCGTCGATGATGTGCGCGATGACGCCGTAGCGCTCGCCGGTGATGATGGACTCAGCGTCATCGTCGCAGTCCTGCTCGCACTGAGCGACCAGCTCTTCGACGCGAGCGGCCTTCTCCTTGGTGAGGTTGATGAGCTTGCAGGCGTCCGCATCGCGCTCGAACAGCTTGACGGCATAGTAGCGGCGCTTGTTGGCGGGAACGCTTGCAGACAGGTTATTCTCGATGTGGCCCAGAACGTCCTCGATGGAGGAGTCGAACTTGTGCTCCGGCACCTGGCCCTTGGAAGCAGCGGACTTCTTGACCTGCTCGAACAGCTCCTTGATACCCTTGTTCTTAAGGGCCGAGATCATCATAACCGGGCAGCCGAGCTTTTTGGAGAGCTTGTCCGTGTCGATCTTGTCGCCGTTCTTCTCGACCAAGTCGGCCATGTTGAGGGCAACGACCACGGGCAGGCCGGTCTCGATAACCTGAAGCGCCAGATACAGGTTACGCTCGAGGTTGGTGGCATCGACAACCTGGACGACAACATCGGGCTCGCCGCTCATGAGGTAATCGCGCGAGCATTGCTCCTCGGGGCTGTAGGGGGAAAGCGAGTAGATGCCAGGGAGGTCCGTGATGGTAACGTTCTTGTCGCTTAGGAGCTTGGCCTCCTTTTTCTCAACCGTGACGCCGGGCCAGTTGCCAACGTAGCCGTTGGCGCCGGTGATCAGGTTGAAAAGCGTGGTCTTGCCGCAGTTGGGGTTACCCGCCAACGCGACATGGATCTGAGAATCCGCCATTCAATCCTTCTTCCTTGTGTGCCCGCGCTGCTTTCTCCGCGCAGGCTGGATAATGTGCTTCAAAGATGCTGCATTAAGTTAGAAATACCTAACTTTATCTGCAGAAATATACGCCGTGAGCCCTTACTGGACCTCGACGACGGCGGCCTCCTCCTTGCGGATGGAAAGCTCGTAGCCGCGCACGTTGATCTCGACCGGATCACCGAGCGGTGCAACCTTCACGACCTTGAACGAAGTGCCCTTGATGAGCCCCAGGTCCATAAGGTGGCGGCGAAGCGCACCCTCACCGTGAAGCTTGATGATGGTGGAGCTCTCGCCCACCTTAACGTCACCCAACGTCTTCATTTACTTGTCCCCCTTTCAGTGCGTACAGAAATACCGTCGACTAACCGACGGTCATGATGTGCATGGCAACCTTGGAATCGATGCCAAAGCGTGCGCCCAGCACAGTGACGATGATATTGGCGCCACTCGAGCTCACCACGTGGATTTCGCTGCCCTCGACAAAGCCGAGGTCCTTGAGGTGGTGCTTCATATCCTCATTGCCCTTTACACGAGACACGCGCACGGTTTCGCCCGCTTTTACCATCGAAAGCGGCATTGCCGGCATCTGCGGTCCGCAAGACATGAGTGGCTCCTAACGTCAGTTCGTCCTTAACATCGACGCGGCAAAAGTTAACCACGTCTATGTTCGCTTTAGTAAACTAACACGTGGTTAACTTTTTGGAAAGGGTCCCCATTCAGATTTCGAAAAAGTTTCCTATATGAAACAAAAGGGCGCGGCAAAGAGCTGTCCTTTGCCGCGCCCTGTCATGCTTAAAGCGAGAGGTTTCTGATCGACGTGACGCAGGAAGCCTCATCCACGCCCGAAACGCGGAACACGACATCCTCGCCGCACTCGCCATAGAGGGCCATCAGGCCCGTCACGTCGCGACCATCGACATGACGGTCGCCAATGCTGACCGACACGTCACTACGATGCTTGGCGATAATATCATAGAGCAGCGCAACCGGGCGGGCATGTAATCCCAACGGATCTTTAATCGTCTTCGTAAACTCGACCATGTCCCCTCCCGCGACATCGCACATCGGCCGGCAAAACCCAGCCACGTGGTAGTTATTGTAGCGTTAGATGCTTGTTGAGGGCGGGATGGAAATCGCATCCCATTTCGAGCGTCAATGATGGGACACAGTTTCCGCCAGAAGGCTCAACCGGAAAGCGCGTCCCGTTATTTGGCTGGATTCTGGGTCGCAGTTTCCAAAAGGACCCTGTTTGGGAAACTGCGACCCGTTTTGGACGCAAATTCCGGGTCGCAGTTTCCGCGACGCCCAGTCAACCTATGCCCTCGCAACGCCCGCGCATAAAAAACGAGGGAAGGCACGCGTCCTTCCCTCGTTGTGGGCATTATGTAGCCGCTCGCCTACATCAGGCGCAGGCTGACGTCCTTGAGCTGGGCGCCGGAAACGGCACTCGGGGCGCCCGACATAAGGTCGGAGCCGCTGGCCGTCTTGGGGAACGCCATGACGTCGCGGATGGAGTCGGAACCGGTGAGCAGCATGCACACGCGGTCCAGGCCCAGAGCGAAACCGCCCATCGGGGGCGCACCAAACTTGAGGGCCTCCATGAGGAAGCCGAACTGAGACTCGGCACGCTCCTCGGTAAAGCCCAGGAGCTTGAGCATGGACATCTGCATCTCGGCGTTGTGGATACGCATACCGCCGCCGCCGGCCTCAAAGCCGTCCATGACAAAGTCGTAGGTGCAAGAACCGGCTGCCAACGGGTCGGCCTCGATCTTGGCGATGTCGGTCTCGGTCGGCAGGGTAAAGGGCTGGTGCTCGGCAGCATAGGCCTTGCGATCCTCGTCCCAGTGGAACAGCGGGAAGTTGACGACCCACAGGAAGTCGTGGCCCTCGCGCTTGATCTCGAGCGCATTGGCCATGTGCGAACGCATGCCGCCCAGGATCTCGTCGGAGAGCAAGCGCGGGCCGGCGGCGAACATCACAAGGTCGCCGGGCTCGACATCCATGCGCTCGCGCAGAGCCGCCATCTCCTCGTCCGAGAAGAACTTGACGATGGGGCTGTTGATAGAGCCGTCCTCGCGGAAAGCAATCCAGGCCAGGCCCTTGGCGCCAAACGTGGAGGCCACGCCGGCAAGCTTGTCGATCTTGGCACGTGCCCAGGCACCGGCGCCCTTGGCGTTGATGGCCTTGACGACAGAGCCCTCCTCGTTTGCGGCAGTCGCAAAGACCTTGAACTTGGAGTTGGCGAAGATGTCGGTCAGGTCGACCAGGTGCATGCCATAGCGGGTATCGGGCTTGTCGGAGCCATAGGTGTCCATGGCCTCCCAGTAGTCCATACGACGCAGCGGCGTGGGCATCTCGACGCCCATGCGGCCGAAGGCGTCGGCCAGGACCTCCTCGAGCGCGCTCATGACGTCGTTCTGGTCCACGAAGGACATCTCGATATCGACCTGGGTGAACTCGGGCTGACGGTCGGCACGCAGGTCCTCGTCGCGGAAGCACTTGGCAACCTGGTAGTAGCGCTCAACGCCACCGACCATGAGCAGCTGCTTCAGGAGCTGCGGGGACTGCGGCAGGGCGTAGAAGTTACCCGGCTGAATACGGCTGGGAACGATGAAGTCGCGGGCGCCCTCGGGCGTGGACTTAAACAGGGAGGGCGTCTCGACCTCCATGAACTCACGGTTGTGCAGCGCCTCGCGAATGGCAAAGGTAAAGTCGGAGCGCAGCTTGAGGTTGGCCATCATCTCGGGACGACGGAGGTCCAGATAGCGATAGCGCAGACGGGTGTCCTCGCTGGTCTCGATGCCGTCCTCGATCTGGAACGGCGGGGTGACGGATGTGTTGAGCACCTCGGCGTGGTCGGTCAGGACCTCGATCTCGCCGGTCGCGAGCTTGGCGTTGGTGGTCTCCTCGCCACGGGAGCGCACGACGCCGTGGATCTTGATGGGCCACTCGGGACGCATGGTCTCGGCGATCTTAAAGGCGTCGCCGTCGGAGTGCTCGGGGTCGAAGGTGAGCTGCGTGATGCCCTCGCGGTCGCGAAGATCGCAGAAGATAAGGCCGCCGTGGTCGCGGCGACGGCTCACCCAACCGGTGAGGGTGACCTCTTCGCCCACGTTCTCGCGGCGAAGCTCGCCGCAGGTACGGGTGTGCATGGAATGCTCGTCGATGGGACGGGTCTGGCTCATACCAGTGATCCTCCTTTATGGATCTGTGCCGCCCCGTGTCGTTCCGGGCGGCGTCGTACAGATTTGCCCAGCCTGCGTAAACCGCGCAGCCAGACACGGCGTTCTATCTTATCGCACCTGTGTCGATGTGCCGCGGAAAAGTAGCTCCTGCCCAAAGACTTGACGGAGACGAAACAATTGACGCACCGCGGCACCCGCTCGCGCTCGTCACGTGCGACAATATGCCCCAATAAAACAGCACTCGGAAAGGCCCGCCATGACTGCACGCCTCATCGTTATGGATATCGACTCCACGCTCATCAACCAGGAGGTCATCGACCTGTTGGGCGAGGAGGCCGGCGTAGGCGAGCAAGTGGCGAAGATCACCGAGCGCGCCATGCGCGGCGAGCTCGACTTTAAGCAGGCGCTCGAGGAACGCGTGGGGCTGCTTGCCGGCTTGGACGAGAGCGTGTTCGAGCGCACCTTTGAGCGCGTGACGTTTACCCCCGGCGCGCTGGAGCTTGTGCGCTCGGCGCACAGCAAGGGCTGGAAGGTCGGCGTGGTAAGCGGCGGCTTTCACGAGGTCGCCGATAAGATCGTGGCCGCCGCGGGCATCGACTTTTGCCTCGCTAACCGCCTGGAAGTCGTGGACGGCAAGCTCACCGGCAAGCTGGCGGCAGACATCGTGACCAAGGAATCCAAGCTCATCCGGCTGCTGGATTGGGCGGTTGAGTGCGGCGTCGATATGGCACACACCGTGGCAATCGGCGACGGCGCCAACGATATCCCCATGATTCAGGCCGCGGGCACTGGCATCGCGTTTTGCGCCAAGCCCAAAACGCGCGAAGCCGCCCCGTTTGCCATCGACGAGCGCAACCTGATGCTCGCCATGGACATCATCCTGCGCGACTAGTCAGTTTGCCTCACAACTTCATCTAATCTGACATGTCAGATTTCCGAACAATTCTGCTCTAATGTTCGGAAACAACCCTTCGCGTGCTAAACTTTTAAGCGTCGAAGGGAACTTATATGGACAAACGCGATCTTGAGCAATTGCTAAGTGACGTGGCAGACGGATGCGTTGCACCGGCCGATGCCCTCACGCGCATCCAGACGGCGCCAACCGCCGACCTGGGCTTTGCACAGCTCGATCTTTCGCGCGGCGTGCGACAGGGAGCCGGCGAGGTTGTTTACGGCGCCGGTAAAACCGCCGAGCAGATTGCCACCATTATCGAAGCGCTGCGCGATGCAGGCCAAGAGCGCGTTTTGGTCACGCGCCTCGATGCCGATAAGGCCGCGCACACCGCGGAGCTTCTTGATGACGCTATCGACCTGGGTTATGTCCCGAACGCACAACTCGCCCTTGTGGGCGGCATGCCCTCCCCCACCGGCAACGGACGCATCGTCGTCGCCTGCGCCGGCACGAGCGACCTGCCCGTCGCCGAGGAAGCCGCGTTGACGGCCGAATTCTATGGCAACGAGGTCGACCGCCTCTACGACGTCGGCGTCGCCGGCCTGCACCGCCTGCTCGCGCATGCCGAGGAACTTGCGCGGGCGCAGGTTGTGATTGCCATTGCCGGCATGGAAGGCGCTCTGGCGAGCGTCATCGGCGGCCTTGTAAGCTGCCCCGTGATTGCAGTTCCCACAAGCGTGGGCTACGGAGCAAGTTTTGGCGGCGTAGCAGCGCTACTCGCCATGCTCAACTCCTGCGCCAGCGGCGTTTCGGTCGTCAATATCGACAACGGCTTTGGTGCCGCCTACCAGGCAAGTCTTATCAACCATCTGAGCGCCGGCACGACCCGCGCCCGCTAAGGAGCATTCCGTGTCCAACCATCAGCATACGCTTATCATCGACGGAACCTCGGGCATCAGCGGCGACATGACCGTCGCGGCGCTACTCGATCTGGGCGCCAGCGAGGAGCACCTGCGCGAGCAGCTCGCCACGCTTCCGGTCGACGGCTTTGAGATTGCCATCACCCGCGTAAACAAGCATGGCATCGACGCCTGTGATTTTGACGTCCAGCTTGCAGAGGAGCTCGAGAACCACGATCACGACATGGCCTGGCTCTACGGCAACGAAGCAGCTGCCGAGCACACACATGAGCACGAGCACCACCATCATGAGCACGACGAGCACAGTCACTGCCACGAACATGATCATGAGGCCCACGGCCATGACCACGAGGGTCATCATCACGCCCACCACCATCACCACCGTTCTTTGGCGGACGTCACCGCTATCATCGACGGCTCGCAGCTAAGCGATGGCGCCAAGCGTCGTGCGGTCGCCATCTTTACCGCGCTCGCCGCCGCCGAGGCAAAGGCCCACGGCAAAACGCCCGAGACCGTCATGTTCCACGAGGTAGGCACCGTCGATTCCATCGTCGACGTCTGCTCTGTCGCCATCTGCCTCGATGACCTAGGTATTGAGGATATCGTGGTCGAGTCGCTTTCCGAGGGCCACGGCACCATCCACTGTGCCCACGGCCTCATGCCTATTCCCGTCCCCGCTGTCGTCAACCTGTGCCAGGCGGGCAATATCGCCCTCACGCCCGCACCGGTCGCCGGCGAGCTCGTGACGCCCACGGGCGCCGCCATCGTCGCCGCACTGCGCACGTCCGAGCACCTACCGGCCCGCTACCGCATCGAGGCCGTCGGCTACGGCGCCGGTAAGCGCCCCTACGAGGGCTGCTCCGGTACGCTTCGCTGCCTGCTCGTTCACGCGGGCGCATAGCCATGGATGCCCGCAAAGAAAAAAGCCGCGCTGCCATCGTTGCAGCGTTCTCCGAGCTGCTACGCGAAGAGGACTACGGCAAGATTACCGTCGGCGACATCATCGCGCGCGCTCACGTAGGCCGCGCGACATTCTACGGCCTCTTTAAGAGCAAAGACGACCTACTGTCCGAGCTCGTGAGCGACATCTGCACCCACGCCCTCGACGACGATGGTACGCCGCTCGACGATCCGCTCGTACAAGTCGAGCATATCCTCAACAACCTCTGGGAACGCCGTCAAGGCGTACGAGCCCTCGTAGCCGGCGCCGGCTCACGCGTCTTCGCCGACTGTCTCCGCAAGACCATCATGTCCCGAGCAGCCGAAACCGTCCCCAACGACCCAAACGGCCCCGCCGCCGCCATGGATCGCAGCTTCCTACTACACCACATAGCCTCAAGCTTCGTAGGAATGGTCCAATGGTGGGCCTGGCACAACTTCCAAGCAAACAAAGCCGACGTAGCCAAAGACTACCTCTCAGCCATTAAGCCTCTCTTCAACTGAGTAAACCCCTCATCCCAAAGTTCCGACCTCATCTCAAAGCGCCGCCCCAACCCAAAGCACAATCCATCCCAAAGTGTCGACAGAAGCCCAACGCCCCTACCAGCAACAAGCCCCTCCCATCCAAATTCAGATATATATTGGGTTGCTTGTACGAACGCAACAAAGATCCCGCAGCTGTCCGCATGGGGTAACTTCCCAGCGCATTCCGCAGGACGCAAAAAGGCTCGCCGCACGAAGTGCGCAGCGAGCCTTTTTGCATGTCCGAGGACGCGCTGGGAAGTTACCCCATGCGGCCAGCGGACAACTATGTAGCCTCAGACTAGAACATGCCCAAGAAACCATGCACAAACAGCGCGGCCAGAGCGGCACCGACAAACGGAGCGATGCCAGGAACAAGCAGGCCATACTTCCAGTTGTTGTCGGCCTTGTTCTTGATCGGCAGCACCTGATAGGCCATGCGAGGACCAAGGTCACGAGCCTGGTTCATGGCGAAGCCGGTGATACCGCCCATGCCCATGCCAACGGCCCAAACGATCAGGCCGACGCAGATAGCGAGCATCAGAACATTCTCGCCGGCACGGCTAGCGGCAGCAAGGATGGCGCTGATGAACACAAAGGTGCAGATGGCCTCGCAGAAGAAGTTGCGGGCATAGTTCGTGCCCTCGGTGGTGGGGTTGGTCGAGAAGATGTTGCGCTGAGCAATGGGGTCGACGACGCCCTCGGAAGCCTTGAACTCATCGGCATACATCAACCACGCGATCACGGCGCCCACAAAGCCGCCGAGCATATCAGCAATCATGAAGGGGATGCAGCTGCTCCACGGCACCAGGCCTACGATGCACTGGGCAAGCACCATAGCCGGGTTCATGCACACGGCGCCGCCAAAGACAAACAGGCAGACCGAGATGCCAAAAGACCAGGTGGTGATGGCAAACATATGACCGGAGCCCTGATACTTGGTGCCCTTGAGCACGGTATCGCAGTGCACGCCCACGCCAAAGATGATCATGAGGGCCGTTGCGCCGAATTCGCAGAGGAGTTTGGTAAGCATAAAACCTTATCTTTCTTGTCGGTTATAAACGATTCGTTTAGGCCGCGCGCTAGTGCTGAGCGACGACAACGCCCAGGCCATCGGGAATGACGGCCACCTTGGCATCGGCACCCTTCATCTCAAAGGCGAGCTTGAGCGCCTCCTCGAGGGTGTTGACCGGCGTCATGTGCATATCCTTGATCATCTGGTGATCGCACAGGTCGGTGACCATGATCACAGGATGATGCGCCAGGATGCGGGCAAAGATCTGGCTCGTCCACTGATCGGGCAGGGTCTCGTCCTTAGGACGGTCGATGCAGGCGCGCTCAAACTCTGCCGGGTCGTTGTCGGCGATGTTGTGATAGAAGCCCTCGCCACCGTGACCGTCGGCACAACCGGCGACGTCGATAATCACACCGCCCTCGGGAAGCGTAGCCTCGGCAGAGCACATGCCCTTCACGGCCTGGTAGATGTTCTGGTCGAGCGGGTAGCCGCCGTTGGTGGTGATGGCGATCTCGCACTCAACGGGCTCAACGCCGGCAAGGCTCTTCACGAACTCGCAGCCAGCCTCGTGCGCCTTGTGGATGTCGCCGGCAAAGGAGCCAATTACCTCGTGCTTGCCGTTGAGCACCACGTTCAGCACAAAGGCAAGGTGAGCCATCTCGGCAGCGGCAAACATGTCCTCGCTCACGTGGTTGTGGCACAGGTTGCCGGCGCGCGAATGGGAATCGTTCACAAACTGGCCGTTGTGGTTGTACATGATGGTCTTGTAGCTGGCGATGCCGGGCAGGACGGACTTGCGGCTGCCGGAGAAACCAGCAAAGAAGTGCGGCTCAATAAAGCCCTCGGCAAGCAGCAGATCGCAATCGACGGCAATCTTATTGATGATGCACTCGCCACCAGAAGGCAGGGTGCCGATCTTTTTCATCATGCTGTCGTCAGTCGCGACGTGCATAACGATTTCCTCGTTGGCAACGATCTCCTCGCCGTACTTGTTGACGAGCTCCTCGTGCGTCGACGGACGATGCATACCCGTAGCAACCAGAATGCGAACGCGCGCTTCAGGCGCAGCAGAATGGATGTGATGCAGCAGAATAGGCATCGTCACACGCGAGGGAACGGGGCGCGTATGGTCGGAGCTAATGATGACGATATCCTTCTTGCCGGCGCAAAGCTCCTCGAGTGAAGGCGAGCCATAAGGGTTAGCAAGCGACTCCTCTACCAGCTCTTCCTGCGATTTCGTGGTCTTAAACTCGTTTTGATGACCTTCCATCACACCCGCGAAGTTCTTATCCTCGAGCTCCAGATGCAACGTCTTGTGGTCAAACGGCAGTTCACATTCAAACAATGACGAGCGCCCTCTTCCTTTCAACTGACACACTAGATAAACCGTTGGAAGGATACGCCGCTCACCGAAAAACTCCACCGTCCACCGACTCATTAACACAACGTTCATATTTGACCCACAACAAAACGGCCGCGATCCCAAACGGGACCGCGGCCGCTACAGTCGTAAGGCGAGAAGCGCGCCACTCTTCTCCTCAGCTTTAATCCCTGAAGACCGAGGACGAAGGGACCCGACGGGTTTCCCTCTGAATGCATTCCGCAGCACGAAGCCCCCTTATCCGCAGCTCCGAAGGAGCAGGATAAGGGGGCTTCAAGTGCGAGGACGCATTCAGAGGGAAACCCATCGGGTCCCGGTGAGAGCCACAGGGCTATCGATTACCCCGTGTTCTGCAGTCCTGCCGAGACGCCGGTCACAGTCGAAAGAATCAGGCTCATGTACTCGGCCTTCTTCTCCTCGGCCATCTCGTCCTGGTTCATACGCACCTCGCGAAGGGCGCGGACCTGGGCGATGGACAGGGCGTCGACGTAGGGGTTACGCACGCGAACGGCCCAGCCGAGCACGCGACGACGCTGCAGCGGCCATTCATCACCGACGATGGCAAGGACCCACTTACGGGTGAGCTGCATCTCGGTAAAGACCTTCTTGGACAGATCATCGCGGTCGCCCAGATGCAGATACATCTTGGCGATGCGCTGATCGGTCTTAGCAATCGACATCTCGATGTTGTCGATAAAGGTGCGGAAGAACGGCCACTCCTGGTAGGCAGCCTTGAGCTGGTCAAGATCGCCAAGCTGCTCGCAGGCGGTGCCCAGACCGTACCAAGCGGCCAGGTTAATGCGCGCCTGGCTCCAGCTGAAGATCCACGGGATGGTACGCAGGTCATCGAGCGACTTGGCGCCCAGACCGCGCTTGGCGGGACGCGAGCCGATCGGCAGCAGACCGACCTCGGTCAGCGGCGTCACGGTCGAGAACCACGGTGTAAAGTCCTCGGTGTTCAGCAGGTCCAGATAGCGTTCGTGGCTTGCAGTGTTGAGCTTCTCGGCCATATCCCAGAACTTCTGCGTGGTCTCGGTGTTGGTCTTCTCGACACTCGGGGCCGACTGCAAAAGCGTTGCGGCGGCAACGGACTCAACATGGCGCTGAGCCAGCGTGCGGTTGCCGTAACGGGCAAAGATGACTTCGCCCTGCTCGGTAAGCTTAAAGAAGCAGTTGACCGAACCCTTGGGCTGCGCCAGCACGGCCTTGTTGGCCGGGCCGCCGCCACGGCCCACGGCACCGCCGCGACCGTGCATGAGCACCAGGTCGATATCGTTCTTCTCTGCCCACTTGGCGATGCGCTCCTGCGCGGAGTGCAGCGCGAGCATGGCCGTGGTAGGACCGGCATCCTTGGAAGAGTCGGAATAGCCCAGCATGACCTCCATGCGGCGGTTGGTCTGGGCAAGGCGCTTTTGCACCACGGGCAGCGTAAGCATCTGATCGAGCACGTCGACGCAGCCCTCGAGGTCCTCGAGCTGCTCGAACAACGGGATCACGTCGAGCTCGGGGACATCCTCCTCGTGTGCAAAGGACAGGTGCGCCAGCTCAAAGACGTCGGCCACATGCTGAGCGCTCTTGGTAAACGAGATGATGTAGCGGTGCGCCATCTTCTTGCCGTAGCGCTTTTGGATGGAGCCGATAGCGCGGAAGGTATCGATGACCTCGCGCGTCATGGGCTGCAGGTCGCCATGGATACCGTTCTCGTGGATATCCTTAAGGGCGCGGGCATGCACCACGGAGTGCTGACGGAACTCCATCTCGACCATATGGAAGCCGAAGGACTCGACCTGCCAGATGATGGTTTGGACCGGGCCGTAGGCAGCACGGACGGCACCGCAGGCGGCCAGCGAACGCTGGACGACGCGCAGGTCATCCAGGAACTCGTCGGCGCTGTGGTACATGGTGTCGGTGATACGACGGACGGTGGCGTTCAGGCGGTCGGCCATGACGAGCATGACGGCGCGATGCGGCTCGTGCTCGGAGATCAGCTCGGCGCGGGCCGTGTAACGAGGGCTCATCTCGACCTGATGGTTCCACAGGTTAATGAGCTCGGCCGACGGCTTGCTGTAGGTAGCCTCGAGCGTGAGGTTGCGGCCGATGTGGCGGCACTTGTCCTCGAGCTTGAGCACCATGTGCGTAAAGTACTTGGCGGCGACCTCACGGCTCACCTTGGCGGTGACGTTGGGGTTACCGTCGCGGTCGGAACCGATCCAGCTGCCGGGATGGAAGAACGCCGGGCACAGCGGCGGCACAGTACCGGCCTTGTCGCCCAGCACCCAATCGTCAAAACGACGATAGATAACGGGGATAACGTCGAACAGCGTGTTATCGAAGATGTCGATGATGGTATCGGCTTCCTCGACCGGCGTGGGCTTCTTGAGCGCGATGGGACTCGTACGCACCAGGGCGTCGATCTCCTGCAGCATATGGAGCTCGTTCTCCACCAGGTCGGAGCCGCCCAGACGCGGACGCTCCTCCAGCAGGTTGGAGATACGGCGGATCTTGCCCTCGACGGCCTTACGACGGGCCTCGGTGGGATGTGCGGTAAAGACAGGGTGGAACTCGAGCTTGTCGAGCAGCTCGTTGGCACCCTCGACACCCAGCTCATTCACCAGCTGGTGATAGGCAACGGTAAGCTCGTTGGCAGGATCGACCTCGGTATCGGTCGACGCACCGGCCTCGCGCTCGCGCAGCTGCGCCACACGGTAGTTCTCCTCCGACAGGTTTGCCAGATGGAAAAAGCTCGTAAAGGCGCGAACGATGACCTGCTGCTTATCGAGCGGCAGGCTGTCGATCAAATCGACGACCTCACGAAATGCCACGGCAGTGGGCTCGTCGGCGGTGGGCACGCCCTGCTCGTCGACGGCTTCGTCGGCAGCGCAGGTACCGGGGTTGCCGGCATTGACCACAATCTCGGCTGTCAAAATCTTGTCGAACAGGTCCGCGATCTCGGGATCATACTCGCTAAGCACACGGCGCTCCAGGCGCAAGAACAGCGCCAGATTGTCGCGCAGCTCCTCGGGGATCTCGATCTCGGCGAGACGCTCCCTGGACTCGGCATTCGAGCCGATTCGGTTAACGAGGCGGTTGACCACGGCAGCGACGCGCGCCGCGGCTTCGGGTACAGACTGGTTGCTTAGGTTCTCAGCCACGTTTCCTCCCATTCCTCCTTCTATGCACGTAACATGCGGTATTCATTATAGGCGCTTGAGAAATACTTTCGACACTGATTGCGCTTTACCACACAAAAGTATTTTCTGCATTGCAAAGGTTTTTGCCCTAAATGGTCGTATTTCTCGGTGGGCGGCATACGTAAACGGGGGCATTCCGCATAAAAGCGAAACACCCCCGTAACAATCGCTCTCCATGAGCAGGGCACGTTAGCAGGCCCGAAGCTCAAAAAGATGCGCTACAGGCGCTCGCGAACCGCCTCGACGACGTTGTCCAGATCGGCGAGCACCTCGTCATGGCTCTGCATGTCGCGCACTTTGACCTTGCCGGCGGCAAGCTCGTCGCCACCCAGGACCAAGATGAGCTTGGCGCCTACCTTATCGGCTTGCTTAAACTGGGCCTTGAGCGAACGACCCTGATAGTCGGCCTCGGTCACGATACCTGCGGCGCGAAGCTCCTGCGTAATGGCAAAGACGTTCTGACGCAGCTCCTTGCCGGCGTTGGCGACATAGACGCACGGGGCCTCATCGGCACCCAAATCGCTGCCAAAGGCCTGCAGGGCCAGCAGGGCGCGCTCAAAACCGACAGCAAAGCCGACGCCCGCCGTGGGCTTGCCACCCTCGAGCTCGACCAGGCCATCGTAGCGGCCGCCGCCGCCGATGGAGCCGACGCCGGCGCCAGGGGCCTCGACCTCAAAGACAGTACGGGTGTAGTAGTCCAGGCCGCGCACCAAGGTGGGATCCTCGACATACTCGATACCGGCGGCATCCAGATAGCGCTTGACCTGCTCGTAGTGCTCGCGGCACTCATCGCACAGGTTGTCACCCATCAGCGGAGCCTCGGCCAT
This sequence comes from Collinsella sp. CLA-ER-H4, assembly GCF_040092395.1. Classification (NCBI taxonomy): domain Bacteria; kingdom Bacillati; phylum Actinomycetota; class Coriobacteriia; order Coriobacteriales; family Coriobacteriaceae; genus Collinsella; species Collinsella sp. CLA-ER-H4. Next base: position 282,636 of record NZ_JBBNLQ010000001.1, read on the forward strand.
GATCTCGCGGCAGTGGTCGTTCTTGCAGTCAAAGGCACGCAGCGGGTTGAGCTCGGCGCGCTCGCGGCACTCATCGCACATCTCGTCTGCGTGATCGAGGATAAACTGCTTGACTTGCTCGCGGTAAGCCGGACGGCACTGAGCGTCGCCCATCGAGTTAATGAGCAGACGAAGCTTGGAAAGATCGAAGCCCAGGCGCTTGTAAAACTCCATGAGCATGATGATGCACTCGGCGTCTGCCGCCGGATCGGGAGCGCCGAGCCACTCGATGCCCACCTGGTGGAACTGGCGCAGGCGGCCCTTCTGGGGACGCTCGCCGCGGAACATGGCCTCGGCGTAGTACGCCTTAAACGGCGTGGAGCCCTGGGGCACCAGATTGTTCTCGACGACAGCGCGCACCACGCCGGCCGTGCCCTCGGGGCGAAGCGCCAGGCGCTGCTTGGGCTTGAGTTTGGTGTCGGTGCCCTCGGTAAAGACGCGCTCCAGGTTGGCACCGCTGAACACGCGGAACATTTCCTTGCGCACGACGTCGGTCGACTGGCCGATACCGTGGACAAACACGTCCACCTGCTCGATCGCGGGCGTCTCGATGGGTTTAAAACCAAACGGCTCGAACACGCCGGCCGCAATCTGCTGCATCTTTTGCCAGGCGCGCATCTCGGCGCCGATAAGGTCGCGGGTTCCCTCCGCCTTCTGTGCCTGCATGGGCAAACACCTTTCTTTTGTATCGCGTCATAGGTAACGGTCATTATACGGCACAAACACAAACAGCGGTGGCGCGTCTGACCGAACGAGGGTATGGGGACTCGTTCGGCCAGACGCGCCGCCGCTGTTTGTGATCCCTTTTCCTCCGTCCCCTTCGGATCACGTGATTCCTTGGGGACGGAGGAAAAGGGATCGTCCTTTGGCCTGCGGCGACCTTGGAAACCGAATGATGGTACGAGCATCCATTCGGCTCCCAAGACCGCCGCGGGCAGAGTTGGGTGAGCCGGCAAACGCGGCAGCGTGCTTACTCCCCCGCCACGCTCGCGCGCAGCTTGGCGGCGATGGGCTCGGATACCAGCAGGAACACGAGCATGACCACGGAGCACGCCAAGCACACGATCCAGGTGCTCGCAAAGGAGCCCGTGGCGTCGAACAGCACGCCCGAGACAATGGCGCCCACGGTGCCGCCGACCATCTCGAGCGAGGTGATGGTACCCGTGACCTTGCCGAGGTCGGCCATGCCAAACTGCTTGGACGCGGCAATAGTAGGCGTGATGGTGCCCATGCACGTTCCGACGCCAAAGCTCACGGCAGCCACGATGGGACCAAGATCGGTCGCGGGGAAGCACAGCGCCACACAGGCGACAATACACGCAACGGATCCCAGCACGTTGCCAAAGCGCAGGCCAAAGCGATCGTAGATGGCGCCGAGCGAAATCTTGGCGATAACGACGGTGACCATATAGGCCGAAAGCACCGTACCGGCCCACATGGGATCGTGGCCGCCCGTGACGATCTTGGCGCCGTTGACGGTAACGCTCGTCATGTTGGTGACTTGGTTGGGCAAGATGGCGCCGTTAACGAGACCCATAAAGAGGAAGGCGACGACAAGCAGCCAAAACGCCGGGCTCTTCTTGATGCGAGACCAGCCGACGCTAACCTCGGGCGCCGTGTGCTCGTCCTTGTCGCCAGCCGTCGAGACGGACGGATCGTCCGGGTTCTCGCCGAGCGGCTTAAGGCCGATCTCGGAAGGCTTAGTGCGGAAGGAGTAGGCCGTGATGGGCAGTGCCGCCACCATGCAGACGGCAGCGAGTACCAGGAACGCAGAGCGCCAGCCCACACTCACGATAAGCGAGCTCACGATCGGCGAGAGAATAGCGCCGCCAAAGCCCGAGCCCGAAAGTGCGATGGAGATGGCAAGGCCTCGCTTGGCGGTAAACCAGTTGGCGGTCACTAGGCTGATGAGCAGGCGGGTCGAGGCCACAGCGAAGCAGCCCGAAACGGCAAAGAGCACGTAGACCTGCCACAGCTCACCGACAAAGCTCATGCTGGCAAGAACGGCAGAGGTAGCGATAACGGTGAGCGAGCCCAATACGCGGCCACTCACCTTATCGGCAACATGGCCAATGACAAGCGATCCGATAACGCTCACCACGGTAGAGATCGCATTGGAGATGTTGTACTGCGCAAGAGATATTCCCAAGTCGCTGACGATGAGCGGCTGGAACAGGCTCATGCAGTTGACGAAAATCGTGTAGCACGTGGCCATGATCACGAAGCCGGAGGCCACCACGAGCCAGCCGGGGAAGAACTTACGCTGCTGGGGCATACTGCTCCTTATTTAACAAACGAATAGCCGGCGCCGGGCGCCGGTAGTGCCCAAGATTGCCTTGAAAGACAAGGGCATAGGCCTTACGGCCATGCCCGCAGGCTTGAAAGGCAAGGTTGGGTGCTACCGGTGGTCGGCGATATAGCCCAAAGCGACGGCGGTATAAGCCGCAGCACCGAGCGGCAGCTCGGCATCGTTAAAACGTGCCTTGGGATGGTGCTGGGCAAAGTGTTCGTCCGTGTCGGTTACGGCCGCGCCCACGGTAAAGTACGCACTCGGAATCTCGCTCGAGATAAGCGCGAAGTCCTCACTCGCCATGGCATGGAAAAGCGGCAAGAAAGCCGCCTTGGGCAGCACTGCGCCCACGTAGCCAAGCGACACCTGAGTCATATCGCTGTCGAGTACAAGCGGCGGAACATCCGAAAGCGTCTCGATGGTCGCCGACGTACGATATGTTGTGGCAACGCCGTTTACGACCTCCGCGATGCGGGTCTTGAGGTGCTCCATGAGCTCGACGTCAAAGCCGCGCAGCGTGCCTTCGAGCACGCAGGTATCTGGGATGACGTTGGCCGCTTGGCCACCGGCAAACTTACCCACGGTCAGTGCGACCTCCTTGGCCGCCGGCACTTCGCGAGCGATAAGCTCCTGGAGCGCCAGATGCACATGCACGCCGGCCGTGATGGGGTCGATGCAAATCTCGGGGCTCGAGCCATGGCCGCCCTTGCCCTGAAGCGTGATACGAAAACCGTACACGCCCGAGAGCGCCGGGCTGCCGTAGAGCACCAGGCCGAGCGGCGACTGGCTATTGACATGCATGGCAAAGGCGACCTGAGGACGCGGGTTCTGCAGCAGACCGTCGGCGATGGCGGCGCGGGCACCCTCAAAGGTTTCCTCGCCCGGCTGGAACAGCAACTTGACCGTAGCGTTGGCATCAACAAGCTCTGCCTCGCGCGCTTTGAGCATACGAGCCGCACCAAGCAGCGCCGTCGCGTGCATATCGTGACCGCAAGCGTGCATGCAGCCGTTGGTGGATGCAAAGGGCTCGCCGGATTCCTCGGCAACGGGCAGGGCGTCCATGTCGCCACGCAGCATGATGACCGTACCGGCCTGCTCATTCGTGCAGATGCCATTGCCTTGGGCCGCGGCGGCACCGGCGCCGACAAGGCCCACAACGCAGGAACCATCGACGAGCGTAGCAAATGGGATGTCCATCTCGGTCAGGCGCGCTTGGATATACGTAGAGGTCTGCGGGAGGCTATTACCCAGCTCGGGCATCTGATGTAAATCGTGTCGCCACGCAGCGAGCTCGTCTGCAAAAGCCTGAGCTTCTGCAACAAGACCGTCACCGATAGCGGTCTGCGCCGCCGCGGTGGCCTTGGGCGCTGATTGCGGTTGAAGATCGGACAGTGCTGGTGCCATAGATGCCCTCCAGTAACGTTTTTGCAGCAAGCACTTTGATAGCGTAAAGTGCAAGGTACTACTTTAAGGGCGACGCATAAAAAATGCCGCCCCGGGAGGCGGCGCAACAAATTGTTTACAATTGCGGGCGAGATTTTCGGCGCAAGAAATCGAAATGCGTCTCACTCAAAATGATCGACAGGAAGATGAGCGCAAAGCCGGCAAGCAGGCGCGAGGTGAGCGCCTCCCCCATCAGCAGCACCGAAAACAACACGCCCGATGGCGACTCCATCGAAAGGAGCAGCGAGCCCGTTGAGGCCGGGACATGCGCCAGGCCGACGTTTTGGATGAGCAGAGCCACACACGTACAGCCCACCGATAGAAACGCCATCACACCGATAAAGCTCGGCGTCCACACGGACAGCGGCGCTTGGGTCTCGAATAACAGCGACGAGATCAGGCTCAGCACGCCGTTGCCCACAAACATCCAAAACGTGATGACGTTGATGTCCATCTTGCGGCCATACTTGGCGGTCACCGCCATCTGGATGGCAAAGAAGACCGCACCGCCCAGTGTGATGACATCGCCGACATTGAACTCGACGCTATCGAGCGCCACCAGACCAATGCCCGCCAGGCACAGCAACGCGGCGCCCAAGTTGTAACGGGTAAGCTTTTCGCCGCTTAGGACGTAGCTCGCAAACGGCACGAAGATGCAATAGGTACCCGTCAAAAATGCACTCTTGCCCGCCGTGGTCTGTGCCAGGCCAATCGTCTGCAAACCGTACGCGCCCCACATAAGTGCGCCCATACCAAGTCCGACGATAAGGTTGCGGGCATTAAAGTGCGCGATGATGCGTTTGTGGAAGATGGCGAACATAACCAGCGAAGCCGGAAGAAAACGAATATAGAGCAGTTCGAACACCGGAATGGTGTCGAGCGCATCTTTCATGGTGGTAAAGGAATAGCCCCAGATGACCGCCACCGATAGCAGCAAGACCTTCCAGAAGAACGGGGAACGCGCGCCGGCGCCGCGGGAGGTGCCGCCGGCGCCCAGGTCCTCCCGTGCGACAGGGCTATCGGGCATGTTTTCGATTTCGTTGGCAGCGTATTGGGCCATGGAACATCCTCACACTCAATCTGGGCGTGGTGTCCGCACGCGTATGGCTGCGTGCCGCCTCATGGTCAAATAAAAACGGGGCGCACCGGACCCCCGGCACGCCCCGCTACTGTAGCAACAACCGGCGTTGCATCGCAATCCAGCCCACTAAAGCGTTTTGTTCCGCCGTTCTACCGAACGGCGGACCGGCCGACGCTGCGCGAGCCGCATTCACGCCAATCTGACGTTCAATTTCAAGGGCGCGACCAGAAGGTCAGCGCCCTTTCATTTCACGTCACCTTGGCGCAAATGCGGCTCGCTCGCTGGCATTAGTGCTACATCAGCGTTAACGTTGCCGCACTAAATTAGCTTTGTCGACTCCAGCTTTTCGATGATCCAGTCGTTGGCTTTGATGACCGGACGGCGGAAGACGACGCCCAGGGCCAGCGACGGAATCAGATAGCTCGCCAGAATACCCAGCTCAACCCAGTACTCCATATGGTAGGCGCCTGCCATGGCAGCATGCATGGCGTTGATGCCGTGAGTGAACGGCAGGAACGGATAGATCGCCTGGAACACAGGACCGGTCATCTCGATGGGGAACGTGCCGCCCGAACCGCCGACCTGCATGACCAGCAGCACAACGGCCAAAGCCTTGCCGATATCGCCAAACGAAACCGTAAGCGTGTAGACGATATTGGAGAACACGAGACTCGCGACCCAGCCCGCCAGCACAAACTGCAGCGGGTTGTCGCACTGGATGCCAAAGAACAGGATGTCACCCGCGCACACGAGCGTTGCCTGCAGCAGAGCCAAACCGCCAAAGAACAAGTAACGACCCAGGTAGATCTCGTGTAGGCGTACGGGGATGAGCTCGTTGATAAGCTCATCGTCAACCGACACCTTCATCATGGCCGCCAGCACGATCGAGCCGACCCAGAGCGACAGAATCGTGTAGAACGGCGCCATGGCCGAGCCGTAGTTGCGGATCGGATAGACCGGTTTGCGATCGAGCGCGACGGGACCGGAAAGCGACACGGCCAAACCCTCGGGATCGTTGCCAATCATCGTCTTAATCGTGGCAAGGTCGTCCGACATCAGGGCGCCATCGAGCTCATCCTTAAACGCACTGATCTTATCGGACGCTTCACCTAGCTGATCGGAAGCCTTGTTGACCAGCTTGGCGGCCTTGGAGAGGCCCTTTGCCAGCGAACCGGATGCGTTGGTCAGGCCGTCTACGGCGCTATCCAGATCGCCCGAGATGCCATCCAGCGAGTCCAGGATGCCTGAAACCGTCTTCTTGAGCTCCTTTGCCTTGACCGAGAACGTGGAGTCGTAGTCGGACTTGGCGCCCGAAATGCCCGCCTTGGCATCGGCGATGGCCTGGTCGACTTCGCCACGCGTGCTGTTGACCTCTGCCATGCTGTCAGAAAGGGACTTAGCAGTTGCCGTCAGGTCCTTGGCGCTGTTGCGATACTCCACCGCGATCCTGTTCAGCGATGTTGCCACAGACTTGAGGCTCTCCTGGAGCTTTTCGTCACTGACCTGCTCGGCAAAGCCGCGGAGCTGGTCGGCCGTGGCGTCGATATCGTCGGCACGTGTATTGAGCGCCGCCGCGGCATCGTTGAGCTGAGACACCGTAAGGTCAACATGCTGATTCGCGGCATCGAATGCCTTCGCAAGCTCGGCGGACACGTTGTCGAACGAGCCAGCGCTTCCGTCAATCGCGGCGTTGATGGCGTCGTTGGCGGCCTTCAGCGCTTCTTTGGAATCGCTCATGCCGCTCTTGGCATGCTCCATCAACCGCTTGGTCGACTCATCGACCGTACCCGTCTGCTGGAGCATACCGCTCGCCGACGTCAACGAATCGGACGTAGAGCTCAAAATGCCCGCCAGCGACGAAGCATTTGCCTGAACGTCTCGCAGGTCCTCAATCGAATCGCCAAGCGTCGAGGACAGGTTGGCGATAAAGTTGCTGACCTGGTCGGTGCTCATGTAATCGAGCAGGCTGGACACCGTCTTAAGACCGATGCTCGTAATGGTCTCGGTAAAAGTTTCGTTAACCTGGCTCTGAACGGCACTCGAACCCTTCTCGGTCACGATCTGCGCAATGGCGTTGGCCTTCTGGTTCTCGTAAAACTCGATATCGGCGTGTTTCACGTCGGTCGAGAAAAGCGTCATCATGTCAGCGCTAAACGTTTTGGGGATAACGACGGCAGCATAGTACGCGCCCGACTTAACGCCCTCGATAGCCTTTTCGCGATTGTTGAGCACAACCCAATCGAAGCTCTCGTTGCCGCGTAGGGTGGCGGTCACGTTTTCGCCCACGTTAACCTCGACGGGGATCAAATCGCTCTCGTAACCCTCATCGGTGTTGACCACGGCGATCTTAAGATTGCCGGTGTTGCCGTACGGATCCCAGCTGCCGGCGATGTTAAACCACGCGTACAGACACGGTACGATAATGAGGCCCATCACGACAACCAAGCCGATCACGGAGCGAGACACGTTTTGGACATCGCGCTTAAACAGATGCAGGATGTTCTTCATTTATGCCTCACCTCCTTTGGAGTGCTTGCCAAGCGCGGTGGTATCTCCATCATTTGTGGCTGTGCTGTCGCTGCCCTGAGATTTATGGTGCGAGCCGATATGCGGCAAGCGGCCCGTGGACTGATCGCCGCCCTTGGCACCACGCTCGCTGGCGTTGAGGCCAAACATGTGGCGGGCGGCAGGAATGGCGGCCGTGTGTTCGCGCATCTCGCGACGCAGGTCCTCATCCGAAAGCGCCGAGATGCGCATCTGGGTATTGAGGCTCGCTCGGATATATTCGATATTGATCAGCCAGCCGCAGATGGCAATAACCGAGATGATCCAAATGACAAGCAGGATGATCTTGCCGTTATTGTCGATATCGAGAACCGTCGACAGGACAAAGAGCAGGACCTGAACGCCCACCACGGCGGCAAAACCGCCCTTGATGTAGTACGGGTAGCGATGTTCAAAGGCGACCGCATGATCGAGCAGTTCGCGACGGTACGAATCGGAATCGAGCATGACGCGCATGGCCGTGCGCAGCGAGTAGCGCTGGCGCGGCAGGTCGTTGGACTCGCAAATCATCATACCGGTCGTGGAGAGCTGTTTATCAAAGAGCAGGTTAAGGTTGAGCAGCAGCGGACGCAGCTGCAGGCCGATAAAGAGCGCCACGATCAAGAACACGCCCAGAATGCACAGGTTAAACAGGTAGTTGAACGAATACATGCCGCCGACCGTCTCGCGCAGCAGATTGATGCCGTAGGTAAAGGGCAGCAGCGGGTGCAGCCACTGGAAGAAGCCTGGCATCATCTCGATGGGGTACATACCCGACGAACCCGGGATCTGCACGATAACCAGAATGACGCCGATAGCCTTGCCGATATGCTTAAACGTGGTGGACAGCGCATAGATGATATTGACGTAGGTGAACGAGATGGCGATGCCGCCCAGCACGAACAGCAGCGGGCTGACGCACTGCACGCCGATCACCAGATCGCCTACCGTAACGATGATGGCCTGCAACGCGCCCAGGATCACCAGGAGCAACCAGCGGCCAAAGTAGCCCTGACGCGCGGTAAAGCTGCCGATGCCTTCGCGGTCGACCTCGAGCTTGTAGATGGCGATAAGCACGTAGCCGCCCACCCACAGCGCCAGATTGGTATAGAACGGGGCAATGCCCGAACCAAAGCTCTTGACCGGGTAAATTGACTTTGAGGTCAGCTCGACCGGAGATGCCATGAAGTCTGCAACATCATCGACGTCGACGCCCATCAGGCCGGCCAGCTCGCCCATGGACTCGGAGGTCTGTAGCGCCGCGATGTCGTTGGCGGCGGTTGCGAGCTTGTCCTGGACCTTGGCAAGCGAGGCATCGGTCTGGGACAGCGTGGTCTTGGCCTGACCGAGCGTGGCGTTGAGTTGCGAAAGTGTACCGCGCGCACTTGCAATAGTAGGCGTGAGGCCAGACACGATTCCCGTCAGATCACCCGAGACGGCGGCAAACGAATCAAGTGCGCTCGAGACCTTCGGCAGCGCGTTTTGACCCAGGTCCGTCTGAGCCTGGCCAAGGTTGGTCGCACCGGTCTGAATTGCATTATTGATAGCGTCGCTGGCACCCGAGACAGCCGCAGCGTCATTCGCCATGGCGCTCGACTGCGCAGACAGACCGTCCTTGATGCTCTGAAGCTTTTCATTCTGCTCGCGGAGCAAATCGATGATCGATACAATGCGCGCGTCAATTTCCTTGGAACCTGTCGACGTGTCATTGACGAGAATTTCCAAGTGCCCGATAACGGCCTTATTGTGGTCGATCGTCGCTTGGAGAGACTCAAGCGAGTTGTCGATACGGGTAGTCGTAGATGCGACCGTGCCCGTCAGCTTGCCAATCGCAGCGTTTGCGGAGGCTGACGTCTTGGTGAGCGCAAGGCTGCCTTCCGAGAGCGCCTTGGAGAGCGAGGCGACAGAGTTGCCCGCCGTGGCGCGAGCCTCGCCCAGCAGGTCATTGCCCTGGGAGATCGCCTGCGTCAGCGACGGCGCCTGACCCTGCAGACCGGCAAGTGCCGCATCTGCCGAGGCAATGGAACCACTCGTCTTATCGATGGCGGCATTCATGTCGCCAATCGAATCACGCACTTCGCCCAACGTATCGGAAGCCTCTGATACCGAACCGGCCAACGAATCCTGAGTCTGGGTTGCCTTGTCCTTTAAATCGACTCCGGCATCCTTGGCAATACTGGCAACGGTCTCGCCCACCGTGGAGACAAATTCCGAGTTGATCTGCTCCTCGATGGTGTTTGCACCGGTGTCGGTAACCTTGGGCGCAATAGCGCTCTTCTTCTCATTGACGTAGTACGTAAGCTTGGGCTGATGGTAGTTGCCGTCGAGCATCGAAACCAGGTTATCCGAGAAGTTCTTGGGGACTACGATGGCCGCATAGTACTCACCGCTCTCGACGCCCTCTTTGGCATCGGCCGCAGAATCGACGAAGGTCCAGCCCAGCTGATCGTTCTCCTTGAGCTGATCGACGACCTGATCGCCCGCGTTGAGCTCGCCCACCAGGTCGTTTTGGGTGCCCCGATCGTTGTTGGCGATGGCAATCTTGATGCCCTGGGTGTTTCCGTACGGATCCCAGTTGGCCACGATGTTGTACCAGGCATACAGCGAGGGAATAACGCACACGCCAAGGGTAACCACCAAGGCGACGGGGTTCACAAGCAGTCGCTTAATGTCGCGCTTAAATATCGCAAAGGAGACCTTTGCATTGGATAGTTTGCTGCCGAGACTCACGCTTGGACCATCCATCCTGTCGTTGAATCGAATCGTACTATCGATAACCATTGTACGTAAGCGCTTTAGCGTCTCAGAGCACAATGGTATTGAGTTTTGCGGGTAGCAATATACTACGAAGACGAATTAACGTACAGTTGTACAGTATCTTTAATTTCAGCAGGTCACAAAACCACAACCCGCACAAATTAGCAATTCAAATAGTCATCGGGGACGTTCTTAAACGACTGGTCAAACAAGAACGCCCCCAACGACTAGTTTGGACCACGGTAACATCGATGTTTTAGCAATGCCAGCGAGCGGGCGCCAGAGCGAACAAATTGGCATGAAAAGAGGACGGCATAGACCTTCTGGTCATGCCGTCCTCTTTGAATGACAAGTTGTCGCTCTGGCGCCCGCGCAGCGTCGACTGGTCCGCCGTTCGTTAGAACGGCGGAACTGAGGGCAGCGTCGAGCCGTTACGCGGTTTGGTAAAACCGCGTAACTACCTAACTACATCAAGTTGCAAACAGCCGCCGCGAAGGCAACGGGGTCCTCGGGGAGGATACCCTCGACCAGCAGGGCCTGATCGTAGAGCAGACCAGAGTACTGCTTGATCTTGTCGGCGTCGCCTGCCTTCTGGGCAGCGACAAGCTTGTCAAAGACCGGGTGCTTGGCGTTGAGCTCGAGCACGCGCTGGCTCTTGGGCATGCCGTCGGGCGCGCCCTCGGGTCCCTTCTGGAGTACCTTCTCCATCTCAAGCGAAAGCGGACCCTCGGTGGTGATGCAAGCGGGGGCATCGGTCAGGCGCGCGGAGACGGCAACTTTCTCGACCTTGTCACCGAGTGCCTCTTTCATAGCGCTAAAGAGGTCCTCGTTCTCCTTGGTGGCGTCCTCGGCCTCCTTCTTCTCATCCTCGGTCGCCAGGTCAAGATCACCGGTCGCGACGTTCTTGAGCTCCAGATGACGATCCTCGACCTCGGGCTCGGCACCGTCGGCCACAGCCTTCTCGGCAGCCTCGCGGGCAGCATCGTCCTCGTAGATCTTGGGCATATCGGCGGCAACGTACTCACGCATGGCCTGGAAGGTAAACTCATCCACGTCCTGCGTCAGAAGCAGCACGTCATAGCCGCGGTCGAGCACGCCCTTTACCACGGGCATCTTGGCCAAGCGCTCGCGCGAGTCGCCGGCGGCGTAGTAGATGGCCTTCTGATCCTCGGGCATGCCCTTGGCATACTCGGCCAGTGTAATCATCTTCTGTTCCTTGGCAGACCAGAACAGCAACAGGTCGGCGAGCTCATCGGCCTTCATGCCATAGCTCGAGTAGATGCCGTACTTAAGGCCGCGGCCAAAGTTCTCAAAGAACTTCTCGTAGGCCTCGCGGTCGTTGTCACGCATATCCTCAAGGTCAGCGGTGATCTTCTTTTCCACACGCTTGGCGATGGCCTTGAGCTGACGGTTCTGCTGCAGCGTCTCACGCGAGATGTTGAGCGACACGTCGGCGGAATCCACGACGCCGCGGACAAAGTTGTAGTAGTCGGGCAGCAGGTCGTCGCACTTCTCCATGATCAGGACATTGGAGCTGTAGAGCGCCAGACCCTTCTCGTAATCCTTGCTGTACAGATCGAACGGCGCGCGGCCCGGCACAAACAGCAGGGCGTCATACTCGAGCGTGCCCTCGGCATGGAAGCTGATGGTGCGCGCAGGATCGTCAAAGTCGTGGAACGTGGACTTGTAGAACTCGTCGTAGTCCTTCTGCTCGACATCGGAGCTGCGCTTTTTCCAGATCGGCGTCATGGAGTTGACGGTCTCGAGCTCCTGGTAGTCCTCGTACTCGGGCGTGTAGTCATCGCCAGCATCCTCGGGCTTGGGCTTCTGGCGGCTCTTGGACACCATCATCTGGATCGGGTAACGCACATAGTTACTGTACTGCTGAATTAGGCTCTTGAGGCCCCACTCGGTCAGGAAGCGATCGTAGGTCTCGGCCTCGCCGTCGGCATCGAGCTTCTCGTTCTCGCGCAGCGTCAGGATGACATCGGTACCGTGCTCGGCACGCTCGCCGTCCTCGATGGTGTAGCCCTCAAGACCGTCGGATTCCCACACATGGGCGACATCCGCGCCGTAGGCGCGGCTGACGACCTTCACATGGCTGGCGACCATAAAAGCCGAGTAGAAGCCCACGCCAAACTGGCCGATGATGTCGACATCCGAACCCTGCTGCTCGGCGTTCTCGGTCTTAAACTCCTCGGAGCCGGAATGGGCGATGGTGCCCAGATTGCGCTCGAGCTCCTCGGCGGTCATGCCAATGCCGTTATCCGAGATGGTAATGGTGCGGGCGTCTTTATCAAAGGAGACGCGAATGGCCAGGTCGCCCTGGTCGATCTTGACGCTCGGGTCCTGCAGGCTCTTAAAGTTGAGCTTGTCGACGGCGTCACTCGCGTTAGAGATAAGCTCGCGCAGGAAGATTTCTTTATTGGTGTAGATGGAGTTGATCATGAGGTCGAGCAGTTTTTTGCTCGAGGTCTTAAATTGACGCATGTGCAGTCCTTTCGCGCTACCCCTGTCCGCAAAAACGGCTCGGTCGCCCGAGCCGCATCGCAGACCTGCTATGTTCAGACTTAGATTTTATAACCCATTAACGCGCATATATACATACGGAATCGAAAAACTGTATGTCCGAGCGCTCTGATGCGCCAATTGCCAAGGAGTGTCCCAAACTGCCGGCAGAAAAGGAACGTCCCTATCTGCCATCTACGCGCTTGGCCATCCAGACATGGGGTTGGCCCTCGTCTTCGTAATCTACCGGGGCAATTTGCGTGTAGCCCGCCTTTGCATAGAGCGGCAGCACGTATTCCTGCGCATGCAGCTTAATAAGCTTAGCGCCGGCATCGCGTGCACACGAAGCACTGGCCTCGACGATCGCACTCGCCAGTCCGCGACGACGCATAGCCGGCAGCACGGCAACGCGCCCCATAATGTAGGTCTCCCCCGCCGCAACGCCTTCGTCCATGTCGCATGCCGGCAACACCGGGGCCTCTGCGTCAGCCACGCGCTCAAGCTCTTCGGGAAACACGCGCGAGCAACCGGCAAGCTCGCCGCCTACATAGAGCGTCACATGAATGCAGTTTGGATCCTCGTCGATAGCGTCGAACTCATTCTCGTAGCCCTGCTCGTCCATAAAAACGACGCGGCGCACCAACGCCGCGTCATCAAAGCATCCCGTCTTAAGTTGGATATCCATAGCTGCCCTTTCATTCAACGCGAACGTTAGGGACAGATTTTAGCGAAAATGAGCTCCGCGCACGCTAAACTTCGCGCGAGCCTTCGCCAGGCAGTCGTAATGACCCACGTTATGGGCATCGCTCGCGATGAAGCTGTACAGGTTCTGATCGAACAGGCGCTGTGCCGGCTTTTTTTCGCGACCAAAGCGACCGCCGGCAATAAAGTCCGCCGAAGCCTGCAGCTTACAGCCCATATCGACCAGGCGCTCCGCCACGCTTACATCCTTTTGAACCGCACGATAGCGCTCAGGATGAGCGATGATCACCTGGTAGCCACGGCACTGCAAATCGTAAATCGTGTTCTCGTACTCTCTAAACGCATACGCATCGGCATGCGTCGAAAGCTCGAGCAGAAACTCGTTGGTCCCATCGAAATGCAAGTGCTCCGCGGCATCGATACCAAGCTCAACGAGCTTTCGATGGTTGACCTCGAAGCCCATCTGGAGCGGAAAACCGTCAGCGTTATCACGCAGCAGTTCAAAGGCATCCCACATCTTGTCGTAATCAAAATAGGGATCACGGCAGTGAGGAGTGCAAACGATTCTGGTTACACCGGCCCGCTTGGCAGCCTCGAGCATCGCCAAGCTCTCATCGAGATCGGCGGCGCCGTCGTCTACACCCGGCAAGATATGGCAATGAATGTCACGCATAGGTCAGCCTTAATCAACTAAACGTTTGCTCGGTTGGTGAAGATGCCCTTTTTGGAAGTCCCCTGATCGTCGGAGCCCTTCTTCACCTTCTTACCGTCCTTGGTGTAGTAGGAGTAGTAGTACTCGCTGGTCTCGGTCTCGCAGTAGTTCATAACGGTACCGATGAGCTTGACCTTTTCGGACTTCTTAAGCTGGCCGATAGCGTTGAGTGCCTCCTCGCGCTTGGTGAAGTCCTCGCGCACCACGAACAGCGTGCCGTCGGTCAGACTTGCGATCTCGGCAGCATCGATGAAGGTGCCTACCGGAGGAGCGTCGAAGATGACGTACTGGAACTTGGCAGACAGTGCCTTTACCAGCTTGGCAAAGCGGTGAGAGACGATGATGTCGGCAGGATTGGGAATATGCGGCTCGGCATCAAGGAAGTAGAAGTTCTTCTGACCCGTCTCGACAATTGCCTGGTCAATGGAGATCTGCTCGGAAAGGACCGCATAGAGTCCGCCGCGCGAACGAACGCCGAGCATATCGGAAAGGGACCTGCGGCGCATATCGGCCTCGACCAGGAGCACGGACTTGCCGCTCGTGGCGATAGCCTGGGCAAGGTTGATGGAAACCGTAGACTTGCCCTCGTTGGGAATCGAGGACGTGACGGTAATGGTGCGAATGGGGTCGTCCACGCTCGCAAAGCGGATGTTGGCCAGAAGGGTCTTGGCGGCATTCTGTACAACGAGCTTATCGGTGTTCTTTGCCTTAGCCATGCCTATTTACCACCTTTCATAGCCGGAATTCGGCCAACAACGGGAATGCCCAGGAGCTCTTCCGCCTCTTCGGCACCGCGGATGCGGGTATTGAGCATGTCTGCCAAAACGACATAGGCGACTGCGATAAAGATACCGGCGAGGAACGCGACGGCAATATACAGCGTGCGCTTGGGGCCGCTGGGGGCTTCGGGGGTCTTAGCCTCGTCGATAACGTTGATGCTCTGGGCAGCGCCGACGTTCTGAGCGACCGTACTCACCGAGCTAGCTATGGCCTTTGCGACCTCAGCCGTCTCCTTGGCATCGGTGCCGGTAACCGAAAGCGTAATGACACGCGTGGTGGTCTCGGAGGAAACAGACACCTTGTAGTCATCCAGATCGGTGAGGCCCAGTTCCTTGGCGGCGCCGCTCTTAACGCTATCGCTATCCAGCAGCGTGGCGATATCGTTGGAAAGCATCTGGCTCGCCGAGAGATCGTTGTAGCTCATCTGGCCGCTATCGTCGGTCTTGGCGAGAATGTACATGCTCGTCGTCGCGGTATAGGTGTTGTCCATCGCGGCGAAGGACACGATGCCCATGGCGATCGCGCAGACCACCGGAAGGGTGATGACCAGCTTGAGGTGCTTCTTCAGCAGCTGGAACAGTTCGAGAAGGGTCATGCAGCTTGCCTTTCATTTCCCCAGTTCGGATTGACAAAACTGTCCGTATGTTATCGCATCTTTTTACCGAGACCAAACTCTATACATAAGAAACAGGCTCTCCTGTAAAAATGTCGGAAGCAATCGTAAAATTGCACAACAACGCCGCACCCGAAAGTCAAATGCGGCGTCTACATCAATATCTATGTTGTATCGCTATGCGAATGGCTCGTCCTGCTGTATGGGAAACGTCACCGTAATGGTGGTTCCCACGCCCAACTCGCTCGACAAATCGAGCGTGGCGTGATGATACAGGGCCGCATGCTTGACAATGGCAAGCCCCAGACCGGTTCCGCCGCGTGCCTTGGACCTACTCTTGTCCACGCGATAGAACCGCTCAAATACCTTGCCCTGTTCTTCAGGCGCGATACCGATTCCCGTGTCGGCGACCGCAAGGAACGGATGGCCTTCGTCGTTGGTGCCGCACTGCAGCGTAACCGTACCGTCGGGTCGATTGTAGCGGATGGCGTTGCTTGCCAGATTATAGATGAGCTCGTCGATCAAGCGCGACACGCCTTCGATGACCACAGGCTTGGTCTCATGACTTATCGTCACATTCGCCTGACGGGCGACCTGTTCAAGACGCTGCTCAACCGCGTAGATGGCACGCGAGAGCTCAATAGGCTCCGTGGACCCAATGGGCACCGCCTCGCCCTCAGTTGCACGCTCGGCCTCGTCCAAGTTAGACAGCGTAAGGATGTCGTTGACAAGCGCCGCCAAACGGCCCGCCTCACGATAGATGCGGCCGCCAAAGTTGCGCAGGTCGTCCTCGCCCTCGACCATGCCGTTTGCGATGAGCTCGGCATAGCCCGAAATCGCCGTAAGCGGCGTCTTGAGCTCGTGGGTGATATTCGCCGTGAACTCGCGGCGCATACGGTCGTTGTCCGCTAACACCGCCATTTGGCGCTTGAGTTCCTGGCGCTGCGACTCGATACGCTCAAGCATGGGGACCATCTCGGCATAGGCGTGCTCATAGCTACGGCGTGGGTGGTCCAAATCAACCTCTTGCAAAGGCGCGATGATGGCACGGGACTCACGGCGCGCCATAAAAAACGAGAGTACCGCACCCGCTGCCGCGATAAGCAGCATCGGCGCCACCATCGACAGCAAAATCGCCGCAACGCCAGGCTGGGCCTGCGCCAAGCGGACAACCTGGCCGTTATCAAGGGCGACGGCGCGATACAGCATAATCTCGTCGAGCGTAGAGCTTGCGCGCTCCGCGGAACCCGAACCATTCTCAAAGGCCTCGATGACCTCGGGGCGATCGCCGTGGTTGGGCAGTGTGGAAGGCGACGCCTCGTTGTCGTAGGCAACCGATCCATCCTTGTTAATCAGCGTGATGCGCAAGTCCTCGCGATCGAGACTACGCAAGAACGGGATGGGCTCCTGCTGCTCGTCGAGGGCGGCAGCAATGAGCTCGGTTTCCTGCGCCAGATTGGCACTCGTGGCATCCGCCAAGGTGTTTTGCACAAAGAACGCACCCAGCACCGTAAACGCCACGATAACCGCCATGGCACAGACAAACATCGTCACAAAAACGCGGTGGGACAGCGTATGTTTTCCCTGGGGGGCGAAGACCACGGGTTACTCCTCCGATGCGGTGGCCGCGGTGTCGTCACCTTCGGCACCATCGCCGGCAGAAGGCTCGGCCAAGCGGTAGCCCACGCCGCGCACGGTCTCGATGGCGCTGGCATGCTCGCCCAGTTTTTGGCGAAGCGTCTGCACGTGCACGTCAACGGTGCGCGAACCGCCGTCGAAGTCCCAGCCCCACACGCTCTGCAGCAACGACTCGCGGGTAAAAACCACGCCGGGCTTGCGCATGAGGTACTCGAGCAGGTCGAACTCGCGCAGGGTGAGCTTAAGCGGCTCGCCGGCAACGGTCACCTCGCGATGGCTGGGCGAGAGCACGATATCGCCCACGCTGAGTACATCGCTCGCCTGCTTGACCATGCCGCCGCGACGCAGCAGTGCGCGGCAGCGGCTCGCAAGCTCCATGAGCGAAAACGGCTTAGTCAGGTAATCGTCGGCACCGCCATCGAGCGCCATCACCTTGTCGAGCTCGGCATCCTTGGCGGTAAGCATCATGATGGGCAACGTCGCCGTCAGGCGATCGGCACGCAGTCGACGCATAATCGCCAAGCCATCGGTATCGGGCAGCATGATGTCGAGCAGGACGGCATCGGGTACCCGTCGCGCCACGGCAGCCTTAAACTCACCGTCGCACGAAAAGCCTTCGGCCTCAATCCCCTGCTTGCGCAGCGCATAGACCGTCAAATCCCTGATGTTGTCATCGTCCTCGACGTAATAGATCATGTTGAACCCCTTTGATAGATCATGTTGAACCCCTTTGCGGCCGGCATGACCGCATCTTAACCCTAAAGGTACCTTTACTAGATGGTATCAGCCAAAACGCCCCGTCAAATAATCCGCCGTGCGCGGATCGGTCGGATTCTTGAAGAGTTGCGCGGTGGGCGCGTGCTCCACCAGCTCACCCAGCAAAAAGAATGCGACCGAATCGGAGATACGCGCCGCCTGCTGCATATTGTGCGTAACGACCACGAGCGTGCAGGTCTCTTTGAGCTCACAGGCCAGCTGCTCCACCACCAGCGTCGACACAGGGTCGAGTGCCGAGGTCGGCTCGTCCATCAGCAGAATGTCGGGCTGCACGGCCAGCGCGCGGGCGATGCACAGACGCTGCTGCTGGCCGCCCGAAAGACCCAGACCCGACTCTTTGAGCTTGTCCTTGACCTCATCCCATAGCGCAGCGCGACGAAGGGAGTCCTCGACCAGCTCGTCGAGCACGACGCGGTCGCGCACACCCATACCGCGCGGCCCATAGGCGACGTTGTCGTAGATGCTCATGGGAAACGGGTTGGGGCGCTGAAACACCATGCCCACGCGCTGGCGCAAACGGCAGATGTCGTAATCGCCCAGGATATCTTGACCATCGAGCGCAATCTTGCCCTCGATGCGGCAATCCTTGATGCCGTCGTTCATGCGGTTAAAGCAGCGCAGCAACGTGGACTTTCCGCAGCCCGAAGGCCCGATAAACGAGGTGATCTGCTTGTCGCGGATCTTGATATTCACGTCCTTGAGCGCATGATGGTCGCCATAGAACAGGTCGAGGCCCTCGACGTCGATGCGCGTCGGCGAGGCGGCAAGATCCTCTGCCGTGGGGCGAGTCGCATCCCCAACCTCGCGCTCGCGCGCGGCCTCGGCCTGCGCTTTCATGAGTTCTTCAAGCTCCGTGGGCTCCACAGCCGCAGCAGCCGTCATACCGCATACCTCCACATCGATATCAATTCAGCAGTATCGATAGTAGGAATCGCGGCTCATATGCACGTGAGCGCATTGTCAAGTGTTTGTAAGGGCACACTGGCTATGCGGCGGGCAGCTCGATGGTGAATATCGTGTGTTCGGGCGTCGATTCACATGCAACGGTACCGCCGTGCGCGCATACAATCTCCTTGGCGATGGCAAGCCCCAGTCCAGCGCCGCCGCGATTGGTCGCACGCGCCGCATCCAGGCGATAGAACTTCTCAAAGATCACCTTGAGCTTTGCCTCAGGGATGGGATCGCCCTGATTGATAAAGCGCACGCGCACGCCACCGCCGTCCCGGCGTCTGGCCTCGATCGTGATGGTCGAGCCCTCATAGCTATAGGCAACGGCGTTTTCCATGATGTTGTTGAACACGCGAGCCATCTTGTCGCCATCCACGAGCACCGTCAGGTCCTCGCGAATATCAACTTGGGCTTCCTTATGCTGCTCGTTGAGGATGGGATAGAACTCGTCAGCCACCTGAGCCAGCAGCAACCCCAGATCAACATAGCCGCGCGTGAGCACGATATCGTGGAAGTCAAAGCGCGTGATATCGAAGAACTCTTCGATGAGTGCATCGAGCCGGTGCGCCTTGTCGAGCGCCACGCCCGTAAAGTGCGCACGTTGCTCAACCGGCAGCTCGGGAGCCTCTTGCAGCAGCGAAAGATAGCCCACCACACTGGCAAGCGGGGTGCGTAGGTCATGTGCCAAGTACGTGACCAAATCGTCCTTGCGATGAGACTCGTCACGCAGAGCTTGCTGCACCTTGTGCTCACGGTCACGCACGCGGTTAAGGGCGCCCTCGACCTCCAAGAAGTCGCCGTCAATGTTGTCCCAGGTGTCGGGGTGATCGATCAGGCGATCTTGAATACGAGCGGCCAGCACACAATCGGCATGCTGCTCGCCCTGCTCGTAGCCCTGGTAGTACAGGGCGCGGCCGCACAAGAACAGCACGCACACGGCAAGCGCCAGCACAAAGCCAAGCATGTTGAATACAAAGCCGGCATCGAACAGCACCGGCCCTTCAATGCCGCCGAGCGCCATGGCGCCAATCGCCAACGTCATGGCCCACGCGGCGCCGCCAATCACCACGCAGCGGCGAACGATCTCAAATCGATCGATCAGCAAAAAGCCGATAAGCAGCACCGCCAAGATTCCGGCGATGTTATCGATGCCAATCAGCAGCAGGCTCAGCAAAAAGAGCAGCACCGTTGCAAGCGCGCGGTTGTCGACGACCGACCTCACGTATTCAAAGAGTCGATCGGGCACCTCGAATGCCTGCCTATCGTCTTTTGTCATATCCACTTCCCCACCATCAAAGGCGCTATTCGATTATGTAGCCGACGCCCCAGACGTTTTTGATAAAGCGCGGCTTTTGTGCGTCGTCGCCGATCTTTTCGCGCAGGTGGCGAATGTGCACCATCACCGTATTGTTGGAGCCGGGCATAAAGTCCTCGTTCCACACCGCGCGGAACAGGTCCTCCACGGCCGCCACGCTGCCGCGATGCTCGACCAGATACAGCAAGATGGAATACTCGATGGGCGTGAGGCGAACCGGTGAACCGTCCACTGTCACGGAACGAGCATCGCGGTTGATCTCCAGGCCGTCGAGCTGAATGGTCGGCGACTCGGCCGCCTGTGCACGGCTACCGTAGCTGGTGTAGCGGCGAAGTTGAGCGTGCACGCGCGCGATGAGCTCCAGCGGACGGAACGGCTTAACCACGTAATCGTCCGCGCCAAGCGAAAGGCCCTCGATCTTGTCTTGCTGGGCATCGCGCGCCGTCAGCATGATCACGGGATAGGTATGGCTGGAACGGATTGTACGCAGCAGCTCAAACCCATCGATATCGGGCAGCATGACATCCAGCAGCGCCAGATCGAACTCCTGCTCCAAGATTGCCTTGGCGGCATCGGCCCCGCTATAGGCAATCTGGACATCAAAGCCCTCTTTTGTAAGGTAGATACCAACCAAGTCGGCGATGGCCTTTTCGTCATCAACTACCAAAATGCGCTCGTTCATGCGTGCTCCTCTCGCGCTCCATTATGCCCGAGGCGACGCATGCCACACACAACAAGCGTGGGTGATTAAGTCGGCCTTAAGCACCCTTGTGCCCGTTCGGGCGCGGATGTGGGCCACGCACGCACGCGATGATCGCCGACGCCGGCAAACGATATACTCTAGTTCCAGAAGAGACCATCCCGTCGAAAGCGAAATCCGTGAAGTCCCTCACCTCTTTTGCAAAGCGCTCAGCCCAGCTTGCCGCCGGCTTTGTCTGCGCTATCGCCCTTGCCGCTGGCGTGCCCACCGTCGCCGGCGCCCAAGTGCTCACGACCGACAATGTTTGCGGCAAAACCGCCGATGCGCGCGGCATCACGGCCGAAAACCTGCCCGATATCGATGCGACCAATGCCCTCGTCATGGGCAAAGACGGCACCGTCTACTATGCCCGTGGCGCCGATGAGCAGGTCAAGATCGCCTCGATCACCAAGGTCATGACCGCGATCCTAACCGTCGAGAATTGCAAGATGGACGAGAAGGTCACGGTAAGCAACGCCGCAGCCACCGTGGGTAATTCGACCGCCGGCTTGCTCGAAGGCGACGAGCTTACCGTGGAGCAGGCACTGCGCGGCCTGATGATTCCCTCGGGCAACGACGCCGCCATCGTGCTCGCCGAATATGTGGGCAAGAAGATCGACCCTAAGACCAAAGACGCCGAGGCCACATTTGTGAAGGCCATGAACGAGCGCGCTAAGAAGCTCGGCTGCACCGGTACGCTTTTTGAAAACCCGCATGGTCTGGACTTTGATGAGTGGGCTGGCGATATGCACTCAACCGCACATGACGTGGCGCTGATGATGCAGGAGGCCATGAAAAACGACACGATCCGCGAGGTCGTAGCGAGCGAGGATTCCTGGATCGAGGTCACGGGCGCCGACGGCACCGACCATTCGCATTCCATGGACACGCATAACTATTTGCTGGGCCAAGATGGCAACATCGGCGGCAAGACCGGCACCACCGACGACGCGGGCTATTGCTTTACGAGCGCCTACAACCGCGACGGCGACGAGATCTACACCGTCGTTTTGAACTCCACCACCACCGACCAGCGCTTTACCGATACCGCAACCCTTGCCAATTGGTACTACGGCCACAAGGTCACGGTCGCGATCGCCAACACGCAGGAAAAGACCGCCAACGGCAACCCGCTTATGGCACGCATTAGCCAGACAGATTGGACGGACAAGACAATCGACGCCACGCTCGCCGATCCCACGGCGCAAGCGACCGTGTTTTCTCTTGCCGGCGAGGTGACCGAAAAGGTTAGCTACGACGATCTTTCGGGCACGGTGCATGTGGGCGACAAGGTAGGCAGCGTTACACTCAAGCAGGATGGCACCAAGATTGCCGTCGTGGATTTGGTTGCCGACGAGGAAGGCTCGGGGCCGAATCCCATTGAATGGCTGCTCGTGAAGCTCGATCGCTTGGGCCGCCGCATCGACAACCGCCCACTCACGGCAGAAAGCGAGACCGTCGCCAAGGCGTCCGAGATGTAAGATCGAAGAACAATACACTCGCTGAAAGGAGGCGTCCAACGGGGCGCCTCATTTTTTGAGGGTTCGAATCCCCAGCGCCCTTTCTCGATAATAAAAAAGGGCCCCCGATGGGACCCTTCTTTAAAGTTAAACTGGCGGAGAGCTGGGGATTCGAACCCCAGATGCCCTTTTGGGGCATACTCGCTTAGCAGGCGAGCACCTTCGGCCTCTCGGTCAGCTCTCCGTAACAGCCGTTCTATAGTAACCAAACAGCCAAGGATGGGCAAGAGGAAATTTTCTAATTGCCTAGCATCCTTTCCTCCTTGGAGGCTTCGCCTACCCCAGCGAGCGGTTGAAGGAGCCGAGCTCGTCGTTGCCCATGGTGCGCCACATTTGGAAGATGCAACCGCGTGCCAGGAAAAAGAAGCCGTTGTCGACCAGTTGAACAGCGGCATCTGCAAGCTGATTCGTCACGGCGGACACTGGCGGCAGCTCGAGTCCAGCCTTGCGGATGGTCTCGACCGCTTCCTCGAACGTCGGAGGCTCGCTGACGCCCATCTCGTTCATAAGGCCCTGCATTTCTTCCAGCGCGCTGCTGCCCGATTCCTCACCGCGCGGCACCAGACGGTAACAAGCCAGCGCCAGGTCGAGCTGATCGCAATTCCAATAGGCAAACGCCAAGCGGTAGAACAGGTAGCCAATTGCAGAACGATCGCTGGCAATACGTAGGCCGTGGCGCGCCACCTCGATAATCTCGTCAAAGCGCTCCAGACGCGCAAGCACGTTGATGAGCGCAAAGTGCGATTGCATGGACGAGCGCGCCAGATCGTAAAGATGGCGCACCTCGGGCAGTGCTCGTTCAAAGTCCTCTTGCTCGGCGTAAAAGCTGCAAATCTCGTGCTGGGCAAAGTACAGCGCATCGGGCGCACGAAGGATCCGCACCGAGCGGTCTTCTTCCAACACCGGTAGCACCATGCGCACCAGCTGGTTATCGCAAAACTGCGTTTGAACCGGACCTGTCGCCAAAAGCTCGGCGACGGCGCACTTAGCCTCCAACTCCTCGACAAGACGGGAAAAGCCTTCAAAAGCACCTGTACGGTCGACTTTTGCCTGCTCGCGCAATTCAACAACACGGGCCACGTATGGGTCGTCGTCCTCTTCCATGACCTCCAACTCGTCAGCCGTATCGGCAAGCAGCAGATTGCGCAGCGCCGGCGGCAGCGTGCGATGGTCATCACGCGGACGAGCATGAACCTCCGCAGGCTCAATCGTCTCCGGAGCGGTTGACTCATACGCCTCAAGCACACGCTTGCACGGCATATCGTCCATGTCCATGCTCTCAAGATCCTTGGCGACAGGCACGCAATCGGCCAGATAGGCCGCACGCCCAAAGAAATACGTTGCGACAACGCGCTCGCCCTGCTCACTGTCGGTAGCAGCAATCTGCACATAGCAGCGCGTGATGCAGGTGCCCGCGGCAAAACACGCTGCCGCAAGCGTGAGTGCCACGCGCGCATCGTGCTCCGCGGCCCAGATCGCCCGCGTGTCCTCGTCCAGCTCGCGCCAGGCGTCATCCTGAGCGTCGTATTCACGTTGCGGCATGGCATCAACGACAGACTGCCCAAACCGAACGAGCATAATCCCCTCGGCAACGTTTGCCCGATAGGTATAGTCGAGCCGCGTGACCACGTTGAGCGCCTCAACGATTCGCGCAAAACGGGTGCGCACGTCCCACTCGCCGCCCGGCTGGCAAGCCACCGTACCCGGCTTGCCCCACGGGTTATCGCTCGAAGCCGTATCGAGCAGTCGGGGAACATCGTTGGTCGTCTTGGCGATATGCCACGCATCAAAGAGCGCGCAGCCCTCAAGGCTCGGCGAGGATGCCGTAGGGACCAATCCGGCCCCGATGCGCTCAAGGATGCCGGAGAGGCGGTTGAGACGGCACTCGACGGCAAGCAGCATGTCAATCTCGTCCTGGTCCAGCAGGCTACGATCAAAATTGAGATAGAAAATCTTTGAGCGATCAATGCGAGCCAGGCTCATCTCGGACTTGGCAGCGATGGTGCGCAGGCGGGGCAAGTCAATTTCGCTCATAAGGGCGGCGGCATAGCGCTCGATACCGCTCGGATTCTCGGCATGGTCAACGCGGTAAAGCAGCGTCTCGATAGCATCGGGGAGCGGTGCCGTGTTAAAGCCCAAAAACACCTCGACCGGCTCGGGCAACTTTACGAGCTTGATCTTGTCGACTACGTTTTGCATACCCTCGTCGAGTCCGCCGGCGTCCGCCGTGTTCACAATAGCGCTTTCGGAGTTGGCAAATATCACGTAGCGCAAGAACATCGAGGCCATGAACTCGCCGTAAGGAAGGGCGCGGGTCGAATTCCATGTCTCGTGGTCGGACTGCTCGCGCATGGGGCCTTCGGGAGAGCCGGCAGTTTGCGCACACGCGCGCATTGCACCGTTGGCTTCCCTTACCATAATCTCACCAATACTGGAATCCGACTCGTCAAGGACCAGTTCCATGTCGGGATCGTTGGGCAGCGGAGCCTCGCAGACGGGGCGGTCCACCTTGTACACCTCACCCGAAACGCTTACGTAGCCCAAAAGCGACACATGACTTTTGCCAACGAATTCGACGACATAACAAGATTCATGCTGGTCCTCGCCAAAGAGTTTCCAGACCACGCCATATGAGCGCCCCGCAGGCTGCTCGGGCATCGCCGGAAAGCGCTTTTTGGGATCGAGAAACCTGAGCCTGTATGTCGGACGCTCTGCCACGAAATATCACCCTGATCGGTCGTTGAGAGAAGGAGTGGTCGCGGACGGGCCGCGACACCTACTCGGAATCTTACACGAGTCGACAGGAAATCGTCCCTTTGGACGAAAGCACTCAAGCTGGCGTAAAAGAAAAGCCCCCGTTGCCGGGAGCTTTAATCTCAAATGGTGCGGCGTATAGGATTCCGCGCATCCGCTGCGCGGATCCGCACCGGCTTCGCCCGCCTGCCGGCGCGCTCGCCCGCGGGCTGAAAACGCTCCGCGTTTTCTTTACGCCCGCGCCTCGACCGAGGTTCGAATCCATGCGGTGGCGGCATAAAAGAAAAGCCCCCGTCGCCGGAGGCTTTCAATTTCAATTGGTGCGGCGTATAGGATTCGAACCTATGACGTTCTGATTCGTAGTCAGACCCTCTATCCAGCTGAGGTAACGCCGCGACTTGTTGATTATTATGCACATCGACTGAATAAAGGTCAAGCAATTTTCGAAAAAAGTTATCAAATTTGATTTTTACTCATTTTGACCACTTGATGCTATCTTCGACGCATCGCGATATAAGAAAAGCCTCCGTTACCGGAGGCTTTAAAGTTCAGTTGGTGCGGCGTATAGGATTCCGCGCATCCGCTGCGCGGATCCGCACCGGCTTCGCCCGCCTGCCGGCGGACTCGCCCGCTCGCTAAAAACGCTCCGCGTTTTCTTGACGCTCGCGCCTCGAACGAGGTTCGAATCTCCGCAATGCCCCCGTAAAGGAAAACCCCCGTTTCCGGAGGCTTAAAACTCAATTGGTGCGGCGTATAGGATTCGAACCTATGACGTTCTGATTCGTAGTCAGACCCTCTATCCAGCTGAGGTAACGCCGCAACGCACGGATTATTATGCACGTGACCCCTCGATGGGTCAAGCGACAATTTGGAAAAATTTTACGAAGTGATGATTAAGATGCTCGCACCTCGACCGAGGTTCGAATCCGTGCGGTGCCGGCGTGAAAGAAAAGCCCCCGTTGCCGGAGGCTTTCGATTTCAATTGGTGCGGCGTATAGGATTCCGCGCATCCGCTTCGCGGATCCGCACCGGCTTCGCCCGCCTGCCGGCGGACTCGCCCGCGGGCTGAAAACGCTCCGCGTTTTTTGACGCCCGCGCCTCGACCGAGGTTCGAATCCATGCGGTGCCGGCGTAAAAGAAAAGCCCCCGTTGCCGGAGGCTTCAAGTTCGATTGGTGCGGCGTATAGGATTCGAACCTATGACGTTCTGATTCGTAGTCAGACCCTCTATCCAGCTGAGGTAACGCCGCAGCGCAAGACATATAAAACCACTTTAGCTTATTGGAGTCAAGCTCAATCTCAAACTTTTTTGTGAAACGCAGTTTTGTCATGCTGCTCCGCATATACCGCCGTTCCCCGTACGATCGATTGGCTTTTCGATCACGTCAAACTTGGCATCAAGTTCCCTCAGGAGCGATCTCACCCGCTGGGCACAATCATAATCGGCAAACGAGATGCTCAGCATGCGCGCGACCTGGTTGGAAGTCCCAACTCCATAGAAGTGCTCCAGCGCCACAAGCCCCACGTGCGTCACAAAGGTCTCGACCACATGCGGCGACTCCTCAAAACACCATTGTGTCAACGGACCCTCACTCGTCTGTCGAACCACCAGGCCACCCATGCCAGACGGCTCACACGTTACAAGCAGGTACTCCCCACCCTCGTCGCTCTCAAACAAAACCACCCGATCATCAAACAGCTCCATCGCGTCCCCTTTCTCTCGCTCTTATTTAGCAAAAGCATAACAGGTAGATAGCTGTATACAGAACAGTTGTTCGTGTGTTTTCTATTGAGCTGTCCGCACGGCATGATATGGACCTGCGCACGAAATAGGGCGCCCCCGAAGGAGCGCCCTTGCATATCCCCTATGCAGCCAAGTTACGCGACCGGCTCGATCTTCTCGAGACCGCCCATGTAAGGACGCAGAACCTCGGGGATCGTGATGGTGCCGTCGGCGTTCTGGTAGTTCTCCAGAATGGCAGCCATGGTGCGGCCGGCCGGCAGGCCGGAACCGTTGAGCGTGTGCAGGTAGCGCGAACCCTTGAAGTTCTCGGGGTCGCGATACTTGATGTTGGCGCGGCGAGCCTGGAAGTCACCGCAGTTGGAGCAGGAGCTAATCTCCTTGTAGGCGTTGTAGCTCGGCAGCCAGACCTCAACGTCGTAGGTCTGACGGGCAGAGAAGCCCAAGTCGCCGGTGCACAGGCTAATCACGCGATACGGAAGGCCCAGCTGCTGCAGCAGGTACTCGGCCTCGGCGGTCATGCTCTCGAGCTCATCGTCGGACTCCTCCGGCTTAGCGAACTTGACCATCTCGACCTTGTCGAACTCGTGCTGACGGATGATGCCGCGGGTGTCGCGACCGGCGGAACCGGCCTCCTCGCGGAAGCAGGGGGTGAAGGCGGTGTAGCGACGCGGCAGAGTGTCGGCATCGAGGACCTCGCCGGCGTGCAGGTTGGTAAGCACAACCTCGGCGGTGGGGATCAGGAAGTTGTCGCCCGAGACGTGATAGGCGTCGTCCTCGAACTTGGGCAGCTGACCCGTGCCAAACATGGTCTGACGCTTGACGACGATGGGCGGCCACCACTCCTTAAAACCACGGCTGGTGTGCGTATCGAGGAAGAAGTTGATGAGGGCGCGCTCCAGGCGGGCGCCGGCGCCACCGAGAACGGTAAAGCGGCTGCCGGAGAGCTTGTTGCCACGCTCGAAGTCGAGGATGTCCAGATCGGTGCCCAGATCCCAGTGCGGCTTAAAGTCGAAGTCGAACTCGCGCGGGGTGCCCCAACGACGGCGCTCAATGTTCTCGTCCTCGTCCTTGCCGTACGGCGTGGCCTCGCAAGGAATGTTGGGCAGGTGAGCCATGAAGTCGTACTGCTCCTGCTCGAGAGCAGTACGGCGCTCGGCCAGGCCGTCAATCTTCTCGTTGACGGCGCGCACGGCCTCCTTGGCGGCCTCGGCCTCGTCCTTCTTGCCCTCCTTCATCAGGGCGCCGATCTTCTTGGACTCGGCATTGCGCGTAGCCTGGAGCTCCTCGACCTCGGTGATGACGGCACGGCGCTCGTCGTCGAGCTCAAAGAACTTCTCGCGATCCCAAGACGTCTGGCGGTTAGCCATGGCGACATCGATGGCATCGGGGTTCTCGCGAACAAACTTGATATCAAGCATTAGATCCTCCGGCGATATACATTCCATTTAGGTTGCAACCTTGTACATGTATGGGCAAGTATATACTTATGAGCGTTTACGACCCAACTCAACTACGCAAGAAGGCACCCAATGGACGCAGTTTTTTCCTTTTTGTTTGGCACCCGCACCGGTTTTGCCATCCTTTTCGCCGGCGGCATCCTGTTATTTGCGATTCTTGCCTTTGTAATGGAGAAGCGTACCCATAAGATGTACGTCGACCGCGGACCCAAGTCCGAGGATGAGGAAGACAGCTTCTGGGACTAACCTGCCAAAAAGGGACAGGTTTATTATGGTCTGTTTTATCTGGGCAAACGCAAGCGCCCCGCAACTGGAATTGAGCCAGTTGCGGGGCGCTTTTCGCTAAAAGGACAAAACCGCAGAAAATACCTGCCAAAAATAAACCCGTCTTTTTTTTGGTCGGTTTTACTGGAGAGTTGCGTCGATTGCCTTGACCAGGGCGCTGCGCATGCCGGCGTCCTCGAGCGCAACGACGCCCTTGATGGTGGCACCACCGGGCGAGCATACGGCATCCTTCATCGCCGCAGGATGCTGACCAGTTGAAAGCTGCAACTTTGCCGTACCTAGCACCATCTGGCTCACAATGCGATAGGCATCGGCACGCGGGATACCGTGCTTGACCGCCGCATCGCCCAGGGCCTCGATTGCCATGGCGACAAATGCCGGAGCGCAACCACCCACCGTGCCGCCCACAAACAGCAGGCTCGTATCGAGCTCGACCACCGCACCGAGTTTGCCAAGCAGATCAAGCACCACGGCGCTCTGCTCATCACTAAGCGTGGAAGCCTTCTCGCAAGCGATGACGCCCTCGCCCACCGAAACCGGTGTGTTGGGCACCGTCGAGATATGCGCGACGCCCGGCAGGACCTGCTCCCACTTGGCACTGTCCCAGGTCCAGGCAACCGACAGAACGACCTTTTTGGCAAGAGCATCCTTGAGCGGGGCGAATACCTTCTCGATCATGTACGGTTTGACCGCAGCGACCACGATATCGGATGCGGAGACAACCTCGGCGGCATCGTGGCAGGCGACCATGCCGCGCGCCTCGCAGCGCTCAACCAGTGCGTCGTAGCGACCCGCGCAGGCGCACATGTCGCTCGCAGCTACACCGGCAGCGATCCAGCCATCGGCCATAGCGCTCGCCATATTGCCAAAACCGACAAATCCAATCTTCATATCTCATAGTCCTTTCAGACACATTCCTCAAAACGAAAGGTATTGTCCCACGCCATTGTTTCGTATTGCCGACCTATTTGTGATACGGCTCGCCACGGCTGATCTTGCAGGCACGGTAAATCTGCTCTAGCAGCACCACACGCGCCAGGTTATGCGGCAAGGTAATGCGTCCAAAGCTGAGCATCTCGTCGGCGCGGGCGCGCACCTCATCACTCACGCCGTCCGAACCGCCGATTACAAAGGCAATGTCGCTGCTGCCTCGCAGCATAAGATCGTCGAGCCTCGCCGAGAGCTCCTCACTCGAACGCTCCTTGCCCTCGATAGCCAGCAGGATCACATGCGCTCGAGACGGCAATGCAGCAAGAATTGCCGCCCCCTCCTTGTCGCGCGCGGCATCCACGCCGCCCGCCTTAGCCGGGTCGATATCGGCCACCTCGCGGATATCCACCTTGGCATAGGCGCCTAGGCGCTTGGTGTACTCAGCGCACGCGTCCTTCCAAAAGCGCTCTTTGAGCTTGCCAACACAAACGACGGTGTATTTCACGCGTGCCTACTCCTTTGACTCGTTCTGAACCTTACCGGCAGCCAGCATCTGCTCGAACATAGAGGCCGACTGCGAAAAGTCGCTCGGCAGCACGACCGTCGAGGTTTTACCCGTGCGAGCGAACTCCGTCATCATCTCGGACCACTGCGTAAACATGAACAGTTGGTTGGCCTCGTCATTGCCGACACCCGTCTCCTGGATGATCTCGAGCGAATCTTTGATACCCAGTGCAATGGCCTTGCGCTGGTTGGCGATGCCCTCGCCCGCCTTTTCCATAGCCTCGGCCTCGGCGGTCGCCTCGGTGACGCGCTTGATGCGGTCGGCCTCGGCGAGCTCCTGTGCCGCAGCGCGCTTGCGCTGGGCGGCGTTGATGTCGTTCATGGAGTTCTCGACCTCGGTCGGCAGTGCGATTTTGGTGATGAGCGTCGACACGAGGGTGAAGCCGTAGGCGGCCATCTGCTCGGAAACGGTAGCGTTGACATCCTTGGCGATGTCATCCTTCTTGGCAAAGACCTCATCGAGTGTGTAGACGGGAATCGAAGAGCGTAGGGCGTCGGTGATGAAGTCACGCATCTGGTCGACGGGCTCCTGCAGCATGTAGTAGCTCTTGTAGATACCCGAATCTGCCGGGCCGGCGCCCATGTCATAGCTCACGTGGTACTGAGCAGAGACCTCAAGGCCGATGGTCACGTTGTCCTGGGTCTTAACGTCGATGCCAAAACCGTTTTTCATGGTGCGCAGGCTCACCGTGGCGGCCTTGCGGTCGATCACGGGCACCTTCATGTGGAAGCCCGCGTTGACGATGCGGTTAAACTTGCCCAGGCGCTCGATGATCACGGCATGCTGTTGTTCAACGACATAGCAGGCGTTGGGAAGCAGTAGCAACAGAATGATGATGGGAATCAAAAGGCTGGTAAGGGCGGCGATGATACCGGACAACAGCATGGTCTCTCCTCTGATAGGCACACGTTGGCATTAGGATACCCGTACAAGGAGATCGTACATAACAAAAAAGCTCCCATTGCTGGGAGTTCTTTCATTCAATGGTGCGGGCGAAAGGACGTCCGCGTATCCGCTTCGCGGATCCGCACCGGCTTCGGCCGCCTGCCGGCGTCCTCGCCAGCTCGCTAAAAACGCTCCGCGTTTTCTTTACGCTCGCTCCTTCACAGGTTCAAGTCCCTGTGAAGGGCCCATAACAAAAAAGCTCCCATTGCTGGGAGCTCTTTAATTTAATGGTGCGGGCGAAAGGACTTGAACCTTCATGGGGTTGCCCCCATACGGACCTGAACCGTACGCGTCTGCCAATTCCGCCACGCCCGCGTGCAGGAATTAGAATAACGGAGCGCCATCGCGAACGCAAGAACTATTTTTGAAAAAGTTTACAGGCATTTTCCCAAGCTGCTCGCGCGATTGCCTCAGCATCCTCGCCGGTACGATCGACACGGTCGTTGACCAGCGTGTTTGCCGTAATGGAGATCATTGCGGGCTCGCATTCAAGACCGCGGATGGGCTCTGGAGCCATATACGGGCAATCCGTCTCGAACAGAATTCGATCGAGTGGGGTTGCCGCAAATGCCTCGCGCACGTCGTCGTTGCGCTTAAAGGTGGCCGCACCACCATAGGCGATATAGCAGCCCAGCTCCACAAAGCGCTCCATCGTGGCGCGGTCCTCGCCAAAACAGTGCAGCACACAACCGGCCTGGGGCACGCCCACCTCACGAAGCACGTTGTACGCATCAACGTGCGAGGTGCGCTCCCCATCCGAGTCCTCGTGACGCAGGTGCAGCTCCACCGGCACATTGCGGCGCACGGCAAGCTCGAGCTGGCGCGCCATGCAATCAATCTGCACGTTATGGGGTGCCGGCGCGATATCGTCGTCATAGTCCATGTGGTAGTCCAGGCCGATTTCGCCAATACCGGCGCATAAGGGGTCATCAAGTGCCGCAACGACCTGTGCATGAACGTCGTCGGTATAGTCCGGCGCGCCATACGGATGCACGCCGGCAAGATACTTGATCTGCGGGATATCCTGCATCGGAAGAATCTCGCGCACCAGCCAGTCGCTATAGTCCGCCACGCTGCGCTTGTCGGCAATGGGGTCGAACATCGTCACCAACAGGTCGACGCCCGCGGCTTTGGCGTGCACGAGCGTCTCGGGCACATCCTTGCCCCAAAACGAAAGCAGATGTGCATGCGTGTCGGCAAGCGGCGCCAAGGGCACGGGACAAGCAACCGTCTTCTTTTTCTTGGTAAACGTCACGCGTTCGGCATTAGGCGTCATGGATTAGCTCCCGGGCCAGACGGACAAAGTCGGCAACATCGAGCGTCTCGGCGCGCGTGGTGGGTGCGATACCGCAAACCTCAAAAGCGGCATCGAGCACGTCCTTGGCAAAACCGTTGGCGCTCATGGAATTTCGGATGGTCTTGCGCCGCTGAGCAAATGCAGCGTCGATCACACGAGCCACGAACTCGCGATCGAGCCCCTCGGGCACCACGCCGTCAACACGGTCGATACGCACGACGGCCGAGTCCACGTGCGGCGCTGGCATAAAGCAACGCGGCGGCACCTCAAAGCGACCCGTCACCTGCGCATACAGGCCGAGCTTTGCCGTATAGCCGCCATAGGTCTTGTTGCCCGGCACTGCGGCAATGCGATCGGCAACCTCCTTTTGCACCATGACGACGGCACGCTTGAGCGCCGGCATCGTCTGGAAAAATTGCAAAATGATCGTCGCCGCCACGTTATAGGGCAAGTTCGCGACAAATACCGTGGGCTCGCCGCCGGCGGCCTGCTCAATCTGCTCCGGGCCCACCTTAAGCGCGTCGCCCATGATAAAGCGGAAGTTGGCATAGTCGGCGGCATGGGCGTCGAGCACCGGTTCGAGCTCGGGATCTGCTTCGATCGACGTGACGCACGCCGCCTCCTGCAACAGCGCAAGCGTGAGCGTGCCAACGCCCGGACCAACCTCGAGCACGCGCTCATCGCCCGCAAGCTCGGCAAGCTCGCAAATGCGCTCGATCACATGGTTGTCGATCAGGAAGTTCTGGCCCAGGCGATGCTTGGTCGCAAGGCCAAACTCCTCCAGCAGCTCCCTTGTTGCCGTGGGGTTTGCCAAAGGCGAAGTTGTCATAGTTGCCTCCTTAGCATGATGGCGGCGTCTTGAAACGAAAGGGCATGGACCGTGGCGGCCATGCCCTTACATCTAAACAGCAAATTGCCGATATGGCGCGCCGCGTCTTAGCCCAGACGCGGGAACAGCGGCTCGCCCTTCTCGACAGGCTGACCGCCGGCAAGCAGGCCCCAAGCGCAAATGCCCTTGAGGTCGTCGGTCGCGGCCTCGTCCTCGCAGGACAGGCGGCGCAGGGCCTCGGCAGAGGTCTGAGGCATGAGCGGCATCAGCAGGTGGGCGGCAATGCGGATGGCCTCGAGCAGGTTGTAGATCACAAACGCCAGCTCGTCAGCCTTGGCCTCGTCCTTGGCAAGTGCCCAAGGCTCAGAGTCCTCGATGTAGTGGTTGGCGGCATGGATGAGCTCCATGACCTCGTCCTTGGCTCCGCCGTAATCGAGCACGTCCATCTTGGCCATGTAGCGCTCGACCAGACCATCGGCGATCTTTGCCAGCGGGTTGTCGAACGCATCGAACGATGCGGGCTTGGCGGGCGCGCAACCATCAAAGTACTTGCCGCTCATGTTGAGCGAACGCGAGATAAGGTTGCCCCAGCTGTTGGCCAGGTCGGCGTTGTAGACCTGCTCCATGCGATCGAAGCTGATGGCACCGTCGGTGCCGGGGACGACGTCGGTCATGAAGTAGTAGCGATAGCCCTCGACGCCCAACATGTCGATAACGTCCTGCGGAGCGATGGCGTTGCCGCGGCTCTTGGACATCTTCTCGGCCTTGCCGGTCTCGGCATTGCGCACGGTCAGGAAGCCGTGGGCAAAGACGTGCTCGGGCAGGGCCTCGCCGATGGCCATGAGCATGGCGGGCCAAATGACGCAGTGGAAGCGGATGATGTCCTTGCCCACGATGTGGAACTGCGCGGGCCAGCGATAGGCCAGCTCGGCACGCGCCTCGTCGGTGTCGACACCGTAGCCGACGGCCGTCATATAGTTGAGCAGCGCATCGAACCACACGTAGGTCACGTGACCCTCGTCAAACGGGACCTGAATGCCCCAGTCAAAGCTCGTACGGCTCACGGAAAGGTCATTAAGGCCGCCCTCGACAAAGCTACGTACCTCGTTCATGCGGAACGCAGGCTCGACAAAGTCGGGGTGCTCGTCATAGAGCTTGAGCAGCTTGTCCTGGAAGGCGGAAAGCTTAAAGAAGTAGGACTCCTCCTGCACGCGCTCAAGCGGACGGTGGCAGTCGGGGCACAGGTGCTGGCCGACGCTGCCGTACTCCTCGTCGCCCTTCTGGACCTGCGTATCAGTGAAGTAGGTCTCGTCAGGCACGCAATACCAACCGTCGTAGCTGCCCTTATACAGGTAGCCGGACTCCTTCATGCGCTCCCACAGGTACTGCACGGCATGATGCTGGCGCGGCTCGGTGGTGCGGATGAAATCGTCGTTGGAAATCTCGAGCTTGCTCCAAAGCTCCTTGAAGTGCGGAGCCTGGCTGTCGGTCCACTCCTGCGGCGTCATGTTGTGCTTGGCTGCGGCCTCGGCGACCTTCTCGCCGTGCTCGTCCATGCCGGTCAGGAACTTGACGTTATAGCCGGCGGAGCGGCGATAGCGAGCCTGAACGTCGGCGATGATGGTGGAATAAGCCGTGCCCAGGTGCGGATCGGCGTTGACGTAGTAGATGGGCGTCGTGATAAAGAACGAAGGCTTGCTTTGATCCATGGGGTTTGTCCTCCAGAAAAACGTTGCATACAGGGGATGATTCTAGCGCAAGGGCTGGATATCCTCCATCTATTGCATATCGAGCACCATGGCATAGACATCGCGCTTGCGGCGCGAATACTTCTGAGACAGGCGCTTGGCCACCGCAGAGGCGGGCTCCCCCTCCTCGAGCGCGGCGCGGATATCCTCGCGCAGGGCCTCGTCGGGATCCGCTGCCGCGGCGCCAACCGGCACGATACCGGCCTCCTCATCCTCGCTCGGCGGCGCGATGACCAGCGCAATCTCGCCCTTTACCTCGCCGCGAGCACGCAGCTCCTCGGCAAGCTGAGCAGCGGGCCCGCGCAAGACCTCCTCGTGCAGCTTGGTGAGTTCGCGGCAGACGGCAACCTCACGCTGGGGAAAGACCTCCGCCACGGCCTCGAGCGTCGCCACGATGCGATGTGGAGACTCGTAGAAGATGAGTGCGCCGGGCACCACGGCAAGGCGCTGTAAACGCCGCACGCGGTCGCCGTGCTTTCGGCCCAAAAAGCCCTCGAAGAAAAAATGCTCGCAGGGAATGCCGGACGAAACGAGCGCCGTGACGCAAGCAGAGGGCCCGGGAATAACTTCAACGGGCACATCGGCCTCACGCGCCGCCTCGACCAGCGCCTGGCCGGGATCGGACACACTCGGCATGCCGGCGTCCGAGGCAAAAGCGAGGGTCTCCCCCGCCAGCAGACGGTCGACCAGGCCGACGGCGCGGCTGGCGATCACATTCTCGTCGCAACGGACAAGCGGCTTGGAAATGCCCAGATGCATCAGCAGCTTTGACGTCACACGCGTGTCTTCGCAGCAGATGGCATCGGCGGCGGCAAACGCCTCGCCAACGCGCGGGGACAGGTCGCCCAGGTTGCCGATGGGCGTGCCGACCACATAGAGTTTGCCCGTATGGGTGCTGTTTTGCGTCATATCAACCTATTCAATCATGCCGCGCTCGAGCGTACCGAGCGCCGCGCGGGCGTCCCATGCTGCAATGCGCTTCTCGGTCTTCCACGTTTGGAAGAACCAACCGGCAGCCGGCGCAAACGAAGCCAGCTGGTTGGCGATAAACACGCGCTCGTAGGCATTGCGGCCCTCGGGCGTAACCGACGAGTTGGCAAAGATCGCCGCGCCCGACCATTCGCCCACCAGCACGGGGAACCCAGTCGAAATCGCTTCTTTAAGCTCGCGCTTGTTACGGGAAATCGCCGTCGTCAGCCCGCGGGGGCTCGTGATATCGAGCGCATACTCGTCGCGGTAATGGTACAGGTGAAGGTCCATGTAGACGTTCTTGTACTTAGCGCCGCGCATAAAATGCTTCCACTCGCTGGGATGTCCCGAAGACGAAAAGACGACGATCTTATCCTCGGGCATATACGAACGGACGAGCTCGTAGGCATCGCGATAGAAGTTGCGCAGGTAGTGCGCCGGAATGCCATCCGTCATGGAAAAGAGACTCTTGCGGACACTCATCTGCGGCGTATCCAGCAGCTCAATGCCCAGCAGGCTCTCGGCCTCGCCGTAGCGATCAGCCAAGCGCTCGAGCACGTCGAGTGCGACATGACGGCCGTTAGTGGACGAATGCCACTCGGCAACAGCCTCTGGCGTGGCGGGCGAATCGTTGGAATCGCCCTGGCCACCGGGCACAGTTGCTAGATCAAGCAGCACGCGGATGTCGTACTTGGCAGCCCACTCAATTGCACGGTCGATGTAGTCGACAACCGAGATGTAGGACGCATCGGACTCCTGCGAGCCAAAGGCATACCAGGGCACCGGCAGACGCACGGCATTGAGACCGATCTGCGCCATGCGACGGAAATCGTCCTCACTCACAAACGTCTCGTAATGACGGCGCATGCGCTCGTTATAGGCGGCGGTGCCCATGGCCTCCTGCAGCTCGGCCGCGTTGGATGCACCGGTCGCCGCGTATAGCGACGGGGTCACCCAAGGCTCGGGAATAAACCAGCCAGAGAGATTAACGCCGAGTATCCTCTCCATCACTGCCCCCTTTTGAATCATACGGGCTAAGCCCGCATCGCTCTTGCATGACATATCTATCGATTTGAGTATACCCGCGCATGCAGACAGGCGACCGAACGGTCTACAAAGTGGCGCAAAAGTGGGAGGAATGTCTGGGACAGGTGGGCACGAGCTGGTGCGCCGAGATGTGCGCGCACGTCGGAAGTAAGCGCCGGAAAGCGCATCCCGTTCTGAGCGCGGGATCTGGGACGCAGTTTCCGCCAAAGACCGCAAAAGGAAAGCACATCCCATTCTGACGCCGGATTCCGGGTCGCGCTTTCCCAAGCGGCCTCAAAGCGGAAAACGCATCCCACTCTGAAGCCAAATTCCGGGACGCAATTTCCGCAGAGCCCTCAATAAAAGAAAAGGACCCCTTTGCAGAGGTCCTAGTCAATTCAAGGTGGCGGGGAAGGGAATCGAACCCCTGACACGAGGATTTTCAGTCCTCTGCTCTACCAACTGAGCTACCCAGCCATTTGAGGTGTGCCGTGTTTCAAGGCTTGATTAGTATAACCAAGGACGCGTTCCGGTCAACCGAGAATTTTAAAAAAGTTTTTGGGCACAGCCTCGGTTCTATAAATCGGCACGTCAGAGGCATCAGCCGGCAGCAAGAAGTTTTTCACTCAGAGCCGCACGGGCAAACTCACTTGGCGTCATCCCCTCGGCAGCCGCCCGTCGACGAATGGCCTCCTTCATTCCCAGAGGAATCTTGACCGACAGCGTTGCCGTCCCCTCACCTGAGAGCGGGGGCCGTCCATGCACGATCCCACCAACGGTGTGTTCGCCATCCGGAAACTCTCCGCGCTCGTACGACTCGCACCACGCGTCAATCATTTCATCCGTTACAACCTGACCATTAGCGGCCGTATACGTCTTGCCCATCATCGACCCCTTTGCCGAGCCTGTTCAATCTCCTGCCAAAATTTCTTCTGGACTGGAGACAAGGCATGAATGATAAGCCACCCACGGACAAGCTCGACCGCGACAAGCTCCACGCTTCGTCCGTCTGAGAGCCATCCAATTGCAAGCCATCTCGGCGGCTCGTCCTTCGGCTCGCGACGAATGCACTCAGTAACCGCAAGCCAAGCGCTAAGCACCTGCTTTTCCGTCAGGTGCTTTTTAGCGTTGGGATGGATCTCAACATCCATGCATCTTCTCCTCCATCTTACCCAATTTCGTATGACGAAAGTCCACTGTCGCCAATTCTTAAGCCGGCACGCGTTGGAGAGCAGGAGTCGAAACAATGATTGAAGGACGCTCTAGTACGGCCCAGGCGCCGAGGCAGGAGCACATGCGCCAAGGACGAACGTTTTCGTAGCGCGCGAGGATATTGCCGTCGCGATCGATGAAGGCGATGTCGATGGGATAGGCCATAAAACACGTATGGACCGAAGAGCAGCGTGGAAACGCCATGACGAGCGACAGGCCGTTGGCGGCAACCGGACGCCGTCCCAGCATGCCGCGCAGGCGCACGACAAACGACTCCGCCACCACAAACTCGGCCGGCGTCCAACCCAGCCTATTGAGTGCCCGCGCGTAGGCGATGTAGGACGAGACCGCGGTCACATGACCACCCCCGGATGCCATGGATCGACCGTCACCGCGCGCTCGTGCGACAACGTTGTCGGCGCCCCCAGCGGAACGCCAGCGATGCTGAGAGAAGTCGGCCACGGCTCATAGTGCATGGTGCAGGTGTAGGTCCTAAACGTACCGGATAGGGAGAGCAGGCCACCATCTGATGCCTTCGCGCCTTGCTCGCTCGACACTTCGATCTGCAAGTCATAGCCTTCCATGGCATTCAGAATTTGAGTCTGGACCGTCGCCGAGGCATCGGCAGAGCTTTCGTCGCCCTCCCCCTCCGACGCCACGGCATGCGCTAGCACGATGTCGGGCACCACGCGGTCGAAGCGCGCGACAGCGCCGGCAAAGATCATGACGTTGTACACGATGAGTGCCAGCACCAGCAAAACGGGCGTAACCACTGCCATCTCCACCGTCGCTTGGGCGCGCTCCTCGCGCAGACGCATGCGGATACTCATTACGACCCACCGCCCAGAGCGCCAACCAGCGTGGCGACATCGACGGTGAGCGGGATGGAGCCGCCGCCGGGCAGAGGAATCTCCGCAAGTGTGAACACCGTACCGCTAATGGTGCGTTCGACTTGATATTCCAACGCCTCGCAAAGCGTCTTGGGATCGGTCACGCCCAACGGAATACTTCGCAGTTTGTCTTGCGCTTGAGAGAGACCCGCAATGTCAGACCCCGGACTCTTAATGACGTTGGCAGAATCGGTCAGCACCGGCTTTCGCAGGCGCAAGTCGCACGGTTCCAAACCCAGCGCCGCCACGGACGCCGAAACGGTATCGCCGAGCCACGATGCGATGGAGCCCAACGCGCCGCTGCCCCCTCCTAGGCCTTTAATCATCTCGTCCATAAGTTCGTCGGCCGAACCTTGAATATCACCGTATCCTACGAGCAGCCGTCCCCAAACATCCATGACGCCGTCGAGCACGCCGGCAACGCCGCCCGAGCGTTCCTTCAATGTCGAGATAAATCGCGAAAGCACGTTGTTTTGCGCCGTCGCGTCATCGGGTGCCAGCACCGCGCCAGAGATAGCACCGCGATTGCCAAGCCTGACTGCCGTGTTAAACGAAGAGTTGAGCTCGTCGGGGCTCGAGATGGCACCCGTAACCGCAAAGGCGACCACGCCGTTGCGACCGGGCGGAGCGATACGCGGACGCTCGCCCGAAAGCTCCTTGATGGCCTGGTCAAACGTATTGCCCGCACGATCGGCCTCGTCTTCGGTCTGACGCTCGAGCTCGAGCTCTTTGTTGCGGCATTCGACGTAGTCTTCCAGAGCCTCTTTGAACTTGTCAAAGTGGTACTCGAAGCCGTTTTCGATGAACGATGGCGGCATGAGGGCGCTTCCAAGCGTAACCACGCCGAAGCCGCACGCTTCGCATGTATCACGACCATCATAATCAGCAACAGATGCCAGCCCACTCGGAGTCCCTTTCTGATAGACGGGGCATTCGACTCCATAATGCAGGTATGTTCTGCCGTCGTTGTTGCTTACAGGCCATGCGGCATCGGTGTAAAGTTCGGTCGGCCGCACCTCGTTTGGGACACGCGGCAATAGTGGGATATAGGCAGAAAACCGTTCGCCATCATCTTTTATGTATGCTCGATCGACCTCTTCAATCGCATAGGCATAGAACGCTTTTCGAGCGGCTGACTGCGCTTTCATCTCGACGCTCGATCCCTGAGGTTTTTCATTCGCCAAGCGCTGTCGGTAATAGGTTTTCGCGCGATCGAGCGCTATTTGCGGCTCCCATGTGATGCTCGACTTTTCATGACGGTTCTGGCTGTCAGATAGTTCTGCTAGTTTTTTCGCACGCTCCCACATACACGAGTACTTGCCAATCGAACTCTCGTCCGACCCGCCACAATCCGCCAGCCAAGCGCGCTCTTTAGCCTTCGCCGTGTCCTCAGAAGCCTTCCGCAGCTCCTCGGCCGCACGCTCTAAATCATCCGATGTGTCTTTAATGGCATCGGTCGAGATCTCGGACCCCTCGAGCGCAGCGAAGTCCGACTCGGA
Organism: Collinsella sp. CLA-ER-H4; assembly: GCF_040092395.1. Taxonomy (NCBI): domain Bacteria; kingdom Bacillati; phylum Actinomycetota; class Coriobacteriia; order Coriobacteriales; family Coriobacteriaceae; genus Collinsella; species Collinsella sp. CLA-ER-H4. The sequence goes on from NZ_JBBNLQ010000001.1 coordinate 323,191, forward strand.
TGTCCTGGGCACGGCAAGCGCCGTACCGGTATAGGTCACATTATCGGTATCCTGCGCCGAGACCGCCTGCGTGGCACGCGCGGCGATCAGATACGGCAGAGCCGTCTCGATTTTCTGTAAGCCTTCCGATGCGCTTTTGGCAAACTTGTTGCGCGTTTTAATAATCTCAATCCCGGTGTCGACCATATTGCCGGCAACTGGTTCGGCGCCCGGGATGAGGATGGCGACCAGGCCCGTCCCGATCGTGGCAAACCCCGCCAGGCCCAAACTCAAAATGCTCGCATCCACCACCGTGGCAGCCGTGTGATAGGACGACACCACATTGGCGCCTGCCAGCGCGCCGCTATCGGCAGCCACCTGGGTGTCCCCCGCGCGCGACATGCTCCATATCGCCGCCGTCGACGAAAACAGCAGCGTGAGCACCACCAAGATGACCACCGCAGAGGAAAGCGTGGTGTAGGCACCGTCTTCGATAAACAGGTCGATACCGGCTCGACCCATAAAGCCGCCTCGCTTGCGATGGCAGCTCGGACGGCGCGTCAAAACGCGTCTAGACCAGAAACGCTTAATCCCATGCAGCAATCCACGAATCATAATCTCCCTCCAGCCATTCGGGACGTGATTGATACGAGACATCGACCTTGAGCTCAACGTAGCCGCCCTCGGCGGTACCACCCATAACCTGCGCAAACGCACCGATCACAGGCAACGGCTTGACCTCGCCGGAAACGGACACGGACGAGACGCCGCCCGCATCGGCCCGGCTAAGCTCGACATCCCACGACAACGGCCCGCCGGCATGAAAGATCGAAACGTTGGGCACTGCGGCAAGCCGGCGGAGGGTGAACTCCTTAAGATCGTCGTCCTCCGCCGTCGTCGTGGTCATGAGCCGCGCGGTCTCGGCGGCGGCAGACTCCATGACCGCGCGCGTATAAAGCAGGCACACCGGTTGCAGTGCGAGAAGGATGAGCGTCAGAAACGTCGGCAGCAAAAAAGCGGCCTCGACCGTAGACTGCGCCCGGTCCTCGCGCGCGATATCAATACAACGCGATGTCCTTAGCGCCCGCAGCGGCGTCGATAACCGACGTCGAGGCAACGCCATGGGATGCCGCCCGCTCAACCAGCGCCGCCAAGTGCCCATCGGTGCCAGCACGCCAAAGCCCCGCAATCGCCAGCACGATCGATAACAGCGCCACCGTGACGATGGCGTATTCGACCGTCGCCTGGGCAGATTCCTCGCGCAGGACGTCATGCATTTCACGACCCCTCCTTTGAGCTTATTGTTTGCGGGGCCAGGCGCACCGCGCGCAGACGACACGAAGCATCGCCAGTATCCGCGGCAACCGTCACCATATCGACCCAGCCGCGCCCATCGCGCACAATGGCGCCCCATACGTTACCCTTAATATCGAGATAGCCGCTCAGGGCGAGCTGGGCCGTTGGCACCTCGCGGTAGGCGCGTAACATATCCGCCGCTGCCTCGGTCATCGGTCGGTCCTCGGACCATGCAAGCCGGACCGCAATCGCGTTGTCCTCAGGCGAATCCGTCGCAGTGCCAGACCGCTTGTCGAGCATCCGCAGAAAGGTTTGCGCCGTGACAGCGACATCCGAATCGTCCGCATCTCGCATCTCATCTTTTTGAGACGCCACCGCCGAATCTGAGCCCGAATCGAAGGCGGCCCCAGGACGCTGCTGCCGCGCGGCGTTTAGCCCCCAAACCGCCACTGCCACCGCCACAACCACACAGGCAAACACCAGCAGTGCGCCGACAGGCCGCCTACCCTCTACAGGCTGTTGATGCCCTCGCTGATAGCGTTCCATAGATCTTGGACCTTGCCCTTAAATGCGACAATGGCAATGATGGCGATCACCACAAGCACGCCCACCAAAATGGCGTACTCGGTGGTACCCTGCGCGCTCTCCTCCCGCAACAGCTCCTTGGCATGCTGGCGAGCGCGGATCGCCCGGCAAAAAGCCCAGTTCCAAGCCTTGTCAGCAACTTCGACCATCGTGTTCATGTATTCCTCCCTACATCATCCCGCCTGCTCCCAGCAGCGGGCCCAATATGGACAGAAGCAACGCCGGCAAGATGAGCGTGCCGGTGGGGATCAGCAGCTTGACGGGCGCACGCTCGATCTCACGCTCGACCGCGGCGCGATGAGCCGCACGGATCTCGCGACTTTGAGCGGCCAGCGTCTCGGCAAGTGGGGCACCCAGGGCGAGCGCCTGCCCCACCGTGATGGCAAAGGTCTCGAGCGCTCGTACGTCCAGATCGCGCGCGGCGGCCAACAACTCGTCCTCACGCGTGCCCACGCCCACCTGCCACGCCATGCAGGCCCGCTCAAGTCGAAGAGCCAGCACTGACCGGCGGTTGGCGCAGAAAATCTCAAGCGCCGCATCAAACGAAAGACCGGCCGAAAGACCCAAGCGCACAACATCGATCATCTCGGACACTTCGCCGAGCGAAACTCGCGCCGGGCCGCCCGCTCCAACCGCGCCCTTCACTCGCGCGGTCAGGGCATCGACCACTGAGCGACCCGCGGCAGCGACCAGCACCGCCTCGCGCTTGCAGGCCCCTGCGATCTTGCGTGCATCCGCCCGATCCAAACCCGTCGCGATAAATACACTCAGGGCGCACAGGCAAGCCGCAACTGCAACTGGGGCGCTCATAGCTCCACCCTCATAATGCGCCGGATAACCACCAGGGCAACGGCGTTGAGGGCGAGACCCAGCACCACAGCGCCCGCACCGGCAGGCGTCGCAAGACCGCGACGAAAATCTGCCGAAAGCAGAGCCAACACCGCGCACATGCCCGCCGGCATCGCCGCGACCATATGCGCCGACATGCGAGCCTGCGACGTCTTGACATCCAGGCGGCGCTTGAGCTCAATGCGCTCCCCTACCATGCTCGACGCCTCGGACAGCAAGTCGGCAAGCGGAGCGCCGGTGCGCTGTGACACCTTAAGCGCCAAGGTCACAAGCGAAAGACCGGGGGCGTCGATGCGCACGAGCAAGTCATCGAGCGCGTCGGTCGCCGAGATACCGCAATCGATCGCCGCCGCCACCCGCAAAAACTCGGTATGCACCGGTTCTTGCGCATGAGCGCCCACAAAGCGCATGCCCTGGGCCAGCGAATGTCCCGAGGCAAGCGACATGGAAAGTGCGGTAAACGCCTCGGGCATGGCCTCTTCTGCATCGTGTTGCTCGCGCCGGCTCTCAAAGCCATCCCGAGCGGCGCCAGCGGCAATCGGAGCAACAAGTCCCAAGGCAAACCCGAGGGGCGATAACGACACCATCGTTAGTAAAACGCTGCAGACACCGCTCGATAGCAGTAGAAACGCCAAACGCCCCGAAGCATCTTCAATCACGAGGCCAAGGCGATGCGCCGGAGCCAGCGATGCCCACGAACGGGCGATCTTTTTCAGCAGATCGTTTTCCACCAGCTCACGCGGCAGCTTCTCTGCCACCGTCTCGAGCGCCTGACGCGCCAGCTCCGCCGGCGGCACCTGCGGCACACGAGGTTCCGCCCCGCACGCCGTCGCAACAGAAAACCCTGCCAAACCCCCTACGACGAGGGGCACAGCGACCTCCATTCGTCCACCTCCTCTTGTGTGAGCGTCCCCGACCGCAGGCCTTCTGCGATAAACGGCGGCTCGCGGTCAAGCGCCCAGGTGCGCTCGGCGGCATCGAAAGTCACATAGCGCTCGAGCTCTACGCCGCCCGACGCGGCGCGACGCACCCCCGAATACGAGGAGACGAAGCGCCTGCCATCGGCGTGGCGCTCGGACATCACGATGCCGTCGAGCGCCATGGCAATCTGCTCCTCGATGAGCTCGCTCGGCAGATCGATGCCATAACGTGCAAGCAACGTCAGACGCACCACGGTCTCCTGTTCTGAACCCGCATGAAGTGTGGTGAGCGACCCGTCGTGGCCCGTATTCATGGCCTGCAACATGTCGCAGCACTCGGCACCGCGCACCTCGCCCACCACGATGCGGTCGGGGCGCATGCGCAGGGCATTGGTCACCAGGTCGCGGATCGTCACCGCGCCCTCGCCCTCAATTGAAGCCTCGCGCGCCTCTAGGCGCACCACGTGCGGATGATGCGCAAACTTGAGCTCGGCAGAGTCCTCGATCGTCACGATGCGCTCGCCGGTGGAAATCTCGCATGACAGCGCGTTGAGCAGGGTGGTCTTACCAGATCCCGTGCCTCCCGCAACCGCCAGGTCCTGTCGCAGCGACACCGCGCACGACAGCAGCTGCGCATACCAAAGCGGCAGTGACCCCAGCCCCACAAGCTCGTCCAGCGAGCAGATGCGGTCCGAGAACTTTCGGATGGTGAGAATCGGTCCGTCAATCGCCACAGGCGGAATCACCGCGTTGACGCGATAGCCCGTTTTAAGGCGAGCGTTGACGATGGGGCTGCGCTCGTCGATACGGCGGCCAAGTGGCGAGATGATGCGGTCGATAAGCACACGGATCTGCTCATCATCCTCAAACGCATGCTCGATAGGGTACAAGACGCCGCCGCGTTCAAAGAAGGCCGAGCGGCAGCCGTTGATCATGATCTCGGTAACGGTGTCGTCCTCGATGAGCGGCTGCAACGGCCCCAGGCCCACCACGTCATCCAAAATCTCGTCGATGATGGTCTCGCGTTCGGACGTCGCGAGATCGGTCGGTTCCTCAACATTGAGCGCCGCCTCCACCGCGGGACGCAATTCCGAGCGGGCAAGCGCCGGGTCGATATAGGCGCTGATACGCGCCACTTCGTCGTAACCCATGCGGTCCATCACAGCGCGCTTGGTGCGTCGTTTCACCGCGCGACGACGCCCCGCATCTACAGGCGCTGCAGCCGCTGCAGCGCCGGCAGCCTTAATCCTCGTTTGCAGGCTCATCGCCGATCACCCTCGCGCGACCAGGGAAGGCGGATACGCGGGCGTTCGGTGCGCGTTGCACGGTCGGCGACCATATCGCTCCAAGGGCCGACGGCGCACCCCAGTTCCACGAGCATCTCGCGCGTGGCCTCGCGCACGCTGGTCGCGAAAGCGCTCGTCTGACCCACTGCCTCGTCAGCGCGCCCAAACGCCATGAGCGCGGCGAGATCCTGCCCGCCATCGGCGATACGAATCTTTGAGCTCAACGCACAGGCAATCTCAAAGCGCATGGCGACGTCCTCGTCTGCCCCGCGCGCACCGAACCGGTTGAACACGGCGCTCATGCGCGTGCGCGGCACACCTACTCGACTTGCCAGTTCAATGACGCGCGATGCCGATGTCGCGGACGACACCGCCGCATCGCCAACGACCAGGCAACGGTCGCTCGCCGCCACCGCAGCCGCCACGGCGTCGCCCCAAAAGACCGAGGTATCGATAAAGACCACGTCGGATTCGCGACGCAGGACATCAAGCAATAGCTCCACCGGACGTGCCATGAGCTCGGCTTGCTCGGGCGCCGCGACGGGACCCCAGAGCGTAACGCCCGGCGCCACGCGCATCGATGTGGCTACGATATCCGGCTCGGTGAGCGCGCCCGCCGCCGACGGCTCGATAAGTGCCGCCATATCGCGCGGAGCATCGACGCCTAACAAGTCGTAAAGGTTTCCAAACATCAGGTCCAGGTCGAGCACGGCGGCACGCAAGCCCAACAGCGACGATATGTGTGCCATGGTGGCAACGATCGTCGACTTGCCGCAACCGCCCGAACCCGAAATGGCGCAGATGACCGGAGCTCGATGCTGCGGAGCGGCAGCGTCTGCCGGCGGCATCGGAGGCGGCGGGGCGGGCGTCGGCGACAGCGTCCCCGTCTCCCCCGCCGCAACCACACGCTGCGTCCAAGCCGGCATGGCAGCTTGTTCGGTCTGCAAGGCAGGCTCGTTCTGTGCAATCTGCTCATGCTGCATCAGCGACAACTCGCCGCACCCGGCAAAGCCCTCAACTTCGTCGAGTTCATCCGCCAGATTCACGCCGTGCACGTATCCCATATCTACAGCCGGGGAGTCGCCAGCATGCTGTGCCGGCCCTCCAGCGTCATCGTATACAAGGGGGTTCCGGGGGCGCCGACCATGCTCGGCTTCCGCTTTTCCATAATCATCAACACGCGGGCCTCTTGTAGCGCGAGGCGCCCCGGGTTCCCTATCAACAAAAGCATCGGGCTCAATCGTCATGCGCCGATCGGAATCAACCGCTCCCTCGCCCGCGCGCCCGTTGCCGCATATACTGTGCGCAGCGATGACCTCGGTCGCCCCCGCGCGAAACAGTCCCTCGATATCCGACGGATCGAGCGCTTCTATCAACACGACCACGCGACTCACGCGGCCTTCGGCCGTCAGGCGCGCAACAGTCTTGCGCACATCTTCGATATCAAACAGAGACGCCGCGATGATGGCAGCCCCGCGGCGCGACGGAAACGCCCGCGCCATGGAAACCAGCCCGTCCAGGTCACCCACGCGAAGCACCTGTGCACCCGCATCACGGCCCTCGACTTCCTGCTGCAACAGCCCGTAATCGCCGCACGCGCAGCACGCAAGCCAGATCGCCTTCATCACTCGTCGCCTCCGCTCTTTTTGCCGCGCGCCGTGGCGGGAATCGTCAAGCTGACCGTTCCCTTGCCCGAGGCTCCCAGCAGTTCCTTGACGTCTTCGGGGTCAGCCGCCAGCGTCACCCATTCGATCTTGCCCTCGCGCGTGGCACCGGAATTCTCACTGGTATCGATCACGTGCGCGCCGCACAGTCGATCGGTTACGCCATCTTTTTGCACGTACACGTCCACATAGCTGCCCACGCCCGTGGCACCGCCGACCGAGTGCTCGGCATCGACCGCCACCGAAACGGCGACCTTGCCCTTAGGCACCTCGAGCTTGTGGCTCTCGGCCTTGGTGTAGACATTGCAGATCACGGCGTTTTTGGGAATACGCGAAGTCGTCACGTCGCCGCGCACCTGGCGCAGCTCGGTCGCCGCGTCACGCGGCAGCAGGCTCGTCAGCCATTCCTGGGTTATGACATTGGTCTCATCGAGGGTCTCGCCCACATCGATATCGCGCGCCGCGACGCATACCTCGACGCGATCGCCACCGTACTTGGCCAAGGTCTCAGCCTGGACCTGTTCGGCTTGCGAGCGGATCGACGAGCCGTAAACCATGCAGAGCAGAGCAGCGAGCACGCCCGCGACCAGACTGATGGCGATGCGCTTGCTCTTGTTCACGGCCGCTCCTCTCATGGCAGTGCCGGGCGAATGCCCGTACCACCATTGTCTGGGCGGTCAGAGTGCAAAGCGGCGCAATCGCGATCTTGGTTTTCGATGTCAAACCAATCGCCGACCAAAAGCTGACCAGCCCGTCAAGCTCATGGCAAGGTTTTGGTCAGCACGTCAGCAAACTGCATGTTTCGAGGCTTTTCCGCAGCAAAAAAGCCGTCTCCCGAACAGTTGGGAGACGGCTGTCATAGGAAAAATCAATTACAGATGAACATCGGGATCGAGTATTTGAGCGCTCACGCGCATGGATGACGCCAGGTTTTGGAACGTTTCCAGCCGCAGGCTGTCGATCTGCCCGGCGTCCTCGGCCTCGCGAACGGCGCAGCCCGGCTCATGGGTATGTGTGCAATCGCCAAACCGGCACGCGCGCGATGCCTCGACAATCTCGGGGAAGGCGCGCGCCAGACCCCGCTCGTGACCCACGAGCGGTAGACTGCGCAGGCCCGGGGCATCGGCGATCACGCCGGCGTCGCCCGGCAGCGCCACCATCACGCGCGCGACGGTAGTGTGACGGCCCTGGTCGTCGCGTTCGCGCACACCGCCGGTCGCCAACGTATCGTGGCCCAGCAGTGCATTGAGCAGCGTCGACTTGCCGGCACCCGACTCGCCCAGAATCATGACGCAGCTCCCGGCAGGCACGCAGGCACGGACCTCGTCCAGGCCGCGGCCCTCGGCAGAGGACGTCACGATCACGCGCACGTCCGGACCCACCAGGCGGCGCACGCGGTCCAGATCGCGCTCGAGCTCCTCGGCATCGCAGCGGTCAGCTTTGGTAAGCACCACCACCGGCTCGGCATCGCAGTCAAGCGCCAACACCAGCGAGCGCGCCACGCGGTCGAGCAGCACCTCACCGGCACCGAGCGCCTGCACGATTAGCACGCTATCCACGTTGGAGCAGAGCACCTGGCGCTCTCCACGGGCACGGCCGCGCCAACGCTCAAAGCTCGTACGGCGCGGCAGCACGCACTCAATCACGCCCATATCGTGCCCGGGAGCGCGGCGCACCGCCACACGGTCGCCCACGGCAGGCAGCAGGACCTCGTCCTCGCCGCGCGACTTGGCAAACCCCACGGCATGCTCGGCGCGGAAGGTATCGTCGGCAGTCGCCACCAGCGGAAACCCGCGATCCAGGCGAATAACGGCACCCAGCCGCATCTGCTCGGGCTCCTCGGCATGTGCGCAGAAATCATCAAAGGCAGTCTGCTGGGCTTCATCGACCGGCAGATCATCAAACGCCGGGACATCCTGCAGCGCATCGAGCCCCGGTACGCTCGCCAACAACTCCTCGGCAGACGCGGGGGCCTCGGTCGCAAGCTTCCGACGACGATCGCGCTTAGCCCGCGCCCCCGTCGTCTTTTTCTTCGCTTTAGCCTTAGCCTTAGCCACAAACGCCTCCCAGCAGCCAAAATCACAACTGAGCAGGTATTTTAAATCAAAAAGAGCTGGCCGGGCAAAGCCCGACCAGCTCACAAACTTTCCCTCAGCCCTTTTCATCCGCACGGGAGAAAAGCCAACAAGGATACCGCAGGGCCCGCCCCGGAAGCCCTTTCTCCCGAACGATCCCGCAGCGCGAAGCGCGAGGACCAGTGAGGGAGAAAGGGCGTGGGGCGGGCCCGGACGAGTACGCTACTCTTTCTCGACCGCGCGCATGATCGCCTTGTAGATCTCCATCAGCGGGATGATCAGGAAGGCCAGACCCAGCGCGGCAAGAACGCCCTTGAGCTCAAGCGTCACGGGGCCAAAGAACATCTCGGCAAGCGTCGGCTGAACGGTCACGATAACCGTCAGTACCAGCGCCAGCGCGGCCGAAGCCCACAGCCACTTGTTCTGCTTCTTCATGGTGAACAGCGACGCACGACGGCTGCGCATATTGAAGCAGTGGAAAATCTCGACCATGTTGAGCGTGATGAACGCCATCATCACGCCTTCCTCGTCGGCATTGCCGGCGATCATATCGGCGATGTGGATGTAGCCCATGTCAAAGTACACGCCCACAAAGAAGCTCGCCAGCACCAGCACGGTGATGATCAGACCCTGGACCACGCAGTCCAGGCCCATATGACCGGCAAAGACACCGTCCTTGGCGTTGCGCGGCTTGCGCTTCATGATGTCACCCTCGGCATCCTCCATGCCCAGCGCGAGCGCGGGGAAGCAGTCGGTGACCAGGTTCACCCACAGCAGCTGCACCGGCTGGAAGATGGTAAAGCCGATGAGCGTGGCGATAAACACCGAGAACACCTCAGCAAGGTTGGCCGAAAGCAGGAACTGGATGACCTTGCGGATGTTGTCGTAGATGCGACGGCCCTCTTCGCAGGCACCGATGATGGTGGCGAAGTTGTCGTCGGCAAGCACCATGTCGGCAACGTTCTTGGTGACGTCGGTGCCGGTGATGCCCATACCGACGCCGATGTCGGCGCGCTTGATGGACGGGGCGTCGTTGACGCCGTCGCCGGTCATGGCGACGATCTGGTCGCGCGACTTCCAGGCCTCGACGATGCGCGTCTTGTGCTCGGGCTGGACGCGGGCGTACACGCCGTAGTCCTCGATGTGCGCGTCGAGCTCCTCGTCGCTCATGCGGTCGAGGTCGGCACCGGTAATGGCCTGGCTGCGATCGGCGACGATGCCAAGCTGCTTGGCGATGGCCACGGCGGTGTCGATGTGATCGCCCGTGATCATGACGGTGCGGATGCCAGCGTCGTGCGCCTCGCGGATAGCGTCGGCCACCTCGGGACGGACCGGGTCGATCATGCCGGACAGGCCGCAGAATACCAGGTCGTGCTCGAGCGCGGCGGGGCTGCAGTCGGCCGGGACCTCGGTGTAGGTGCAGCTTGCCAGCGCCAGTACGCGCAGGGCCTCGTCGGCCATGGCCTTGTTGGCGGCCACGAGCTCGGCGCGACGCTCCTCGGTCAGGGGGACGACCTTATCGCCGTCGTAGATATGGGTGCACAGGCCGATCACCACGTCGGGCGCGCCCTTGGTGTACTGCTCATACTCGCCGTCCAGGGTCTCGACGACCACGGACATCATCTTGCGGCCCGAGTCAAACGGGGCCTCACCCACACGCGGGTGCTCGGCGGTCAGGCCGGTGAGCCCCGCCTTGCCGGCGTCGTTGACGAGCGCGCACTCAGTCGGCTCACCCACGGCCTCGCCCAGCTCCTCGTCCCACTGGGCGTCGGAGCACAGCGCCATGCCGGCCAGGAACTTCTCCTTAGGCGCAGCGAGCTCGTGCTTGACGACAGTCATCTTGTTTTGGGTAAGGGTACCGGTCTTGTCCGAGCAGATGGTCTGCGTGCAGCCAAGGGTCTCGACGGCAGAGAGCTTGCGGATAATCGCCTGGCGCTTGGCCATTTTGGTCACGCCGAGCGAAAGCACGATAGTCACGACGGCAACCAGGCCCTCAGGGATGGCGGCGACGGCAAGCGAGACAGCGACCATAAAGGTATCGAGCAGCGCGGTCGGGTCGGTGAGAACGTTGCCCACGCCGTGGCGGATGATGTCGACGCCAAAGATGACGACGCAGATGACGATAACCATGATAGTGAGGATGCGGCTGAGCTCGGCAAGCTTCACCTGCAGCGGCGTGAGCTCTTCCTTGGCCTCGGCCAGGGCGCCGGCGATCTTACCCATCTCGGTGTTCATGCCGGTACCGACTACGACGGCGCGGCCACGGCCGTACACCACGGTGGAGCCCATGTAGCACATGTTCTTGCGGTCGCCGAGCGGCACGTCGTCGGTGCCGGCGGCGAGCTCGATCACGTTGGCATGCTTCTCGACAGGCACGGACTCGCCGGTAAGGGCGGCCTCCTCGATCTTCATCGTGGCGCTCTCGAGCACGCGGCAGTCGGCCGGGACGGAGTCGCCCGCCTCGAGCATGATCACGTCACCGGGCACGAGCTCGGCGCTCGGCAGGTGCACGAGCTTGCCGTCGCGCAGCACCTTGGACTGCGCCGCGCTCATCTCCTGCAGGGCCTCGAGAGCCTCCTCGCTTTTAGCCTCCTGGACCACGCCCAGCACCGAGTTGACGATAACGACGAACATGATGATGGCGACATCGGCAAAGTCCGCCTCGCCCTTGACCATGCCCGTGAGCGCGCTGATGACGGCGGCAACGATCAGCATGATGACCATGGGGTCGGCCATCTGCTCAAAGAAGCGCTTCCACAACGGCGTCTTCTCGGCTTCCTCGAGCTTGTTAGGGCCTGTCTTGGCGAGGCGCGACGACGCCTCGTCGTTGCTCAGGCCGAGGTCCTCATCGACACCTTGGTCGCTGAGTACCTCCGCCGCGGCGGACAGGTATTCCTTTTGCATATAGAGTCCCCTCCTGGGATTCGGGCCACTCAGCAGATTGATGCCCGATCATAATTCCCAGGAGAAGGGCAAGGGCTCATCAAGGCTGCCGTGCTGAGCGGCAGTTGATAGTGGAGCTATGGTACCCCAAAGCGGCGCGTCTAGCCAAAACATTCCAATTGGAAACACGGCTCGAGTGCAACGATGCAGACCGTATGATGTTCGACATTGATAAAACGTTTTTTCTTCGGTGCATCATCAAACTGAAATATCGCCCAGATAGCAGCGGTTAGAACGGTTGGTAAAGTTTTTGCATATACCGTTTATTCGCAAAAAATGAACTTCTAATTCGGCATACGGTCGATTTTTTGGGGTATTCGGTCGGCATTTCGTTATAATCATCTCAGTTTTATTTCTTATGGTTTATCTATCAGCGCAAGACGATGTCAGATGGAGGTCTGAATGTACAAGCGCACCAAGATTGTATGCACCATGGGTCCCGCCTGCGATAGCGACGAGACCATCCGTGAGATGATCAAGGCGGGCATGAACGTCGCCCGTTTTAACTTCTCGCACGGATCATACGACGAGCACCACGGTCGCATCGAGCGCGTCCGTCGTATTTCCAAGGAGCTCGGTCTGCCCGTCGGCATCCTGCTCGACACCAAGGGCCCCGAGGTCCGCACCGGCCTTCTGGTCGACGGCAAGAAGGTTGCCGTCAAGACCGGCGACAAGATCGTCGTCACCGCTCAGCCCACGTCCGAGGATTTCCACGGCACCTCTGAGCACATCTCCCTCGACTACCTGGCTCTGCCCTCCGAGGTCGAGAAGGGCTCCCTCATCCTGATCGATGACGGCCTGGTTGCCCTCGAGGTCGAGTCCGTCGACGGCCAGGACATGACCTGCGTCGTCAAGAACGACGGCCTGATCGGCGAGCGCAAGGGTGTTAACATGCCCAACGTCAACATCTCGCTGCCCGCTATCACCGAGCGCGATCGTCAGGACATCCTCTTTGGCCTGACCGAGAACATCGACTACATCGCCGCTTCCTTCATCCGTGACGGCGAGTCCGTCCGCGGCATCCGCGAGCTTTGCCGCGAGAACGGCGGCGAGCACGTGACGATCTTCCCGAAGATCGAGTGCGCCCTGGGCGTCGAGAACTTCGACGAGATCCTCGAGGCTTCCGACGGCATCATGGTCGCCCGTGGCGACCTGGGCATCGAGATCAAGCCCGAGCTCGTTCCGCACATCCAGAAGGAAATCATCGCTAAGTGCAACGCAGCCTACAAGCCCGTTATCACCGCTACGCAGATGCTCGACTCCATGCAGCAGAACCCGCGCCCGACGCGCGCCGAGGTTGCCGACGTTGCTAACGCCATTTACGACGGCACCGACGCCGTTATGCTCTCTGGCGAGTCCGCTGCCGGTAAGTACCCGGTCGAGGCCGTTAAGATGCAGGCCAGCATTGCTCTCGAGACCGAGAAGTACCTCCCGGCTCACGCCCCGCTCGAGGTTCCGGCTGACGCTCACGGCACCCGCGTCGTCAACAACGTTGTGGGTATGTCCGCTGTGAACATGGCCACCACCGTTGGCGCCAAGTGCATCACCGTGCCGACGACCACCGGTCGTACCGCTCGCCTGATTTCGCACTTCCGTCCCAACATGCCGATCTGCGCGTTCTCCCGCCACGAGTGGGCCGTCCAGCAGATGATCATGTACTGGGGCGTTATCCCGCATCAGGCCGAGATTACCCAGGGCACCGTCAACGGCACGATCGTCAAGGCGATCGAGACCGCTAAGGAGCTCGGCTACGTCGAGGCCGGCGATCTGACCGTCGCTACCGCCGGCGATCCCCGCATGAGCGTCCAGCTCGAGGACAAGGTCTCCTCGACCAACGTCGCATACGTCGCTCAGGTGCGCTAAATCGTACTTGCAAGCAGATTTGCATTGCAAAGGGCCCGGAAGGCATTGCCTTCCGGGCCCTTTTTCTGTGCCAATGCCGCCGCACGGCAAAACACGCACTCATTTCTTTACCAAAAGCGCGAAATCCACCCTTCGAGGCCCAAAAAATAAAGCCCCAAGCGCTAAAAGTGTTCGCCCGGTGGCAAACCCACACCTCACACAGGGCTGATAAATCGTTTTAGCAAGAACCAAATCGACCTGGTTTTCGGAAGTATGCGGCAAATTCTGGAACCTCCGAGCACACCCTGTTTTTTCGCAACAAAATGCCTGATAAACTAGCCTCAAAAGCCAGGTCCGCTCATAGGGTTCAGATTTTGCCGCATACTTCCGGATTGACGCTGGCATCACTCGCTTCAAAGAGATGATTTCGGCCAGGAGGGCATTATGGACCTGACGCTTTGTGGGCAATCCGCCTTTAACTACTACCGCATCCCGCCGCAGGTATTAGGCCTTTACCCCGCCATTAGCCTTGGCAATATGGATCGCAGATGTTGTGGTCTCGGAAGTCATGCAGTTGTAAAAGACCTGCTTCACGCACCACTTCACAGGCTTGTATTCACTCGGGCACAATCCGGGTCGCGAAGCCTGTTTAAATCGCACCTCCTGACCCAAGAACCACCTCCGGGGTCGTTTAGGCAGACTGAACATGGGTTTGATGTCACGTCACCGGAGTTCACGCTGCTCAACCTTGCTACGCAGGTTTCACGCAACCAGTTACTCATGGCTTGCTACGAGACGTGCGGCTCCTTTGCAGTGTTTAAGCCCTGCGAGCGAACGCAACAACAACTCGATGAAGCTATTTCGCTTAAGTTCATTCCACCCAACTGCGGCTGGGAGCGAGTTAACGACACCAAGGGCAATGACACCAACTTGTGGAAGCGCACGCCGCTTCTTACCGCAACGGATATCGCCGCGTTCGCCAAGCAAGCCGCAGGCCTGCGCGGCGTCAAACAACTGCGCTGGGCGGCCGAGCACATGACGGGGCAGGCCGCCTCGCCCTTCGAAGTACAGACCTCCATGCTTATCTCGCTCCCCCGCGACGAGGGCGGCCAGGGCATCGAGATCGCCAACAACGCGCGCATCCCGCTCAGTGAAGCCGCACGTTCGCTGTATGACAAAACCTGCTGCTACGCCGATATCCTCATCGAAAGCGCCACCGACAGCATGGGCGTCATTCTGGAATGCCAAGGCCGCTCTGCCCACGACAGCGAAGCCGCGAGCCTCTCCGATGCCGAGCGCGCCACCGCACTCACAAGCATGGGCTACGACGTCATCCAAATTACCTATGACCAGATCAAGGAGAAGAAGAGCTTCGACCACATAGCCGAGCTCATCCATAAAAAGGCCGGGCTTCCCCACATCCCAAAGACCAAACAGGAGCGCATTGCCGAAGATACCTTACGGCAAGAGCTACTTGTCGATTGGGTTGAGCTATTCACTGCCGGGCCGGCCGGCTAGCAGCTAGCAATCAGGGGGACTGCGGGAACGCCAGAAGCAGCAACGCGAGTCGCAAATCCCGCCTCGGTCAGCTCGATGACCTCGGTAAACGTTGCGTCGAAAAACTCCTCGGTTAGCAGGCGGTATGGCGGATGGTCGGGCTCACCGGGGTTTTCGCGTACAATCTCGTGCATGACGCCGATGGTCTTGAGCACATATTCTTTATGGATGGGATACTGCCCAAAACGCGTCGCAGCGGTATACAGGCGATCGGTCGCACGCGGGATGGAAACAATGCCCAGCGTCTTGCCAAACCAGTCAAAGTCGCCTTGCTTTTTAATGCGGAACTCCTCGCACGGCTTGCCGCCGTGCGCCTCCAGGTACTGATTCACGCGCATATTCCATACGGTATCGGCCACCAGATGCGACCAGACACCAAGTGTCAAATCGAGCAACGACTGTGCCACATCTTCGGACGCAAGCGAGAACTCACAGGCGCCGGGACCGGCAACCGGCTCGGCATCCTTGTAGCGCTGGGGATAGTGCACGCGGTTCAGCCGCTCGCGTTCCTCGATAATCGAGGTCGCCGCGGCCGGCGCACCGATGGGCGAACTTTTAAGCAACGGTGCCACATAGGTATCCCAGAACTCATGCTCACGAGGCTTAGGGATGGGCTCAGGCTTGGCAAAATGCGTAATGCGGTACGGAATGGGATCGGCGATGCCAGGGACCATATAGCCCACGAAGATATCCGGAACCACGCAGCCAAACAAAAAGGCATTGCGGTCGCGCACGCTATTGGCAAGCGCACCGGTGCGCTCCAGCAAACGCTCCGTCTGAGCGATATGAATGTTCCAGCTTGGCATAGCCACCCCCATAAAAACCTGGATAACTATACCATCACGGCAAAGCCGCGCGGGCGGCTACGCACGCTCTACGCAGCAACTAGTCCGTAGCACCGCTTTCGGTTCCATACGACGGCGAAGGTGCCTCGACCACATGGTGATATCGATCGATATAGATTGCACGGGCACCCAGGCGTCGCACCAAATCCTGGTGATGCGTGCTCATCAAGACCGTCTTACCCGCCGCGACGTAGGCCAGCAAGAAGTTGACCACGATGTCGCATGAATCCTCGTCGAGTCCATTGGTAGGCTCGTCGAGGACCAAGATATCCGGGTTCATCGACACCACCGCAGCCAGCGCAACGCGTTTCTTTTGCCCGCCCGAGAGCTGATAGGGAGAGGCGTCGGCAAGGTCGGCAACCTGGAACAACCCCATGGCATCGCTCACGCGGCGCTCGAGCTCGTCTGCCGGCAGCCCCATCTGCGCGGGACCAAAAGCAACTTCCTCGCCCACCGTGGCGCAGAACAGCTGGGCATCGGCGTTTTGGAATACGAAGCCCACACGCTGGTGGAACTTCTGAGCAGCAGCAGAATCCTTCAGATACGCCGCATCGACCACGTGCCCGTCAAACAGGTATGCCCCTGCGTCCGCGAGTTCAAGGCCGTTAATAAGACGCATAATCGTCGTCTTGCCGCAGCCGTTGGGACCGAGCAGGGCAACGAGTTCACCACGATCGACCTGCAGCGACACGCCATCGACAACCGTATGCCCCGCATAGGAGAACACCACGTCGCGCAGCTCGATGAGCGGAACGACCTCGGCGCCGCCCACACCGTTCGTGCCCGCCGCACTATTCATATCGATCGTCAAAACGTCGCCCTTCCCCATTTACATCCCCAGTCGGAACCAGCAGCGCCTACAGCACGGCGCACAACACTGTCAGCAGCGCCACGCCGGCCGCATAGGCCGCATCGCGCCAGCCAAACCCGGCGCGCGCGGGAGCCGGATACGCACCGGCAAAGCCGCGGCAAAGCATAGCCTCGTCCATCGCGCGGCTGCATTCCATCGCCTTGATAAAGGTCATGCCCATGATACCCGCGATCGAATCGGTACGCGAAAATCCCTCAGGCGCACGGCCAACGCTGCGCAGCATGACCGATTCGCACAGATTGTGCGCCGTGCGACCCAGCACCTCGATGTGCTTGAGCGCCATATCAAACGTAAAGATGACCTCGTCGGGCAGATGTAGCGTCTTGAGCGCCGCCGACATGCGGCTCCAGGTAAGCGTCCACGAAACGCCCAGCACGAGCGACACGTTAATGAACGTCTTAAGCGCAATTTTGAGCATGGCGCCCGTAGCGGAAGCGCCCAGCAGCAGGGCAGGCAGCGCCAGAACCACTGCGAGCCCCGTGGCGCCGAGCGCCGGTACAATGGTCGCACGCAGCCCGCGTGCGGGGCGCACCGCGACCAGCACCAGCGCGATAGCCGCCATCAACATGAGGTACAGCGGGCTCTGCGTCAGACACACGCATAGAACGCAGACGAACATCCCCACCAGGCGCACCGGAGCCGAAACGCAAGAAAGGGCGCGGTCGACCATCGACCCGCCCTCGTGCGCGCCCCCACCCAGGCGAACCCGCTCAAGCAGGCTCGCCAGGTGCAGGACGTTCTTTTGCATCACACGATGCCGAGCCCCCACGGGCTCGTAACGCTGCTCGACCGCAAGCCAGCTAGGCAGCTCGGCTATTGCCATGAGCACCGCTTTCCTTAACCGTCAGCGAGATCAGACGGAATGCGATGGTGAGCACCGCCACGCCAATCACGCCGGACAGGATATACATGGCAGCCTGACCGGCAAAGCCAAGACCCTGCTCCTCGGAATAGGCCTGCAGGTAATCACCCGTAGGCAGAGCGTCGGCAAAGGTCGGGGTATCAAGGCCGACCGAAGCTTGCAGGCTGTCGTCACCAACCTCCTGAACGGCGGTCGCGGCGCCCTCGGCGTCCCACTCGCCCCATGCGTCACCTGTGGCAAGCAAGCCGAGCGGCGTAGCCACGACAAGCACGGCAACCAAGATGAGCGTGGGGACCAGCGAGGTCTTCTTGGCAGCAGCGCCCTCGGCAGTAAGCTGGCCATCGACGGCCTCGGGCCCGACGATAACGCTCGGCGCCGTCTTCTTGATAAAGCCGTAGATCGCGGCAGTCGCCACGCCCTCGACCACGCCGGCAACCAGCATATGCGGGATCAACATGGCCGGAATAGCCACGGACAGCGGGAAGGGGCAGTACAGCGGAGCGCCCGAAGCGTTGGTGAAGAGCATCGGCTGAATACCAAACTCGATTGCCGCGCACAGGGCTGCCAGGCACAGGCCGACCCAACCGCTCACGACGGCAGAAACCGAGGTGCCCCAGCTCTTGTCGTGCAGGCGGCTGTTGAGCGCACGGAACACGATAGCAGCGACAAACGGCAGCACAAAGGCCATGTTAAAGCAGTTGGCGCCAAACGACAGAACGCCGCCGTCGCCAAACAGCAGCGCCTGCAGTGCCAGCGCAACCGAGACAGCGATAGCCGCGGCCTCGGGGCCTAGCAGCAGCGCAATGAGCGCGCCGCCGACGGCGTGACCTGTGGTGCCGCCGGGCAGCGGCACATTGAACATCATAAGCAGGAAGGAGAACGCGGCGCAGATGCCCAGGAAAGCCATGTGCTCGCGATCGAGCGTGGCGCGCACTTTCTTGATGCAGTGAACCCAAACGGGCACCATCGCCACTGCCATGACGGCATCGGTCTGCGGGGACAGATAATTATCTGGAATATGCATGCACGCCTCCCGGTTATCGGCGCACGGAATTGCAACGCCGTTTGAATCACCTTTCCAGTGTTACGTAATGTCAGATTCG
Organism: Collinsella sp. CLA-ER-H4; assembly: GCF_040092395.1. Taxonomy (NCBI): domain Bacteria; kingdom Bacillati; phylum Actinomycetota; class Coriobacteriia; order Coriobacteriales; family Coriobacteriaceae; genus Collinsella; species Collinsella sp. CLA-ER-H4. Next base: position 341,868 of record NZ_JBBNLQ010000001.1, read on the forward strand.
TAACACGACGCGGGCTATCATAGCAAAACGGCGCACTGCCGACAAAGCAGCACGCCGTTATGTAATGCGCGTGTCATATATGCAGGCTCAACGGTGCCTTATACCGGGCATAGCGGTCATGTAGGATTCGGCAGCAGCCACCGCTAACCCATACCCCAGCGCAGGACCTAGCCGCGGACCTCGCCGTTTACGCCCTTGCACACCTTGGTGACGATCTTCTGGTGCGCCTTTTCGACCTCTTCGCTGGTGAGCGTGTGGTCGTCGGAGCGATACGTAAGCGCAAAGGCCATGGACTTCTTGCCCGCTCCGATGCGGATGGGATCGCGGTAGACATCGAACAGGCGCACGCCCTCGAGCAGCTTGCCGCCGGCACTCGTAATACGACGCTCAAGATCCTCGCAGGTCACAGTGTTGTCGACCACGATAGCAAGGTCGTGCTCAACGGCCGGGTACTGCGAGAACTCACGGTAGTTCTCCTGGTTGCGGGCGCCCTTGATCAGCTTGTCCAAGTCGAGCTCAAAGGCAACGACGACCTCGTCAATGCCCATAGCCTCGCGCGCCTCGGGGTGAATCTCGCCAACCCAGCCCAGCACGGTACCGCCCGAGAGCACCTCGGCAGCACGACCCGGCTGCAGGAAGGCATAGCCCTCGCCCTCGACGGGACGGAAGCGAACCTTCTCGACGCGCAGCTGGGCAAGCAGCTCCTCGACAATGCCCTTGCCAAAGAAGAAACGCAGCTTACGGTACTTCATGTTCCAGGACTGCTCGCTCCACTGGCCCGACAGCACGCCCGCTACGGACTTGGTCTCCTTGGGCAGGCTGGCGTTCTCGCGACCGTGGAACAAGCTGCCGACCTCGTACAGATGCACGTTGGGCGTGCCGTGGGCCTCGTTGTAGGCCACAGACTGCAGCAGACCCGGCAGCAACGAGCGGCGCATCTCGGTCTGCTCGGCCACCAGCGGGTTCATGAGCACCACGGGGCAGCCGCGGCCTTCGGTGGACATGCCGATCTTCTCCAGGTCGCCCGGGGCGGCGAAGCCAAAGGTCGTGGTCTCGTTGAGGCCGCAGGCGCGCAGGATCTCGCCAACCTTGCGGGTGAGCTTCTGCTCGCGGGTCAGGCCGCCGATATGGTTCCTGGCAGCCGGGATGGTCGCCGTCACGCGGCCCATGCCCCACAGGCGCAGGACCTCCTCGATCAGGTCGATCTCGCGCGGCAGGTCGGGACGGAAGCTCGGCGGCGTGACCATAAAGTCCTCGCCGTCGCGCTCGACGGTGCAGCCCAGGCGGGTGAGTGAGCGCTCGATAAAGTCGGGCTCGATGTCAGCACCGCAGATGGCGCGTACGCGGGCCAGGCGCAGCTTGATGCCGTCGATGGTCTTGGGCGCGGGGAACACGTCCACATAGCCGGGGGCGACCTCGCCGCCGGCGATCTCCTCGATGAGCGCGCAGGTAACGTTGGCAACATCCACGCAGCCGGTCTCGTCGACCTGGCGCTCAAAGCGGATGGAGGCGTCGGAGATCAGCGACAGGTCACGGCTGGTGTGCGAGGTGCGGCCGGCGTTGAAGCAGGCGCTCTCGACCATCACGTCGACGGTGTCGTCCTCAATCTCGGAATCCATGCCACCCATAACGCCGGCCAGCGCCACAGGACGCTCGCCGTCGGTGATGAGACCCATGCCGGCGTCGAGCGTACGCTCCTCGCCGTCGAGCGTCGTGAACTTCTCGTCCTGCTGGGCGGCGCGAACGACCACGCGGCGCCTGCCATCGCGCTCGGCAAAGGTGTCGAGGTCAAAGGCGTGCAGCGGCTGACCAGTGAGCATCATCACATAGTTGGTGATGTCGACGATGTTGTTGTGCGGGCGCACGCCCAGGGCGTTAAGGCGCTTGACCATCCAGTCGGGCGACGGGCCGACCTTCACGTTGCGCACGATGCGGGCAACGTAGCGGTCGCACAGGCCCTCGTCGGCAATCTCGACGGAAAGCTCGTCGTCGGTCGCGCGGCCGGTCTCGGCCTTGATGGCGGGCAGCTCAACGTGGAAATCGCGGTCGAAGATGGCGCCGGTCTCGCGGGCCATGCCGATCATGGACAGGCAGTCGGGGCGGTTGGGCGTAATCTCGCAGTCGAGCACGGTGTCGCTCGAGCCCACATACTCGGCAAACGGCATGCCGCAGGGCGTATCCTCGGGCAGGATCATAATGCCGGAGTGGTCGCCGCCCAGACCGAGCTCGCGCGCGGAGCAGTTCATGCCCATGGACACGACGCCGCGAAGCTTGCTCTTCTTGATCTTGACGTCGCCAGGAAGCACGGCGCCGATCATGGCCGTGACGATGTGGTCGCCGGCCTCGAAGTTCTGCGCGCCGCAGACGATCTGCAGCGGAGCGGGGTTGCCGTCGGCGTCGAGGTTCTTGTCGCCCACGTCGACCGAGCACACATACATATGATCGCTATCGGGGTGCGGGGTCTTGGTGAGCACCTTGGCGGTCACCACGTGGTCGAAGGACTCGCCCACGGTGTCGATCGCCTCGACCTCGGTGCCGGTACGGATATATTCGTCCGAAAGGGTCTTGGGATCCTCCGGAATATCGATCATGGTCTTGAGCCAGTCGTAAGAAACACGCATCTAGCTCTCCTTTCATACTGAAAGCCTGCGAAGAGATGCAGGTGGAAACTTCAACTTTGTGAACATTCCTTACAAAGCGAGGGTTGTCCAAGTGCGGCAGATCGGCCCGAAAGAGGAGCGCCGCGTATTTGGTACGCAAGCGACGAATGAGCGCCGAGGTGCCGTGCTTGGGCAAGCCGCAGCCTAGAACTGATTCAAGAAACGCATATCGCCCGTCATGAGAGTTCTGAGGTCGGGCAGGTCGTAGCGCAGGGCAGCGACGCGCTCGGCGCCAATACCAAAGGCGAAGCCGGTGTACTTCTCGGGGTCGATGCCGCAGTTGATCAGGACGTTGGGGTCGACCATGCCGCAGCCCAGGATCTCGATCCAGCCGCTGTGCTTGCAGAAGTTGCAGCCCTTGCCGCCGCACACGTGGCAGCTCACGTCCACCTCGCAGGAAGGCTCGGTGAAGGGGAAGAAGTGCGGACGATAGCGCGTCTTGCGGTCCTCGCCAAACATGCACTTAACAAAGTAGTCGAGCGTGCCCTTAAGATCGCCAAAGGTGATACCCTCGTCGACGACCAGGCCCTCGATCTGGTTGAACTGCGGCAGGTGGCAGGCGTCGGCCGTGTCGGGACGGTAGACGGTGCCCGGGCAGATCATGTAGATGGGCGGCTTCTGCGACTCCATGGTGTGGATCTGTACGCCCGAGGTCTGGGTGCGCAGCAGCACGTCGGACTCGCCATGGGCGTGAGCCTCGGGATGCGCGACGCTACCGGGGTTGTTGTCGACCACATAGAACGTGTCGCGAGCCGAGCGGCTCGGGTGATCCATGGGCGCGTTGAGCGCGGTGAAGTTGTAGTAGGAGGTATCGACCATGGGGCCGGACTCGACGGTGTAACCGATGCCGCAGAAGATGTCCTCGGCCTCCTCGATGATCTGCTTGATCAGGTGCTGGTGACCGATCTGCGGACGGATGCCCGGCAGCGTGATGTCGACGGCCTCGTGCTCGAGTGCGTGCTTGAGGGCGGCGGCCTTCATCTCGGTGGTGCGCTCGTCGAGCATACCCTCAATCAGCTGGCGCATCTCGTTGGCGCGCTTGCCCATCACGGGACGATCCTCGGGGGCGAGCTTGCCCATCATGCGCATCAGGCCGGTGATACGGCCCTTGCGACCGAGCAGCTCAACGCGCGCAGCCTCGAGCTTGGCAGCGTCGTCGGCGCTAGTGACGAGCTCCTTGGCCTCTTCCTCGAGTTTGACCAGATCATCAATCAGACTCATGTCTTCCCTTTCGTCTCTCGCGCATCCGCGCTCCGGGACGGCTGACGCCGCCCGATGCTGCGGATGCGCGGCCCGGTTCGGTAACAAAAAACCGCCCTCGGGCATGTGCATTGCCCAAGGACGGTTAAATTCCGCGGTACCACCTTGTTTGACCCGGCGGATGTCTGGCCCGCCGCGCCCACTCTGCGCCTCTTGTCGCGAGGCTCACGGCTTCCCTACTGAGGCTTTGCTGCCACTGGCCGCGCGCCCGTTGAGGTCGCTGCTCGGGAGTGAACGCTTGGCCCTTGCCACCGCAGGAAGGCTTGCAGCCCATGACCTTCCCTCTCTTGCCGGCGACACGGCGGGCAAAACCCTCTCCGTCAACGCATTAGGCTATAGGATAACACATTTCGCGAGCGCATCGCCGCGTTCCGTTTTGTTCGTGCTGGGTACAAGGCAGGTAGTTGTGCAAACTGGCCGTGCATCCGCCTGCGGCGCTCGGCCTGCGAGATTAAGGATACGGTATGGGAAAGAAACTCGATAAGAAGGCCAAGGCCGCCGTGGCAAAGGCCGCCAAGGGCGTCAAGGCCGCTAAAGTCGACAAGGCCGTCAAAAAGTTCCGCAAACTCGAGGGCAAGCTGTGGACTCGTGAGTACCTGCTCAAGATTGCCGAGTTCGATGGAGCGACGATTGCTCCTGCCAATGGTGCTGCCGCCCGTGCCGACGCCATGGGCACGCTTGCCGGCGAGCATCACAAGCTGCTGACCAGCGAGAAGTCCGTTGAGCTCGTACGCTCGTTAGCGCGCGAGACCGTCGCCGGCGGCAAAATTGACGACCCGCAGCTGCTCGACGAGATCCGTGTGCTCGGTCGCGACCAGCGCGAGGCAAGCGTCATCCCCACCGAGGAGGCCGAGGCCTGGACCAGGCTCACCTGCGAGGCCGATGCCGTGTGGCACAAGGCCAAGACGGCCAATGACTGGGCGAGCTTTGAGCCCTATGTGGATAGAATCGTCGCCCAACTTAAGCATCAGGCCGAGCTCATGGACCCCAAGCGCGACCCCTACGATGTTTGGCTCGACCAGTACGAGCGCGGCCTTTCCGCCAAAAGCTTCGATGCGTTTTGCGATGAGGTCAAGGCGACGGTCGTGCCGCTCGTGCACGCCATCGGCGAGCGCGGCCAGCAGCCCGATGCCGACTTTTTGCACGCCCGCGTGCCCGAGGCCGCCCAGCGCGCCATGAGCTTCGACCTTATGAAGCTCGTCGGTCTGGATCTGGACGACACCACGCTTGCCTTTACCGAGCACCCGTTTAGCGAGGGCTTTGCCGTGGGTGACGCGCGCATCGCGACACACATCTACGAGGACGATTGCATCTCCAACGTCTACAGCATCATCCACGAGGCGGGACACGCCATGTACGAGCTGGGCGTCAATCCCGCCTATGCGCGCACCTGTCTTGAGGGTGGCACCTCCATGGGCATCCACGAGAGCCAGAGCCGCTTCTTCGAGAACACCGTGGGTCGCAGCCGCGCCTTTATGGGACCGCTGCTCGAGGTGCTGCGCCGCCACGCACCCGAGGTCTACGGCGACGTCGACGAGGACACGCTCTACCGCGCCGTGAACATCGCGCAGCCGTCGTTGATCCGCACCGAGGCCGACGAGCTCACCTATCCGCTGCACGTTATGGTGCGCTACGAGATCGAGCGCATGCTGTTTGCCGGCGAGGCCACAGCCAAGGATATCCCCGCGCTTTGGAATCGCTTCATGAACGAGTACCTGGGCATTCCCGTTCCCGACGACACGCGCGGCTGCCTGCAGGATACGCACTGGAGCGGCGGCTCGTTTGGCTACTTCCCCACGTATGCGCTGGGCAGCGCCTACGACGCCATGTTTGTGCCGGCCATGTGCCGCGACGGTGTCGACCTTACCGGCGCCTGCATGAGCGGCGATCTGGCGCCCGTCCGTGCCTGGCTGGGCGAGCACATTTGGCAGTGGGGCCGCGCCAAAGACGCGCCGGAACTCATCAAGGGCGCCTGCGGCATGGCGTTCGATGCCCGCTACTACTGCAGCTACCTGCAGGACAAGTTCACCACGCTCTACGAGCTGTAAGGCATAACCGACACGCCAACGCAAAGGGGACGCCGCGGAACCAATCCGCAGCGTCCCCTTTCCACCTAGTCGTTTAAGAACGTCCCCAATGACTACCTTACAGAGCTTCCAGCGCGGCGGCAATGCGCTTCATGGCGGCATCGGCGGATGCTTGGTCGGGCGCCTCGGCCAGCACGCGGATAACCGACTCGGTTCCGCTCTTGCGCACGAGCACGCGGCCCTCGCCTGCCAGCGCAGCCTCGGCCTCGGCGATGGCGTTCTGCACGCCCATGTTCTCGAGCGCGGCGTCCTTGTCCGCCACGCGCACGGCCACCTGCGCCTGCGGCAGCAACTTGCACGGAGCCGTGAGCTGCGAGAGCGTCTCGCGCTCGGCACGAATCACTTCCATCACGCGCAGCGAAGTCATAATGCCGTCGCCCGTGCGCTCGATATCGCCAAAGATCGTATGGCCCGTCTGCTCGCCGCCCAGGCTGTAGCCGCCCTCGCGCATCTTGGCATACACGTGACGGTCGCCCACACCGCTGGTCACGGCGCTCAGTCCGGCAAGCTCCAGCGACTTGACCAGACCAAAGTTGCTGGCGATCGTCGGTACCACGGTACCGCCCGAGAGGCGCCCGTGCTTGTTCAGATACACGCCGCACACGTACAGGATCTGGTCGCCGTCGACCACGCGCCCGCGCTCGTCCACGGCCAGGCAGCGGTCGGCATCGCCGTCGTAGGCAAAGCCCACGTCCAGGCCCTGCTCCACCACATGGCGCTGCAGACGCTCCATATGCGTGGAGCCGCAGTCGACGTTGATGTTAAAGCCATCGGGCGCGGCATTGATCACGCGCACGTCGGCACCGAGCGCGTCAAACACCGGCTTGGCCACCGAGGAAGCCGAGCCGTTGGCGCAGTCGATACCGATTTTGACGCCCTGCAGCGAAAAGTTCGCACTTGCAATGAGCGAAGCAATGTAGCGGTTGCGGCCCTGCATGTAGTCCACCGTGGCACCGATGTGGTTGCCCGTGGCCAACGGAACTTCGCTCTTGCCATCGATGTAATCCTCGATGAGCTCCAGTACGTCCTCGTCCATCTTAAAACCGTCGCTATTGACGAGCTTAATGCCGTTATCGCAAAACGGGTTGTGGCTCGCGCTGATCATGATGCCGCAATCGAAGCAGCCCTCCACGGTCTGATGCGCCACGCCCGGCGTCGGGATCACGTGCAGCATATAGGCGTCCGCACCGCTCGCGACCAGACCGCTCACCAGCGCCGCCTCGAACATATAACTCGAGCGACGTGTGTCCTTGCCCACGATGACGCGCGCCTTAGCACTGCGGTTGGCGCCGTAATACCAGCCCACAAAACGGCCAATCTTATAAGCGTGCTCTACCGTCAGCCCAACGTTGGCCTCACCGCGAAAGCCGTCGGTGCCAAAGTACTTCATGCGCTCTCCTTACAAAATAGGGGCGGACAGATTGCCTGTCCGCCCCAAAATGGTACTCGATTATCTGCGCTACCAGAAAAACCCTACGCCGACGCGCTGTCGCGAGCCGCCTGGCATGTAGGGGTCTGACGCAGCGTAAGCGGCTTGTCCCCCGCCTCGGCCGACGTGGTCAGCGTATACGTGATCGTCGTCGTCTCGCCAGCATGCAGGTCAACGGTGCCCGAATAGAAGGGGATTCCATGCCACGTAGCGGCACCAAGACCAAACTGGGTACCCTCAACCGTAAGGTCACTGATGTTGCCACCCGTCGGGGCAAACAACGAGACATTCAGACGCTCGTCGTCACGCGCGGCATCGGGTGCGCTCGCCGCAACGTAGTCGGGCAGCTTGCCAGCCTCCTCCTGCGTCATGATGTTCGTCAGGGTAACGGTGATGCGATAGGAGCACGTGCCGTCACCGTTCTTGATGCCCTGACCAATCTGAGTGTCGGCGTTCAGATACCAGTCGAGCTTGGAGAAGCTCAGGTTGTTAAAGTAAACGCCGGCAACGGGATCGGCACTCGGATCATCCGGATCGGGCAGCGAAGCGTCAATGCCTGTCTCTTTGATGGCATTCTGCTCATCATCGTTTCTCATCCACGCGATCAGGCGGCCCTCTTCGGCACCGCGCTCAACGGCGCTGACAAGCTTCGTAACATCGACATCGCCGATACCGCCAAGGACCTTGTCGAAGGCAGCGCTGGCGACGGATGCAAAGATGCCGTCCGACTCCTCGACCGGATAGTTCCAGTACACATCATGCATGAGGACCTTTGCGGCGTTGGTGCCGTCGACAACCGTTCCGTCGGGCAGTGACACGTTACCGACCAGGCCCAGCAGATACTGCAGGAACACCGGGTCGATACCGATGACGCCATCAACGTCCTGTCCATACTGGGACTTCCACAGCGCGGCGACACGCTGCGAGTTGCGGGGCCAATCAGGCGAATAGGTATTGCCCGAGTTGTACAGGTTGCTGTGGTTGCCGAACAGCGCCTCATCCTCTTCGTCGACGCTCTCGACCGCCTCATCCTCGCTGAGTCCAATGCGGGGAACAAACTCGCCAATCGACATCTGACCGTCGGTGACCGAAATCAGGCCCTGCGAACCGCCAAAGCCGCCGCAGGCACGAATCTCGACGTTGTTCATGGCGTACATAAGGTAGTTGCGCGTCTGGCCGTTGGCGCCGAGCATCTGGGGAAGGACGGGGGCGACCTTCTCCGCCGCGTCAACCGCACCGTTGAGGGTGGCAAAGCCGTCCTTGGCCTTATCGACCAGCTCGGTCACCTGGGAAATATGAGTATCGCCAATGCCCTGGACCTTCTCGTTGGCGCTCTTGAACACCTTCGAGCTGCTGGAAAGCGAATCGGCGACCGCCTGCAGCGCGGACACGTTAATCATGCCGTCCTGGAACAGCTTGCCGGGCGTAGCCTGCGAGAGGTTGTCGGCCATGGGAACCAGCGCATTGCTCGAGACATCGGACAGGGCGTCAATCATGGTGCGGGCCGCATTGATATCGCTGCCATACACCGGGATAAACGAAGCCGCCGCCCACAGCGGGCTCGAGGTCTCCGCCTTCATGCTGTTACAGAGCTCATCGATCTTCTTCGCGTCGTCAGGCAGCGTCGAAAAATCGCCCGACGTGACCTTGTCCTTAAGGCCACCGACGATCTCGACAGCCTCCTTCGCTTCGCTCTTTACGGTCTTTGCCGAGTTAAGCAGCATAAAGCCGCTTGCGCCAAGCACAACGAGAAGCACCGCGACTACAGCGGCAATAATGGCGCCGGTGTGACACTTTTTGCGCTCGCCCTTGCGATGGCGATGACGGACCAGACCGTCAGAGGTCGAACTCGACGAAGCGTCGCTACCGTAGTTCAAACCAAAATCGTAATAATCTTCCTTGGAACCCGAGCCCGCAAACTCGGCACCGCTATCATCCAGGCGGGCGAACGTGCCAGTCTCGGAGGCGCCGGTGTAAATCGTGCCAAGGTTACCCGTAAGCCCCGCGCCACCGGCAGAGGGAGTATTGTTGGCGGCCTTGCCGGCATTAACGTTGCCGGCGCCATTCGCGGCGTTGGCAGCACCCGCGTTGTTCGCGGGTACTGAAGGAGCCCCGCTCGGCTGCGACGTGGAGGTTGCACCGTCCGCAAAGACATTTCCTCTTGCACGGCCGGTCTTTTTTGCCTTTTGAGACTGCTCGTACAGAGCGGTAAACATCGCCGTCTCGCCCGGGGACACGCGCTTACCGGAACCGCCCTGTCCAGCGCCGCCCGGCGTGCCGGCCTTACCAGCCCCGTTCGGACGCGGCGGAACTGCAGGGCGGCCGCTATCGCTGCCCTTAAAGTGATTACCAGCCATAAAGAAATCCTCGCAATTGAGTCGCAATGAAAAAGTCCATAACGTTACTAGTTTATGGCATTTTGAGCATCGACAGCTAAACTCCAGACACGGACATCAATTGGCGAAAATGCGGCACAACACCTTTTCTGTCTTGGCGGCGGCGCTAGCTACACCGTGAGGAACATCATCACGATGATCATGACAAAGCCGATAAGGTCGGTCGGCAAAAACACCGTCCCCAGCATAACGGCGCTGGTGATGGTCGCCGAAACCGGCTCCACAGTTCCGATGAGGCTCGCGCGCACCGAGCCGATGTCCTTAACGCCCTGCATATAAAGCATGTAAGCAAAAAACGAGCCGATAACCACGAACACCGCGAGCGCCTCGATGCCGGCAGCGTCGAGCGCCGGCATATGCGCCCAGGGCTGCACGAAGACGCACGAGACCACGCCCGCCGTGAGCATTGCCGAGCCCGTGACGATGGGGCTGCCGTATTCGGGCATGATCTTGGCGGGAATCACCGCCATACACGCGGCGCTGACCGCACACATAAGACCTGCTGCCAGGCCAAGCGGCGAGATATTCAGGCTGGTGGGGTCGCCGCCGGTGGCGATTAAAAAGGTTCCACCCAGAGCCAGGCCAATGCCGATGACTTCGCGAGTACGCGGCATGCGGCGATCGGTCACGCAGGCGTAGCCCATGATGATAACGAGCTGCAGGCACTGGAGCACCGTCGCGGTTCCGGCGTTCGTCAGGCGCACGGCCGAAAGATAGCAAAACTGGTTGAACAGCAGGCCAAAAGCGGTAAAGAGCAGCAGCTGCTTGCGATCAGCGGGCGTCGTCCAAAGCTTGACCAGGCGTGCGCGATCGCGCGTGACAACCACAGCCATAAAGAGCAGGCCGGCGAGAATCTGACGCACGCTCATAAGCCACAGCGTATCGACATGGTAGGTATCGAACAAAAAACTCGCGCTGGTGCCCGAGAAGCCCCAAAACGAACCGCCCACCAGCGTAGCCAAGACGCCCGTGATCATCTTGCGCGTCGAAGCGCTGTTCAGGCGGTCGCGCCATGCGCGACGGGTGTTGCGGCTGAGCTCGTCGGTGCCCTCGGGCACATCAATGTTCGATATATCGGTCATCGGCACCGAAGCCCCTGCGCCTTCGACCTGCTCGACACACTCTTTGCTCATTCCACTCCCCCGAAACAGCCTGGAAACAATTCGGCTTACCTTACCACGGCGAAGTCACCAGCTGGAGGCTTGTCCGTTTATCGGTAGGACAATTCCGCAGGCGTCTTTCCATAGCTCGATACCGCAATGGCCTTGCATTATGCGACAGCCAAATCGCGGCAGCAGGCTCTTTTGAAATGGATGCGACAAAGCCCCCGAATTCCACAATGTAAGCGATTTTTAAAAATGTTCTTGCCACCGAGTTCAGGCTCCGTTATATTATCCCTTGCGCGCTTGCGCACCCTTGATCGGGCGTTTAGCTCAGGGGGAGAGCGCTTCCCTGACACGGAAGAGGTCAGAAGTTCAAATCTTCTAACGCCCACCAAATGTTCGCAGCTCAGAGACTATGTCTCTGGGCTGTTTTGTTTTATGCCGCCAAATCCGCTGGCTGCTCCAACCGCCCAAGCAACCACCCTGCCCATACACAAAACCGCGTCAGCGACCCAAGTGCCTCTCCCGGCTGACTCCGCAGTCAATCAAAACCGCCCCAATAGTCACCGAGGCCGAGACCAACACGTCTCGAACCCATCCGAGCCGCAACTTCTCAGCAAAACGCCGCGATGTCTGCGCCCTGCGGTATCCTTGAGCCACTTGCACCTGCAGCACCAAGGAGCCGCCATGCGCACCGAGCTCGATGTCCCCTTTTCGCACAAAGAAGAAGCCAAGGCGCTGGGCGCCAAATGGGACCGGACCAAGAAGATCTGGTATGTACCCAGCGGCGTCAACCCCGAGCCCTTTGCCGAGTGGCTGCCCGGTGTTGACCGATCCGACCCCTCAGCGCCGTATATATATCTAGTACTGGGCAAGCGCGAGTGCTGGAAGTGTCACAAAGAGACCTCGGTCGCGGCCTTCGGCATTCCCTATCGAACCGATAACGACGAGAGCATCGCCATCGCGCACGCGCCCAACGAAGCCGGGTACATTGCCATCGACACGGCCAACGCCAACGCACTCGCCATCGTGCCCGCTCTTGGCTGCGTACCGGGCGAGATCCGCGACTACCTTCATAAGCGCTGCGGCTACAAGCCCGTAGGCGCGCGAGCCTCCAAAGCCCCGTCGCTCGGCAACACGTGCACCAGTTGCGACGCGCTGCAAGGCAGCCGCTATCTGTTCGAGGAGCCCTCGTCCCCGTTTGCCCTCACTGCCATCAACAAGCTGCCGGCACTGGAGTTTATACGCGTCGAAGTTGCCGGCGTCTTTGGCGTCCCGGCCACGCGTACCGACTTTGACCAGGCGCTCTTTACCTGGGCACGCGACCATCACGCCGAGTTCCACAAGCAACTCGGTGAGGGGATTTATTTGTAGAGATGACATCGAGGCATTGAGGAGCAGGAGCTCGATCGTTAAACAATCCTAAAACGCTACAGCCCCAGAATGTGCTCCAGGTAGCCCTTGTTGAACCAGAACGATTGCTTCGTCATCCAGCGCCCGTCGGGCAGTTCGTAAGCATTCCTTGCGATGTCACCGATCTCTGTTCCATCGGCAAACCTGTAAGCCGCTTTTGACGTATGCGGGCGAACGTGAACAATTGGGTTGTCCGCCATACCGGGCAGATTGTTAGTCACTTTGAGCTTTCCGCTCGCATCCCGATACGGATTGAGCTCAACGCCCTCACGTATCACCTTTCGCGTCTCATCCCAACAAGCTTTCGCAGGACCTTCGATTTCGTTTTCTCCCATCGCCCAGAACAAACAACGGTCGAGACGCAGCACGCCATCGTGGTCCTCACGGAACACAACGAAGAAAAAGCGATTGGTCTCAAGGCACGCATGAAGAGGCGACGTCTCCCAGTCTTCTTCAATCAAACGCTTGAACTCAAACGGTGGGAACGACATAGCCTGTTCGATGTGCCCCCTGTTGTTAACTCGAACGGTTCGGACGGAAATGCCTGCCTTGACGAATTCCTCGGCAGCATTGTTTTTGATTCCGAGCATACGATAGACGAGCGTTGTCCACTGCGCTTTATTGCCCGTGTACTCCAACCCGTATTGCTCCGCAATCTGGTGATCAGTTTCGCCATAGTGTTGCTCGATAAGTCCAGTTACGTAACTTTCGAAATCAATGGACTCGTCGTCGCCTCGAACGATGCTCTCGCCGATACGCGGGGCGCCGAGAACATAGGCGTGAAGCACATAGTCCATGTACGAGCGTTTGAGAGAAAAGGCGCGACGCTTCGCGCGACGGCGTTCGATCTCGCCCGTATCGGTATTGAAGTACTCGTAGTACTGGTCGACCCACATTGTCGCTTCGGTTGCGCCCTTTGTGCAGGCGCCCAAGTAGGTGGTCATGCCCTCCGACAGCTCGTCTGCGCGACCATCCTGAATGTACGAAATGATTTTCTCGTAGTCAGCGCGGATGATCTTCATATCCTCTTCGGGCAGACGAACCATGACCGCACGCTCAATGCGTTGATCGTATTTATCGATGGAACGATCGCGGCCGTAGTAAATCAACAGGATATTGCTGAGCTTGGTCTTGAGGTGCGAATTGTCATAGTCGAGCGAAACGGGACGGTCGTAAGGAATCATGGTCAGGACAAGACGTTCACCGGCAGATTTACGACCGTCTTTAAGTACGTCAAAACACGTTGCCTTGAGCTCGACACCCGCCTCGGGAAAGTCCGGCCGGTCGTCGCTGTTGGCCTTGTAGCCAAAGTAACGCTCCTCGATCAGGGTCCCCATACCGCCCTTGTACTGTTTGGAGCCAAAGTCCTTGGGCGCGCTCTCCCCCTCCGGCGCAATGCCAAGCTCAAGAATATCGCGAAACGTCATCCCGTCGAGATTGGCAGCATACCGCTCGATGCTTGAGGGGTCAGAAAAATCAGTATCGTCAAGCATACGCTTGAAATCGAGGTGCTTCTTGGACATGGGTACCTCCGAAACTCGCAATCAGTTTTCCATGGTAGTCCATTACACAAACTTGCACACCAATGATGAGCATTCTCAGAGTGATAAAATCAAGGGTTGATCTTTTTTCCCAGATCGGTTATCGTTGTTGAGTTTATAAACGTTCGTTATATCGATTGGAATAACATGTCAGAGGTCAAAATTGCCGAGCTTTTTGCTGGCGTCGGCGGATTTCGTCTGGGCCTCGAAGGCTATGCCGACCCTCGTTATCCCAATTTCTATATGAAACCAGCCGGCCCCTTCCGCACCATTTGGGCCAACCAGTGGGAACCGCCCGGAACCAAGGCGCGTCAGTTTGCGGCACGTTGTTACATGGACCGCTTTGGCGAAGATTCCGTTGTCAACGAAGATATCAATAAGGTCCTGGAGCAGGCTGAAGCCGGCGAAATTAAAATCCCCGACGTGCAAATGGTCGTTGGTGGCTTCCCTTGCCAGGACTACTCTGTCGCGCGTCCCCTCAATCAGGCACACGGCATCGAGGGCAAGAAGGGTGTCCTCTGGTGGGACATCTATCATTTCCTCGAAATGAAAAAGCCCAAGTTCGGTCTCTTTGAGAACGTTGACCGCTTGCTCAAGTCGCCCGCGTCTCAACGCGGTCGCGACTTCGCCATCATCCTAAGCTGTCTTGCCGACCTCGACTACACGGTCGAATGGCGCGTGGTCAACTCTGCCGAATACGGTTTCCCCCAGCGTCGCAAACGTGTTTATATCTTCTGCGAAAAGGGCGCTGGCAAGGTTGATCTCGTTGATCGCATGCACAACGGCGTCATGGCTAAAGCCTTCCCCGCCATCTATCCCGACGAGATGTCCGAGCTTGACGTTTTACCCGACCCCTACGAGAACTCAACTCGTTTTGGCGTCGGCCAAAAGACCTCTCAATTCAAGAATGCTGGCGTCATGCAGGGCTGTCATGTTCTGACCTGCGACTTTGCCGAGGACTATCACAGTGAGCGTCACGTGCTTGGCGACGTGCTTGTCGACGAGGCTGATGTCCCGGAGCAGTTTTACATCTCCGACGAAAAGCTTCCCGACTGGCGCTACCTTAAGGGCAGCAAGCGCGAAGAGCGCACTAACAAAAAGACAGGCTTTACGTACACGTATTCCGAGGGAGCCATGAGCTTCCCGGATGCCACCGACAAGCCGAGCCGCACCATCCTCACAGGAGAAGGCGGCACAGGAGCGAGCCGCTTCAAGCACGTCATCGAATGTCCCGATGGCCGTTTCCGCCGTCTCGTTCCCGACGAGCTCGATCAGCTTCAGGGATTCCCGAAAGGCTGGACCGATACGGGCATGACTGACGGCCATCGAGCCTTCTGCATGGGCAACGCACTCGTCACCGGCGTGCCCCATCGCATTGGCGAAGCTATGGTCGAAGTGTACGGCCTCTAAGGCAAGCAATCCGGAGCCGGCAGTTCACGCTGTCGGCTCCGTTTTTCCACTCCACTCCCCTGTATACTGATGCAGCACGTGTTTCATCCGGGCTTGTTGGGCCGGATTGTTCATGGGAGGGTCTTGTGGCTGCTTCGAATCCGCCTAAGGGGAGCGTTTCTTCTTCGTCCATCAAGCCGGTTACGCGCAAGGCCGTGCGTTGCCAGCGCGAGGTCGCTTGGCTTGTCACGCAGGCGGCGGGCAGGCTTGTGGCGACCACTCAGGACGTCAATGCGCCTACGCCGAGCTTTGTGTTAGCGGCGGCGCTGGATTTTGCGCGCCAATTGGAGCTTGCCGCGCAGGATGCCAACGGCCACCTCGACTACCAGAACGTTATGGCGCCCGACCTGCAAACGTTCTGCCACATGGCCAAGTTGCCTGCCGCGCCCAATGCGCTTTCGGACGCAGGCTACATGTTTACGCTCTCGGGCGCGGACCTTATCCGCGACATCTATGCATACTGCAGCGAGCTCGCCGAGTGCCACGTCTTTGACGCGGCAGAAGTCAAACCGGGAAATGTCATCAAGCTGGTTCTTAGGCTGTTCTTGATAGACGGGTTCGGGGCCATGCCGGCGTAAGCCGAGTCTTTAGCATCACCGTCGACTGGGCAAAAACCGCTTTACCTTAATGGACGCCAATCGAGGGTCGATTATTGGGTCGCCTCGTCCACTAACGCATCTATCCCACGCGCTCCGACAGTCGATACTTGCGGTTGCGGCTCGTCGCCGGCGCCGTGGGCTCAAGCTCGCCTTGAGCAATGAGCGCGTTGACGCGCGACCTAACCTGGGAAATTGTGAGCCCTGTGCGCTCTGCCAGCTCGCGCGTCCCCAGCTCGCCGTAGTGTTTGAGTGCCGTCACAATTAAGCCCCCGCCATGATCGACCGGCTCGATCTTTGAACGGTAAAGTACGACCTTGAACCGATCGAATCCGGGGCAGAACAGGGGCTCGGCCAGACCATGCGCGCGCATAGCATCGATCATCATCGGGATGCCCGAGCCATTGCCCTCAGCCGGCGAACCTGCGCCATCCGGCAGCGGGACAATCGACATGAGCTTCACAAGCGTCGCGTTACGGCATCGGGAGCTGCCGTCAAACAAGTTCTCGCGAGTCTTTCCCCCGTAAAGGCCGCCAGGATTCGTCACCTCGACACGATCGTCAAAGACGTCGACGGCAATCGATTGTCCACAGAACCGATCCCCGTATTCTCGATGGATTACGGCGTTGGCGATTGCCTCGCGCAGAACCTCCTCGGGAATCTCCAGCGAGTCGATACGCGAGATGCCTTGGACGGTCGAGATGCGGCGCAGGTTTTTGGCGACAGCTGCGACGGCATACGAGATCATCTCGCCCAACGTTCCCTCACAGATTGTGCGGTCCATGAACCTCAGCGACCCCGCAGCTCCCTTTTGAGCTCCCACGTGGACAGCCACATCAATGAAGAGCTTGGGATAGAACTGCTGAGGGTAAACGCCCGCGGCAAGGAGGCCGGCCTTGGTAACATTGCCCTGGAAGTCGAGGAAATTCAGACGCTCCATCTTTGTCTTCTTGTCCGCCGCACCGCGCATCGCTCGAGGCGTCAACGAATAGGCACGCTCTATCGTGCGGTCGACCAGCGACTCGTCGAGATCGCCCACACTCGTGCCGGGCACCGCATCGCGATCGCTAGGACTCGTCCGTTCATATGACGACAGTGCCAAAACCTCGGTCGACGAAAGCGGGACATCTTTGTCATCGATGCGTTTGTAGCTGCCACCTTGAGCGCCCCGCTCTATGACATAGCAAGGCTTGCTCGACGGGTCGAGCTCCTCAATCGTGATGACCAGAACCACGGTGCCCTGAAGCTCCACTCGCTCGATCGTGTATTTAGGCGGATTGGCCAGCTTTCCTCGACCGCCCGCATCACCCATGCCTGACACAAATTGGTTGAGCACTTTCTCGGTCTCGAAGTTCTCAACCGGGACAAAACCTGCGCGCTCACTCACTCCGAGCACGATGATTCCGCCGGCAGTGTTCGCGAATGCGCTCACCGTTTCCCATACGTCGCGGGAAAGCGTCGTGGCGCTCTCCTTCACTTCGACGTTAAGATCATCCGAGCCCATACGCCTTAAAGACTCAAGCAGACCGGTCAGCTCGTTTTCGTTCATCTGCACGTCCTTTCGCTCGGTCCTGCGGAGAATGCCGCGGATAGATTTCCCTCGTCTCTCAGTTATCTCTCGAAATTATCTCTCATCTATCTCTCTATCTCTCGGCTTAGAGATAGAGAGATAGATGAGAGATGGAATGTCTACCATTTGCTTCATTTATACATATTTTTGCTGGTAGAACAATTGGTATTGAGACAATACCATGATTGCCTGTCTCTTTGCTGCTCAGTTATCTCTCATATTTTTCTCTCATCTTCCTGTCATCTCTCATATTTTTCTCTCATCTTCCTGTCATCTCTCATATTAGAGACGAATGAGGGACGAGAGATACGCGAGTGATGGACGAGCGAGGATTTTCGGACGGTCGGATATCGAGAGTGGATATTTGGACGGTTTTTGGGGCTTTTGCGGCAAATTCCGTCCAAATATCCACTCTCGTTCGATAGGTATCCGGAAATCCTCGCTCGTCCGTCCGAATATCCACTCTCGTTTGGCGAGTGTCCAATTTTCCACGCTCGTGCGGCGGGCACGCGAGCCCTTCGCCCAATCCGCTGGCATCGTCTCCAGTTCGCCGCAGGGTCGCGGCCCCATATGGGTATACTCTCGAGGATTCGACTCGATTCGCCCCCGCTGGGGCGTCAAAGGAGACTGCATATGCCCACCACCTCAACCGACCCGCGCGCCGCAGCCGCTGCACTGCTGGTGCCCGGCACTACCTGCCACGGCTTTGCCGTCGAGCGCCGCGAGACCGTGCCCGAGCTCGACTCGGACGCTTACGTGCTGCGACACACTGCCTCGGGCGCTCGTCTGCTGTACCTGGCGTGCGACGACGAAAACAAGGCCTTTGCCATTGGCTTTAAGACGCCGCCGGCCGATTCCACCGGCGTGTTCCATATTCTTGAGCACTCGGTGCTGTGCGGATCGGCCAAGTTTCCCGTCAAGGAGCCGTTTGTCGACCTGATCAAGAGCTCCATGCAGACGTTCCTCAACGCCATGACCTACCCCGACAAGACCATCTACCCCGTTGCCACCACCAACGAGCAGGATCTGTACAACCTGATGGACGTGTACCTGGACGCGGTGTTCAACCCGGCCATCTATACCAAGCCCACCATTTTTGAGCAGGAGGGCTGGCACTACGAACTGGACCTGCCGGAGGGCGACGGCGACAGCAGCGCCGCGAGCCTGCACGAGGGCACGCTGCGTTATAACGGCGTGGTGTTCAACGAGATGAAGGGCGCGCTGTCCGATCCCATGAGCGTGCTGGACGATGCCGTCAACGCCGCGCTCTATCCCGACACCGCCTATGCGCACGAGAGCGGCGGCGACCCGCGCGCGATTCCCGCGCTCACCTACGAGCAGTTCCTGGACACGCACGCGCGACACTACAATCCCTCCAACTCCTACATCACGCTCTACGGCGACCTGGACGTGGACCGCGCACTGGCCTTTTTGGACGAGCGCTATCTGTCGCAGCCGAGTGCCGCGAGCCGCCGCATGGACGCTGCCGTTGCCGCCGGCGAGGACCCGTCCACGCTGGCGCCCAATCCGTTGGACGCGCAGGCGCCCGTGACCTGCGAGTACAAGCGCATCGAGATGGCCACCACACCCGAGAACGCCCTGGTGGGCCTGGGCCTTGTGCTGGGCAGCGCGCTCGACCGCAAGCGCACGATCGCGGCGGATATCCTGTTCGAGGCGCTGCTGGGCTCCAACGAAGCGCCGGTTAAGAAGGCCATTCTGGCCGCCGGCCTGGGCGGCAACGTGGTGAGCTACACCGCGGCCGAGAGCCTGCAGCCCTACGAGCTCATCATGCTGCAAAACGCACAGCCCGGTGTGGCGCGCGAGCTGCGTCGCGTGTTCCAGGACGCCTGCCGCGACCTGTGCGAGCACGGAGTTCCGCGCGAGCGTCTGGAAGCCATCATCAGCAGCAACGAGTACGACCTGCGCCAGCGCGACTATGGCATCGCCGACGGCGTGGCCATTGCGTGCGACGCGCTGAGCACCTGGCTCTACGATGACGACGCCGCGACGCTGGCGCTCAAGTACGGCCCGGTGTACGAGGAGCTGCGTAGCGAGCTGGACGGCAGCTATTTTGAGGACCTGCTGCGCGAGCTGGTGCTGGAAAACGACCACATGGCACTGGTCGAGCTGGTGCCGGTGGACGCCGCCGAGGGTTCGGAGGGTGCCGAGGCCGCCGAGCTGGCAGCCAAGCGCGATGCCATGACCGATGCCGAGCTGACCGACGTGGTCGAGCGCACGGCCGCGCTGCGTGCCGCGCAGGAGGCGGAAGACACACCCGAGGCCAAGGCCACGCTGCCGCGCCTGCGCGTGTCCGACATTGGCGAGGCGCGCCCCGAGCCGCCACTGATCGTGGACACGACCGTGCCCATCCCCTGCCTGCGCCACGGCATCCCCACCAACCGTCTGGCCTACGCCATGCAGTATTTCGACCTGAACTGCGTCGCGTTTGAGGACCTGCCCTATGTGACACTGCTCTGCCGCCTGCTTAAGCAGCTGCCCACGCGCGAGCACTCGGCCGAGGAACTCGACAACTTGCTCGCTGGCAAGCTCGGCTTTTTGAGCTTTACGACCGAGGTCATGACGCAGCCAGAAGTGGACGGCGTGCGCCCCTACCTGCTGGTGAGCGCCGGCGCCCTGTCCGAGAAGATCGATGCGCTGGCGAGTCTGCCGCGCGAGGTATGGTCGAGCACGCTTTTGGCAGATGCCGACGCCGACCGCGTGCGCGACGTGCTCACACAGATTCGCATTGGGCTTGAGCAGGGCTTTATCAACAACGGCCACTCGGCGGCGCTCGGTCGCGCGATGAGCTACAGCTCGCCTTCGGCCGTGGTGCGCGAGCAGCTTTCGGGCGTGGACTTCTATCTGTTCCTGCGCGACCTGCTCGACCACTTTGACGAGCGCGTGAACGGGTTGCGTACCAAGCTTGCCGAGCTGGCAGGCCGCATCTTTGTGGCCGATGGCTGCCTGGCGAGCTTTACCGGCAGCGACGAGGACTTTAACGCATACTGGGCCGCCGCGGGCGACCTGGAGCTGGGCGCTGGCGACGGCGCCGATGCCGGCCGCAACGCGCTCGTGGTGCCGACGCCGTGCGACCGCCACGAGGCCTTTGTCATCCCCAGCGACATCTGTTTTGCGGCAAGCGCGTGCGACCCGCGTCGCTTGGGCATCGACGTGACGGGCGCCTGGGCGGTTGCCGCCAACGCGCTCTCCTACGGCTATCTGTGGAACGAGATCCGCGTTAAGGGCGGCGCGTACGGCTGCGGATTCCGCGCGGCCGGCGAGCGTCAGGCGGCGTTCTACACCTACCGCGACCCGGCAATCGACCCCTCGATTGAGCGCGTGGCGCGCGCGGGCGAATGGCTCGGCAGCTTTGATCCCGACGAGGCCGCCTTTGAGGGCTTTATCGTGAGCTGCGTGAGCGGCATGGACGCGCCGGTGAAGCCGTACGCGCTCACCAAGCGCCGCAACACGACCTACCTGGCCGGGCTCGATCCGCATGCGCGCGAGGAGCGCCGCGCCCAGATGCTCGCCGCCACGCCCGGTGAGCTTCGCTCGCTCGGCGCCGACGTAACGCGCATCGCAGCCGAGTCACCCACCTGCGTCTTTGGCGGCCGCGACGTCATCGCCAAGAGCAACGCCGGCTTCAACGTCATCGACCTGCTGGGCTAAGGCACGGCAAGCAAAACTACCACGAAGGGCGCAGTTCACAGGCGCCCTTCGTGGTAGTTCGAACACTTGTTCTATACGCACACATGTTCTATAGTAGAGGTGCTTGCATCGAACTGAAATTGCAACTAGAATATAGTTGCAGAATGTGAGGCGGGATGACTCGATCCGATAAACTCATCGCCCAGCTGCTTAGCTGTCCTTCAACGTATAGATTTGCTGACTTTCTTAAAGTTATGGCTTCATATGGCTTTGAAATGGACAGCAAAGGCAAGACGTCCGGATCGCGCGTTCGCTTCTACAGGCCATCAGATGGCAGGATGTTCGTAATGCACGCGCCTCATCCATCTGACGAATTGACAGCGGGGACCATTCGAAACATCGTTCGCTTTCTGCAAGATGTCGGAGGTAGTCATGAGTAACGTTTTGGCATACAAGGGTTATTTCGCCCCGGTCGAGTTCGATGCCGAACAGCATGTGCTAACAGGTATGGTCGCCGGCATTAGGGACGCAATCGTATTTGAAGGCTCCACGGCTGAAGAAGTGGAGCAATGCTTCCACGACGCCGTCGACGATTACCTTGAGTTTTGCGCCGAGAAGGGCAAGGAACCCGAGCGGGCTTTTAAGGGCTCGTTCAACGTAAGAACGGGCTCTGAGCTCCACAAGCAAGCAGCGCTGGCAGCGGCAAAGAAGGGTGAGTCACTCAATAAGTTTGTGACTGAAGCGATCGCTGCGGCGCTGTGAAGCCAACGTCGAGTCGAAGCCGCCACACAGGGCGCCTTTGTGGCGGCTTCGACGTTTGCCCAGATAAAACCAGCCAAAATAAGCCTGTCACTTTTTGGCAGGTTTGCTAGAGGAGGTTGGGATGGACAAGGCTGAGTTGCGGCGGGCAATGATTGCCCAGCGCGATGCTCTTGATTTGGACTTGCGGGCGGCGAAGTCTGCTGATATCTGTGCGCGGCTGGTTGAGCTGCTGGGCCGCTTGGATGCCGCGGCGCCGCGCATCGTTGCCGTCTATGCCGCGATGGGTTCCGAAGTCAATCCTGCCGCGTTTGCCGCGGCGGCCGCCAAACGCGACTGGCGCGTGGCCTATCCGTGCATGCTCTCGGCAGCCGAAGCCACAGCTTGTGGCCAGCGCATGTGCATGCGGGCAGTTGCTGTCGACGATGCGTCCGCGGCCCCGTTTATCGCCCACCCTACGCGGGCCTTTGCGGCCACGGACATCGACAGCAACCACTTCCCTATCGTGCCTGCCGAAGCTCTCAACATGATCGTCGTGCCGCTCGTGGCCTTCGACCAAACCGGCGCGCGCCTGGGCTACGGCGGCGGTTGCTACGACCGCTACCTGCCCATGCTCTCGCCCGCATGCCAAATCATCGGCATCGCCTTTGACGAGCAGCGTGTCGACCGCGTTCCCACCGACGCTCACGACCTGCCGCTACCCCACATCATCAGCGCCTAATCGCCGCCATATCAGCCACGGCTACAGCAGTACCATCGCAGCCTAGTGCTCCTCGCCGGCGCGGGCCAGGTCGTAGGGCGTGGTCTGGTAGACGTAGTAGTTGAGCCAGTTGGTGTAGAACAGCTGAGCTTGGCTGCGCCAGACGTTGCGCGGATCGGCGGAGGGGTCGTCGCCCGGGAAGTAATGCGCCGGCACCTGAGGGTTGAGGCCGCGCTTCACGTCGCGCTCGTACTCCAGGCGCAGCGTGTCGGTATCGTACTCGGGGTGACCAAAGACAAAGAAGCGACGGCTGTCGGTCGACTTGACGATGTACAGGCCCACCTCGTCGGACACGGCCACGACCTCAAGCTGCGGCTCGGCCTCCACGTCCTCGCGGCGCACGTCGGTGTTGCGCGAATGTACGGCATAGAAGCGGTCGTCAAAGCCGCGGACCAGCGGGCTTTGCGGCTTCACCAGATAATGCTCGAACACGCCGCTCGCCTTTGCCGGCAGGTCGTACTTCTGGATGCCGTAATGATGGTACAGGCCGGCCTGCGCGCCCCAACAAATGTGCAGCGTAGAGTGCACGTGCGTGGTGGACCAATCCATGATCTGGCAGAGCTCGGGCCAGTAGTCGACCTCCTCGAACGGCATCTGCTCCACCGGCGCGCCCGTGATGATCAGGCCGTCGTAGTGGATGTCGCGGATGTCGTCGAACGTGCGGTAGAACGTCTCCAGGTGGCCGGCGCTCACGTGCGTGGCCTCGTGCGTTTTCGTGCGCAGCAGGTCCACCTCCACCTGCAGCGGCGTGTTGGAGAGCTTGCGCATGATCTGCGTCTCGGTAGCGATTTTGGTGGGCATGAGGTTGAGGATGAGCACGCGCAGCGGACGGATGTCCTGGTGCAACGCGCGGTACTCGGTCATGACAAAGATGTTCTCGCTCTCGAGCTGCGCGGCGGCAGGGAGGGCGTCGGGGATGCGAATGGGCATGAATGCTCCTTACGAGTCAGTTGCAGTTATGGTACAACGACCGGCCCCATCCGCGCGAGTACATCGCCCGGCGATGCCGTCAGCGGCCCAAATCACTCCAAAAGTAGAGATTAAGGCATGCCCAAAAATCTATGGCGCTTTAGCCTAGCAAAGTGGCAGCAGGACGCTACAATGGTTCGACGCGAAAAACTCGGCCGAAAGGATACATATATGTACCAAACGCGTAAGATCGGTGTGGTCGGCCAGGGCCACGTAGGAGCACATGTTGCCAACAGTCTGCTCATGCAGGGCATTGCCGATGAGCTGTACCTGTGCGATATCAACGAGGCCAAGGTGACGTCCGAGGTCCAGGACCTGCGCGACTCCCTTTCGTTTGTCCCGTACAACACCAAGATCGTCAACTGCTACGACCACTACGAGGAGCTTGCCTGCTGCGACGTCATCGTCAACGCCGCCGGCAAGGTCGCGCTGGCCGCCGGCAACCGCGACGGCGAGCTGTTCTTTACCACCGACGCCGCCCGCACCTTTGCCAAGCGCATCGTCGACGCCGGCTTTGACGGCATCTTCGTGAGCATCTCCAACCCCTGCGACGTCGTGTGCACCGAGCTGTGGCACCTGACCGGCTACGATCCCAAGAAGATCATCGGCTCGGGCTGCGGCCTGGACTCCGCCCGCCTGCGCACCGAGATCTCCAAGAAGGTCGGCGTGAGCCCCAAGTCCATCGACGCCTACATGATCGGCGAGCACGGCTTTAGCCAGCTGGCCGCCTTTAAGGCCGCAACCATCGCCGGCAAAAACCTCAACGAGCTTCAGGCCGAGAACCCCGACAAGTATGCCTTCGACCACATGGAGATCGAGGAACTCGCGCGCAAGGGCGGCTATGTGACCTACGCCGGCAAGCAGTGCACCGAGTACGCCGTCGCCAACTCCGCCGCGCGCGTCTGCGCCGCCGTGCTGCACAACGAGCACGCCGTGCTTTCGGCCTCTACGCTTATGACCGGCCAGTATGGCGAGGAGGGTATCTTTACCTCCCTGCCGTGCGTGATCGGTGCCGAGGGCGTCGAGGAGGTCTACACACTCGACCTTTCCGAGCACGAACTCGAGGGCTTCCACAAGAGCTGCCAGCACATTCGCGACAACATCGCCCAACTCGACTGGTGGGATGCCGAGGCATACGACGCCAAGTAAGCGTCGGTTGCCGCGACACCTCGTGAATCTAAGCGCAATACCAAGCGGGCTGCGTCGGAAATCCCCGGCGCGGCCCGCTTTTTGACTCAAACGACACGCTTGCGAATCGAAGGTGAATGTTTTTTCGACAGATGGAACAGGGCGCTTTAATCCTCAAACCACGCGATTGCGCGAATGGGCGAGCCGTCGCAATCCTCAATTTTGAGCGGTGCGCAGCTAAACCAGAACAGATCGTCGCCGCAACAGTCCAAGTCCTTAAGATTCTCGATGTTAACGATATCGCATGCGCGGAACAACTTCTTGTGGCGCGTCAGGTTTTCGTCCGCGATGGGGTCGAGTCCAATTACATCAAAGCCGACGCCCTTGTAGCCGCCATCGATGATCAGGTCCAACACCTCGTCGTCCACGCAAGGATAGTCGCCAAAGTACGCCTCGGTTCCCCAGCGCTTATCCCAACCCAAGTTGAACAGCAAAAACTCGGCTTGGGTCACCTTATCGCCATAGGGATGGAGCTGCTCCACAGTAATGGCCTCACCCTCGGCGAGCATGCGGCAATCGACAACCAATGCCCTGCCTATAAACTGGCTTGCCGGAAACGCATCGAGTGTCGTGCGGTCGGCAAACAGATGCGCCGGTGAATCCATATGCGTCCCCGTATGGGCGTACATCTGCATGAGCGTCTCTTTAAATCCGTCGTGCTCGTAGGTGCTCGACGGCAGCAGCTTGGGTGTATCGGCTCCGGGAAATACCGGCATGTCTTCCCTAATAGTGTGAGTCAAATCAAGCACGCGCATGTTCAATCCCCATTTCTTTCTTGGCAAAGCAAAACGGGGCCCGCACTTGGCGGAAGCCCCGTCGTGAGAGGTTATTCCCGGTACCTAGTACTGCTCGATGCCCATGTAGCGACGAATCTCGGGGCTGTGGTCGAACACCTTGCCGCGGGCGGCGCGCAGCTCGCAGCTCATGTTGTAGAAGAAGATCGGCTCCAGGTACGAACGCACGCTGGCGGGCACCTCGCCCACGCCGTACTCGAGTGCATCGAGCACCATTACCGTATCGGTATGCGTGTTGAGGAACGCCAGCGCGCGCTCCTCCATGGGGCGGCACTCGCCCGATCCGAGCTGCACAAAGTAGAACACGCCGGGCTCGGTGGCCTCGAAGGGGCCGTGAAAGTACTCGCCGGAGTGGATGTAGCAGCAGTGCTGCCACTGCATCTCCATGAGCGAGCAGATGGCCATAGCGTAGGTCTGGCTAAAGTTGGGGCCGGATCCCAGGATATAGAAGAACTTGTGCTGCTGGCAGAGCTCGGCAAAGCGATCGCCCAGCTCGGCGTTGACCTTCTCGCGGGCAGCGGGCAGCAGGGCATCCATCTGCTTAAGGCCGGCGTACATGTCGGCGAGTGCCTCGTAACCCTCCTGCTGGTCGAGCAGTTCGGCAGCGATCAGAGCGCCGATGCCCTGCGGCACCTCGGCCTGCGGCACGTCCTCGCCCCACGGATAGACCCAGGTAGTCCACTTTCCGTTATCGATCTTGGAGCCTTCGCAGTCGGTCATGGCCACGACCTCGGCGCCGGCTGCCAGCGCCATCTCGCAGCCGTCGACGACCTCCTGCGTGTTGCCGCTGTGGCTGCAGGCGATGACGAGCGACTTCTCGCCAAGACTCTTGGGAGCCATCAGGCAAAACTCGCGCGCCGTGTAGACCGTCGAGGTAAACGTGGTTGCCTCGCGCTTGAGCAGCTCGTTGGCCGGCATCAGGTCGATCATCGAACCGCCGCAGGCGATCCAAAAGACGTTCTCGATCTTGCCCTTGCGCTCGATGATTTCCTGAACCAGATCATGTGCGTTCATGGTGATGTTCCTCCTTGTGGGGCGGCTTTGAGCGACGACGGCTCGTACCTGCTGTCGTTCTATGTTGTCCTATTTATAACACGCACGGCAACGCCCGTGAAGTCATTTCACCAAAGTTGTTCTATGTTGTTCTATCTGTGGACGTTAGATGTCGAAGACGTAGCGCGAGCCCACGATCTTTTGGCGGCCGAGCAGTAGAGGGCGCCCGCCAGCGTCGGTAAAGTACGCCTCCATATAGAAGAGCGGCTCACCGACCGGCACCTCCAGCAGCGGGGCCGTCTGAGCATCGGCAAGCGCAATCTCCACGGTGCAGGGGTCGGACTTGAGCGGCGCACGGCCCGAATGCTCGGCAACGAGCGCAAAGATTGAGTTATCGGTGAGGTCCTTGTCGGCAAGCGTCCGCAGGTAGGGATGGTCTGCGAGCACAAAGGCGTTGTTCTCAAGCATGACGGGGATGCCGTCGGCCGTGCGCACGCGCTCGACCACGATAAGCTCGCAGCCGGGCTCCACACCAAAGAACGCCGCATCCTCGTGCGTCGCCGCGACCACCGTGCGCGACACCAGACGCGCACCCGGCACCATGTCGTTGGCAGCACAACCCTCAGTAAAGCTCTGGACGTCACCCTTCTGGACAATCTTGCGCTTGAGCTTGGGAGCGCACACAAAGGTACCCCTCCCCTGCTGGCGGTTGAGATACCCCGCACGCGACAGCTCCTCGATGGCACGGCGCACGGTGATGCGCCCCACGCCATAGGACTTCGCGAGCTCCATCTCGGCGGGGATGCGCGAGCCGGCAGGGTACACACCGCGCGCGATCTCGCCCTTTAGGTCGTCCATGACCTGCTGGTACAGCGGTACGGCGGACACGTCAGTACGGTCGGTCTTGCTATCGGCTACCATCGTTACGCTCCATCCCGCGCATGCTCGGACTCAAACTCTTCAATTGCCGCCATAAACTGCTCGCCAAAGGCGTCGGCCTTTTTCTCGCCAATGCCGTTGACCTGGATCAGCTCGTCGCGCGTCTGCGGGCGTTGGCGGCACAGGCCGCGCAGGGCCTTGTCGGAAAAGACCATATACGGCGCCATCTCCAGCTCCGCAGAGATCTCCTTGCGGAGGGCACGCAGGCGCTCGAACAGCTCGGCATCATCGCCCACGCGCGGGCGTTGATCCAGCTCGGCCTCCTCGCGCAGCAGATCCACCGCACGGCGAGCGCGGGCCGAGGCCTTGCGCTTGGACGCGCGACGCTTAACGGTAAAGGCAAACGCCTCATCCTCGACCTCGGTGGCACGCGGGCCCAGCCCCACGACCGGGTATTGCCCCTGCGAGGTGGCCAGATAGCCGCGGCCGCACAGCTGGCCGATGATGTCCTTGATGCGCCCGACCGATTCGCTCGACAGCTCACCGTAGCCGCGGTCCTCGTCCAGATGCATCTGGCGAATGCGCTCGGTGTTGCCGCCGTGGAG
Source organism: Collinsella sp. CLA-ER-H4 (assembly GCF_040092395.1). Taxonomy (NCBI): domain Bacteria; kingdom Bacillati; phylum Actinomycetota; class Coriobacteriia; order Coriobacteriales; family Coriobacteriaceae; genus Collinsella; species Collinsella sp. CLA-ER-H4. The sequence continues at coordinate 369,967 of NZ_JBBNLQ010000001.1, forward strand.
CACATCGGCGATCAGCGACTTGCCAAAGCGCATGGGACGCGTAGCCACATAGCGCACGGCGGCGCGGGCCATATCGGTGACGTCCTCGACCTCGAACTGCGTGAGGCAATTGCTGCAGCTGCCGCAGCCCTCGGCGTCGTCTGCGGTGCCGCCCGCAGCAGCCACAACCGCATGCTCGGCCGCGGCTTCGTCGCCAAAGTAGCGCAGCATGTATTCGCGCAGGCAGCCGGTGGTATTGCAGTAGCCCTCCATCTGGCTGAGCAGGCGATAACGGTTCTGGAGCGCCCACGCGCGCTGCTCTTCGTCGAGTGCCTCATCGGCAGCATCGCCGCGGTCGATCAAAAAGCGGCGCATGCGAAAATCGTTGCCGTTCCACAGCAAGTAACAGCTGGCCGGATCGCCATCGCGGCCAGCGCGGCCCGCCTCTTGGTAGTATGCCTCGATGCTCTCGGGCACGTTGTTGTGGATGACGTAGCGCACGTTGGGCTTATCGATGCCCATTCCAAAGGCGTTGGTGGCAACCATCACCTGAATGTCGTCGTCGATAAAGGCACGCTGGCTCTGGCGACGGGCGTCGTTGCCCATGCCGGCATGGTAGCGGCCAACGCGAATGCCGCTGGGGCCCAGTGCCTCGGCAAGCTCCGCGGCCAGCGCGTCAACCGTCTTGCGGGTCGAGCAATACACGATGCCGCTCTCGCTCGAATGCGCGATCACGTAGTCGCGCACCCAGGCAGTCTTGGCCTTGTCGCCCATCTCCTCGCAACCAAAGTAGAGGTTCTTGCGATCGAAGCCCGTCACTACCGTCGCGGGATTTTGCAGGCCGAGCATCTGCTGAATGTCCGCGCGCACGCGCTCGGTCGCCGTGGCGGTAAACGCCGCCACGATCGGGCGCCGCGGCAGCGAATCGATAAACTCGCGAATCTGCAAGTAGGCGGGACGGAAATCCTGGCCCCATTGGCTTACACAGTGGGCCTCGTCAATGGCCACGAGCGGAACGCCGATGCCGCCTTCGGTCGCGGCTTCCTGCGCAAAAGCCAAAAAGCGCGGCTCGAGCAGGCGTTCGGGCGCCACGTACATAAGCTGGTAGCGGCCCTCACGAGCGCGCTTGAGCACGGTATTTTGCTGAGCCGGGGTAAGACTGGAGTTGAGATAACTGGGCCTCGCGCCCGCCGCGAGCAGCGCGCGGGTCTGGTCCTCCATAAGCGACAGCAGCGGACTCACCACAAAGGTGATGCCGGGCAGCATGAGCGCAGGCACCTGGTAGCAAATGGACTTGCCGGCGCCTGTGGGCATAACGCCGAGCGCATCGCGGCCGGCAAGGATCGCATCCACCATGCGATCCTGTCCCGGGCGAAACGAGGTGTAGCCAAAATAGGCGCCGAGCGTGTCGAGCGCCATCTGCTGCATGCTATCGGTCATGGTTTCCTAACGTCAGAATCATCTGCCGCCGATTATACGCCGCCACGCGGACCGGTGCCGCACCGCTGTCAGCCACGCTCATTCTGCAGGTAGTCATTGGGGACGTTCTCGAATGACTAGTCGTTTAAGAACGTCCCCAATGACTAAGGAGTGTCCCAAGGTGCCGGCAGAAAAGGAACGTCCCCAAGTGCCGGCCCGGCAACGCCGATGTTTTGGCAATGTCAGCGAAAGCCCGCCAGAGCGAGCAAGGTGCCTTGAAACGAGGCGGCATTGACCTTCTGGTCATGCCGCCGAAGCTGAAAGGCAGATTGCCGCTCTGGCGGGCTTGCAGCGTCGGCCGGTCCGCCGTTCGTCAGAACGGCGGAACCAACCCTACATGACCATAACGTAGCGGCTACCCACGTAGTACTGCTTACCCATCAGGACCGGCTCGCCATTGGGGCCGGTAAAGCTGGCACGCAGGTTGAGCAGCGGATCGTGCGGAGCAATGCCCAACTCGGCCGCCTGCTCGGCATTGGCGCGAACAGCCTCGACCGTGCGGTAGCCAACCGATGCAATCGGCGTTCCGCCAACACGCTCGACCTCGGCGAAAATCGACTTGTCCTCAAGATCGGCCGTCAACAGCTCACGGTAGGCGTCAAACGGCACAAAGATGTTCTCCTCAAAGATGGGCTCGCCGTCGGCCGTACGCACGCGCTTGATGTGCAACAGCAGCGCGTCCTTCTGCAGGCCAAAGAACTCCATCTCGTTTTGACGTGCCGGCACAATCTGGCGATCGACCACATGCGCGCCCGCCTTCATGCCATTATCGGCACACAGCGCGGTAAACGTCTGCAGCGTCGAAGCGTGGAACTGGCGGTTGATGTGCGGCGTGGAGACAAAGGTGCCACGGCCCTGCTGCTTAACCAGGTAGCCATCGGAGCACAGCTCCTCGACGGCGCGGCGCACCGTAATGCGGCTCACGTCGTACTGCTCGGCTAGCTCAAGCTCGGACGGAATACGCTCCTTGGGTGCATAAACACCTTTCTCGATCGCATCCTTGATTTCGTCGTAAATCTGCTGGTAAAGCGGTGCATTTTTGGGCGCAGGCATATCTAATCACTCTTATCGAAATATTGAAATAACTAATACGTATATAACGTCTAGTTTCATGTTACCTCATATTGATAAAACGATACACCCTCCCTACCAAAAAGCGACAGCTTCATTTTGGCAGGTTTTATCTGGGCAAACGAGAGCCTCCCGAAAGCAGCGAGGCTTTCGGGAGGCTCAAGCGGACAGGATTGCGCCAGGCCGGCAAAATGCCAAAACCCTACCTGCCGTCGTCCTGCTGCAGGCTGTCCTGCTCGCTGAGGCGCGCCTGCCTGCTGGCCATGCGTGCGGGCTTGTCGGGATCGGGTACGGCCGTGGGCATGGGCTCGTCGACATGACCGCCCCACCAGCCGCCCACAAAGTTGAGCGTGTGGAACACATTGATCACGGCGCCGGGATCAATGTCGCACACCAACTTGATAATGTCCTGGCTCTCGTAGGTCGAGACAACGGCGTGCAGCAGATACATCTTTTCGCGGCTGTATCCGCCAATGACCTCGGCGCAGCTAATGCCGTGCTGAAAATGGTCAACATAGGCGGTCATGACCTCGTCTGCCTTGCGCGTCGTGATCTGCAGCGTCACGCGGTCGTAACGACGATAGAAACTGTCGATGGTCTTGGTCGAAATAAACTGGAACACGATGGAATACGCCGCCTTGTCCCAGCCAAACATAAAACCAAAGATCGCCAGGATAAAGCAGTTGAAACCAAAGATGACGCCCCAGATGGTCTTGCCCGTGTGGTTGGAAACCCACAGCGCGATAAAGTCGGTGCCGCCGGTGGATGCGCCGGATTTAAGCGCGATGGCAGCGCCCAGACCCGAGACCACGCCGCCAAAAATGATGAGCATGATCTTGTCGCCCAAAAACGGAGCGAAGTGAAAGACGTTGAGGAACAGCGACGAGAGCACGACCTGCATCATCGAGAAGATGACGAAGCGCTTGCTAATGCCACTCCAGCATAGGAGCGCCACGGGGATGTTGAGCGCAAGCATGCCGAGAGAGATGTCGATGTGAACGCCGCCAAGCGAGGTAACGCGATCGAGCAGGACCGCGACGCCGGTAAGACCGCTCGGAAGCAGGTCGGCGGGCTGAATGAACGCCTGGATCAGGAATGTCTGGAGAACGGCGGAAATTGTGACCGCCACGGCGGTAATAGCGCGGCGAACGATGGTGAGACGGCCGAGCATGAGCACGCGGTCCGTGAGCTGATCGATGGCGTTCGCCACGTAGGCTCCTTTCGAAGGCAGATGTGGTTGTGGGGCATGCCCGCGATTGTAGCATGGAGCGTGCGGGGGCGCTTCAATTCACCCTCCCTCGACAACCAAAGCGGGACCAACAACCCCCACGACCAAAGGCCCAAATTATAAGTGAGTAGACTTTTTACGATCTGCCGAGCACACCCAAAACCGCCACCCCTGTGACCTGCGGTTTTACTAGAGCAGATGCACTTTGTGCTCGTCCTACACCAAAAAGTCTACTCACTTAGTCCGAATCGAAGCCAAACGGATCAAAATAGATGACTAATTAAGCCAATCCACCGCAAAAAACGTTTGAACCCGTGCTTCTCGCGGCGGATTGACACTACAAAGCGGCCAAAATGTCGGTCAGATTATCAATAACGGCATCGGCTCGCGATTGATCGAGGTTGACGCCCTCGTGCGGACGCAGCGCCAGGACGCGGGCGCCGGAGCGTTTGCCGGCCTCGATGCCTAAAGGCGAATCCTCGATAACCAGGCACTCGGCAGGCTCCACCCCCAGCGTCTCCATGGCACGCAGGTAGATCTCGGGGTCTGGCTTAAACGCACTGCACTCGTGGCCGCTGATGGTGTAGTCCAGCACGTCGGCGATGCCGGCAATCTCCACCAGCTCGTCGATCAGTTCGCGATAGGACGAGCTCGCGATGGCACACTTCACGCCACGCTCGTGCAGCTCGCGCATCACCGGCTCCGTCTGCTCGTTGAGCAGCTCGGCATACGGAACGGGGTGGTCCGGGCTGTAGACCTGCTTATACTCCACGCGCAGGCGCTCGCGCAGCTCAACATCGTCGGGCACCAGCGCCTTCCAAATGGCCGGCTCGTTAGACCCCGAAAGATCGGGGATCTCGTCAAAGTGGAACCCCTTCTCCTCCATAAACGCCACGCGACGACGGTTGTAGAACCACTCGGTATCGACCAGCACGCCGTCCATGTCAAACAGCACTGCCTTGATCATACGCATCTCCTCCCACCTGCCAAAAAGGGACAGGTTTATTTTGGTAGGTTTTATCTGGGATTTGCGACGCGACAGACACGCCCTTCCCAGAGCAAAAAAGGGGACGGGGCGCAAACCCCATCCCCTCTCAATCAACCCGTAAGGTCTACTTACTTGTGATTAGTAGGAAAGCTTCCACATGTAGCGACGCATGGTCAGCGGGTGCTGACGGGCCTCGGCGATCTGGTTGCCATACTCGCGCATAACGGCGAGGTGCAGCAGCGGGTTGAAGTAGGTGACGACGCTCGCGGGCACGGCGTCAGCCAGGCCGTAGTCCTTGGAGTCGATCAGAGCGACCTTGGCGCCCATGCGCTCAAGGAAGGTGAGGGCGCGGGCATCCATCGGACGGGTAGCGCCATCGGACATGAAGAAGACGTAGGGCTTACCCTCGGTGGAAACCTCGAACGGGCCGTGGAAGTACTCGCCGGTGTTGTAGGCAGCGGCGTCGATCCACTGCATCTCGGTGAACAGGAAGGCAGCGTGAGAATAAGCCATCTTCTCGGAGGCACCGGAAGCCATGAAGTAAATCATCTTGTCGTCCTTGAAGTCCTCGGCGAACTTCTTGGCGAGCTTCTTGCAGTGCTGAGCGGCGTTCTCACAGAGCTCGAAGACGTTGGTGAGGCCGGTGATCATGTCCTCGTAGTGGTCATAGCCCTCGGTCTGCTGAAGGATCTCGACAGCAAGAGCGATGGCGTAGCCGGGCTTCTCGCACTTGGCAGCGAAGTTGGCGTGGAAGCCGTGAACGATGACGTAGTCAGCGTCGACGGTCAGAGCGGAGCCAGCCTTGTTGGTGAGGGAGACGACCGGGCAGTTGTGCTTCTTGGCGGTCTTGTTGGCCTCGACGGTCTCGGGCGTGGAGCCACCGAGGGAGCAGGTGATCACGAAGGTGTGCTCGTTGACCCAGGAAGGCGTGTCGTAGTTGAACTCGTTAGCGGTGAAGATCTGAACGTTCAGCTTGTCCGTGTTGTTGGCCAGGAAGTACTTGGCGGGGTAAAGGTCGGACATGGAAGCACCGCAGCCGACGAAGGCGACGCTGTGGATCTCGTGGTTGGACAGGACGTCAGCGACGATCTGCTTAGGGAGGTTAAGGTCGATCTCGTACATCTGACACATTCCTTTCGATTTTTGCGGCGCCACATTGCCGGGCGCTCGCAGGGTTACCGTGGTTTGGACCGAGTCGCCGGCCCGTTGAGGATGCGACAAGGGGACTGTCCCATTGTCGCATTTTGGGAATGGAAGCCTGCCTGGGGTATGGGATGCCAGGCAGGCCCCCGGGGGAAAGCGGTTAGACGCTTGGTCGCGACTAGGCCAGGATGCCGGCCGCGGAGAGGGCGATGCCGCCCACGATGGCGATCACGAGAAGCCAACCGGTGTTGACGTTCTTCTTGATGAGCCAGTACATAAGGCCGGTGAGGCCAAGGGAGATCATCTGGGGCATCATGCCGTCCAGGATGTCCTGGATAACGACGGTGCCCTCAGCGAACTGCAGCGGGGTGGTGGCGCCGATCAGCGTAGCGATCATGCCACCCACGGACATAAGACCCACGATGCCGCAGACATACATGAGCTTCTCCATGAGGTCGCCGCCCTGAAGCTTGCTCAGGTACTCGTGGCCGCCCTGATAGCCCATCTTGGCTGCGAACCAAGTGATCAGCACAGAGGGGACGATGGAGATGAGCATGGCCAGGATCGGGCCCATGATGGAGCCCTGCTGAGCCAGCTGAACGCCCAGGCCAAAGGCGATAACGCGGATGGTGCCCTGGAAGAAGGAGTCACCGATGCCGGAAAGCGGACCCATGAGGGAGGTCTTGACCGCGTTGATCGAATCGGGATCGAAGTTCTCGGGATCCTTGGCGTACTCCTCCTCCATGGAGGCGGAGAGGCCCAGGATGAAAGCGCTCGTCTGCGGGGTGCAGTTGTAGAACGCCATGTGACGGTGGTAAGCCTCTTTCTTAGCAGCGAGCTGCTTGGGGTCGGACTCATCCGGATAGAGGCGATCGAGCGTGGGAACCATGCCGTAGAGGAAGCCCATGTTCATCTGACGCTCGTAGTTCCAAGAGGCCTGGATGGCCCAGGAGCGCCAGAAGAACTGGCTGACCTTCTTGTTCAGGGACACGTCCTTGGTTGCGGTTGCCATAGTGTGTTCCTCCTTAGTCTTCGTCGTCTTCGAGCGGATCGTAGTCGGAATCGACACCGGCGGCTGCATGGGAACCGTTGAACTTGAAGCCCATGAAGACGACAGCCAGGCACACACCGATCAGAGCGACCGCGATGACGGACAGGTTGAGGTAAGCGGCGAGCAGGAAACCGATGAACAGGAACGGAGTCATACCCTTCTTGATCATCATGGTGAGCAGCAGGGCCAAGCCGTAGGCAGTCATGATCTTGGTCGAAACGTTAAGACCAGTGGACAGCCACTCGGGAACCATGTTGACGATGGCCTGAACCAGGTCGGTGCCAACAAAGACGGCGAGGAAGATCGGCAGGAAGTACATGATGGCGTACAGACCGGAGCCGGCGCAGATGTGCATACGGTAGGCGGTCTTGAACTTTCCGTTATCGATCGCGCTATCTGCCACATGGGTGAGGGCGGCGATGATGGAACGGAACACGATGCCGAGGAGCTGACCCAGGACGGCGACCGGGATGGCGATCGTCATGGCGGTCTCGGCGGAAGCATCGGTCAGGCACGCAAAGGCAGCGGCCACGATGCCGCCCAGGACCATATCGGGCGGAACGGCGGCGCCGACCTGCACCAGGCCCATGGACACGAGCTCGACGGCGGCACCGACGGCAAGGCCGGTGGGCACATCGCCCAGCAGCAGACCGACGAGCGTAGCGCCAACGAGGGGCTGCTCGAAGTTAAGACGACCGAGCAGGCGGGAGTCCCACATGCAGAACACGCCGACGAGGCCGACGAGCACCGCACTGATGAACGTATTCATACCCTTCTCCTTTCAGTCAGGCAAAAGCCTGGTTGATTACAGCTTGGCGTCGATGTCGACGCTCTGATACGTAGGGGTCTGCTGAACATAGAGCTTGATGCCCATGTCGAGCAGCTGGTTGACGTCGGCCTTCTGGGTGGCGTCGAGGAAGACGGAGCTGTCCTTGCCGCCGACCTGATCGGCACCATCGTGGTTGGCGGTGGCGCCCAGGTTGATGGCGTCGAGCTTGTAGCCCTGGCAGAACTGCAGCATCTCGGCCGTGTTGCCAAAGACGAACATGACGCGCTCGCCGAGGGTGTTGAGCTTGTCCATCTTGGCGAGGGCACGCTCGACGGTGAAGACGTTCAGACGCACGCCCTGGGGCTTGGCCAGCTTAAGAGCGCCCTTCTTGATGTCATCGTTGGCGGCAGCGTTGTCGACGACGATGATGCGCTCGGCCTGAACCTTGGTGGTCCAGGTAAAGACGACCTGGCCGTGCAGCAGACGGTAGTCAAGACGCGCGAGGACGATCTTGGCGGGACCGGAGCTGTGACGGGACGCCTTGGCCTTCTTGGCGGGAGCCGCGGCGGGCTGGGCCGGTGCATTGGGGTTGGTCAGACCGTTGCGGGCCTCGTTGATGAGGGCCGCGAGCTCGGCGCCCTCGACGGGGACGGGGCTCATAGCGAGCGTGAGCGCCAGCGGGATGTTGAAACCGCTGACAACCGTGAACTTCGTGCCATTCTTGGAAAGCTCGACCATGCTGTTGTTGACCGAGCTGCCGAGCATATCGGTCAGCACATAGACGGTGTCGTCCGCGTTGAACGTGGCGATCATGGCGTCCACCTTATTGGTGATGGGCTCCTTGTCGTCACGAGCAAGCGACACGACGTGGACGTTCGACACGTCGCCGAGAACCATCTCGAGCGTGTCTTTGGCGCCTGCGGCCAGGCCGCCATGAGATGCGAGAATGATCTGATTCATCTTGCCTCCTCCTTTTCGTTACGGTCATTATAACGTCTTATACGTTGCGGATATTGCTAATTAGTATAAAGACCGTTCGCGGGTGAAAATCGACCGTTGACGGGTTTAACGTACTTGAAACGTTGGGCTGGGTAGGCCGGCGCTAGCTGGATAACCCCAGGTCAGACCCTGCGCGCAATCCCCTATCGCACGAAGTACCAGGGGCTTTCCTGCACGGTGGGCTCCAGCGCGATGCCGGTGCGTTCCTTAAACAGATCCATGTCCTGCGATTTCTCCGTCCACCACGCATTGGGCTTAAAGGTCATGCTCTCAACGACATGACCGACAAACACACTGTTGCGCAGCCTGGAGAAGTCGGTGTTCATAATCAGGATGGACGCGAGCACCAGCACAATGCCCAGGACCTTGATCGCGCCGGCGGGCTCGGCATAGACACCAATGCCCACCAGTACGGTGACGACCGTCTCGAATGACATTACGACGGGAACTTTCGACGTCTCGAGCCCCATGGACAGACCCTGCATATATAAGATGTAGGCCACGGCTGTGGGGATGAGTCCAAAGCCAAGGAACAACAGCAGCAGCTGTGGCGACATTGCCGCGGTGACATCCGGCCACGGAGCCGCGATAGCTGCCATAACCGCACCGCCAAAAACAAAGCCCCAAAACGTGACAGCCAGCGGGTGGACCGTCTTGGTTGCTATTCGGCTAAACACCGCGAGCGACGCACCACAAAGGCCTGCAATCACGCCCGACGTGACGCCCCAAACCGAAAAATGAAAACCGGAAAGGTCGCCATTGGTCACCGCAAGCACGCAGCCAACGATGTTAAAGACAATGGCAACGAGCTTGTTAGGGGTCACGTCCTCGCGATAAAGCACGCGGCCGAGCGCGACGCCAAACACCGGCGAGGTGTAGAGCAGCACCGAGGCCGTGGACATGCCCACCTCGCCCATGCACTCGTAATAGCAGGTGTTAGCGGCGGCCAAACCGACGATACCGACAAGTGCGCAGGGAACAAGCTCTTTAGGGCTTGCCTTGAACAGGGCCAGCGGACCCTGAGCCACGGTAGACCCCTCACCCGGACGGCAGCCCATAAACATCAGAACCGGCGCCAAGATAAGCGCTCCGACCAACAAGCGAAAGGCCGCCATGCTCTGGGACGAAACGCCCATGGCCGCAATGCCGTTTACAAAGATTCCGATGCTGCCCCACATAAGCGCGGCGATCAGCACCAGCACATAGCCCAGATTGCTTTTCTTCAACGCAGCCTCCTCGGTATTGTTTCCAATATGTTTCACACTACGTTATAGTCGTTATATACATTTTTCAAGACACAAATCGGCGAGCGGAAAAATCTGCTCTACCGCTACAACCCATTGGTGCAAAGGGGTCAGGTTCATATGCGCCAACTTGGTGCAAAGTAACCTGTCCCCAATGACTAGGACTGTCCCCAAGTGCCGAACGTCTCCAAGTGCCGCATCTGGGCCAAGGCGACGCCGATGCTTTGGCAACGCCAGCGAAAACCCACCTGAGCGAGCAAGGTGCCTTGAAGCGAAGCGGCATTGACCTTCTGGTCATGCCGCTGAAGCTGAAAGGCAGATTGCCGCTCAGGTGGGTTTGCAGCGTCGAGCCGTTACGGCGTTTGGTAAAACGCCGTAACTAATAATCAAGCTTCCACATGTAGCGGCGCGTCATGTAGTCCTTGTGAGTAACGGCAGAGAGTGCACGCATATACACGTTGTTGAGGATCGGGGCAAAGATCAGGTGGTTGAAGTACTCGCTCACGCTGTCCTTGATGTCGTTGAGGCCGAGCTCCTTGGCGTCAAGCTGATAGACGCGCTCGCCACCGTACTGGTTGACGAAGCGGATGCCGCGCTCGTCGTTGCAGCGGCTGCGGCCGACGCTGATGAGCTGGAACAGCGAGGTACGCTTGTCCAGGATCTCGAAGGGACCGTGGAAGAAGTCGCAGGTGTTGATGGTGCAGGAGTCAATCTGCAGCATCTCCTGCACGTTGCAGATGCTAAAGACGTAGGCGGCACCAAAGAGCGGACCCTGAGCCATGACGTTGATGCAGGGCTTGTCGGCGTTCTGCTCGGCCCACTTGGCAGCAAGCGGACGGGTGTACTCGACGGCCTTGCGATAGATGGGGTCGACCAAGTCGAACGCGGCCATAGCGGTCTCGTACTCGGCATAGCCCTCGGTCTGCTGCGTAAGCTCCATGGCGATCATGGTCACGACGGCGGAGTTGGTGCGGCCCATGCAGGACTCGTCGACGGCCAAGCTGTCGTACTGGATCTTGTAGTCGCAGACCTCGGTGAGGCCGGACTCGTCAACATAGATGGCGATGGTGCTGGCGCCGTGGTCCTTGGCGACCTGGGCGGCGACGATGGTCTCCTTGGTGCCGCGCATGGACACGACGACGGCCAGGGTGTTCTCGTTAACGTAGGCGGGGGTTGCGTGCACGAACTCGTTGCTGGTGTAGCTGGAGCTCACGACCTGCGTGGCCTCGTGCTCCATAAAGTACTGGGCAGGATAGTTGCCGCCGTTGGATCCGCCGGCGCCAATCCACACGACGCGCTTGATGCCGCCCTTGTCTGCCTTGTCAGCCAAAACCTGGGAGACGACATCCTTAACCTGTTCCTGAGTAGTCATCGTGCATCAGCCTTTCTTCTCGTTTGATGCTCTCGATGGCATACAAGTTACATACATGTTTTGGTTATGTCGACTAGTTGTATGCTATATTTGACTTAGAAATTCTGCTGGTAAGGTTTTCGACTTCTCGTTACCAGCAGTTTTGTTGTTGTATTGAATACATGCTTGATTAGACTCGCATACAAGTTAGATACAGGTTGATCGCATGAAAGCTTCGTCTAAAAAGAAACTGGCCCAATACGAGCGCTTGGCGGGCATGCTGCGTGACCGCATCGCCGCCGGCGTCTACGCGCGCGAAGACAAGCTGCCGTCCGAGATGGAACTCATGGACGAATCGGGGCTGTCGCGCAGCACCGTGCGCCACGCCCTTAAGGTGCTCATTGATGAGGGCCTGGTGCGCACCGAGCGCGGGCGTGGCGCCTTTGTGGCCGACACGCCCGCGCTCCACGAGAACAATCTGGTGTTTTCGAGCTATACCAAGCAGGTCGAGGGCCAGGGCATGAAGCCCACCACACGCACGGTGGACTCGGGCTTTACCAAGGCGGGCGGCAGCATAGCTAAGTTCTTTGATGCCGCCGTGGGCAGTAAGCTCGTCAAACTTGTCCGTCTGCGTTATCTGGACGATGCGCCACTGTGCCTGGAGACCACCTATCTGCCGCCAAGCTTTGGGTCGCTCATCGATCGCGATATCAACGGTTCGCTCTACGCCACGCTGCGTCAAGAATTCCATCGCGCGCCGGCACAGGGACATAAGACCTTTGAGGTGTGCTATGCCTCGCAAAACGAGGCGTTTTTGCTCAACGTCGAGCGCGGGCAGGCGCTGATCCTGATCACCGACTACGTCTACGACACCGACGGCCGACCGCTCCATGTCTCTAAGCGCATCCAACGCACCGACCGCGCCAAATACACCGAGCCAATCGGCTAACCTGCCAAAATAAACCTGTCCCTAAATGGTAGGTTTGGGGAGGTCGGGGAACCAGGTTGGTTTGGGTTGGTTGGGTGTGCGCTCGGCTAGGACCAACTCCATCCAGCACATGTCGTACCAGCGGCCGAACTTTTGGGCACAGCGATCGAAGGCGCCCACCAAGCGATATCCCATATGGGCATGGAAGTCCTGGCTATTGTGCGTTAGATACTCGTCGTCCTTGTCGTGCGGCACGGCGATGAGCGCGCACATGTTGGTGATGCCCATCGCGATCAGGCACTGCTTGAGCGCATCGTGCAGCTTGCGACCCAGCCCGCCATGGCGCACATCGCGTGCCAGGTAGATCGACGTCTCGACCGACCAGTCGTATGCCTCGCGGCTGTTAAGCGAACTCACGTAGGCATAGCCTACCGGACGCCCGTCCAACTCCATCACCAAATACGGATAGCGCTTGAGCGTACGCTCAATACGCCCGGCGAACTCCTCAACGCTCGGCACCTCGTATTCGCAGGTAATCGCCGTCTGGCGCACATACGGCTCATAGATGGCAAGCAACACCGGCGCGTCTTCGGGCGTCGCCAGGCGAATCGTCGGCTCGGACATCTCGGTCATACAACCCTTCTCCCTCAAAAACAAAGGCCGCCTTGCGCCAAACCTAGCGCAAGGCGGCCCCTCGTCATTACATCAGGCTACAGGACAGCCGCCAACGCGTCGATATCCTCCTGCGTCGTGGCCCAGCTGGTGCAAAAGCGCACCACCGTGTGGGTATCGTCGTACTTTTCCCAGTACTCGATCGCCGCGTGCTCGCGAATGCGGGCCATGTCCTCGTTGGGCAGAATCACGAACTGCTGGTTGGTCGGCGTCTCCAAGAAGAACTGGTAGCCGCGCTCGTGCAGCACGCGACGAAGCGCCTGCGCGGTTTCGATCGCCTGGCGACCAATCTCAAAATACAGGCCGTCGGTAAAGAGCGCCTCAAACTGCACGCCCGTCAGGCGGCCCTTGGCCAGCAACGCACCGTGCTGCTTAATGCGCGGAATGGGATGCGCCGGAGCGTGCATGCCGCAAAACACCACGGCCTCGCCGCAAAGCGCGCCGCACTTGGTGCCGCCGATGTAGAACACGTCGCATAGCTGCGCCAGCTCGGGCAGGGTAATGTCGCACTCATCGGCCGCCAGCGCATAGGCCAGGCGGGCGCCATCCACAAACAGCGGAATCTCGCGCTTCTGGCACACTGCGTGAATCGCCGCGAGCTCGGCCTTGGAGTACAGCGTGCCATACTCGGTCGATAGGCTCACGTACACGGCACCCGGGAACACCGTGTGCTCGTAGCTCTCGTTTTCGTAGAACACCTGGATATAGCTCTCGAGGTCCTCGGCGTGCATCTTGCCCTCGTAGCCGGGGATGGTGAGCACCTTGTGGCCGCCAAACTCGATGGCCCCCGCCTCGTGGCAGGCGACGTGGCCAGTCTCAGCAGCAACGACGCCTTCGTACGGCGCGAGCAACATGTCGATCACCGTCGCGTTGGCCTGCGTGCCGCCCACCAGAAAAAACACGTCGGCATCGGGGGCCTGACAGGCCTCGCGGATAAGCTGCTTGGCACGCTCGGTGTGCGCATCGGTACCGTAGCCGGGCTGCGGCTCCATATTGGTGTCGACGAGCGCCTGCAGCACTGCCGGATGTGCGCCGTGGGAATAATCGTTGTTGAACGCGAGCATGGCAATCCTCTCTTACCGGGTATCGGCCAGATGACTCAAACGGAGCTATTGTACGCCGTTGGGATAGGCAATGCGTGCGGCAAGGCACTCAAGTGCCAGTACCAGGGCAAAACCGCAGCTCACGTCACTCAAAAAGTGCGCGCCGATCACGATGCGCCCAAAGGCGACGAACGCCGCAACAACAACCGCCGCCCAAAAGATCACGCGGCGACGCGAAGGTTTTTCCTTAAAGGCTGCCGCGGGAAGCCCAGCGAGCATAAGGCCGATCGCCGCATGCGCCGTGTGTCCGCTCGCAAACGACTTGAACCCGTCCCTGATCACGCCGGCGGCGATATAGGCCCACTTGTCGGGGTTGCCGATCACCCACCACGGCTGAAAATTGAGCCCCGGCGTGACCTCGATCACGCGCATGCGTGGGCGCGACCACAACGGCTTAACAATGACGTTGAGGATGATGGCCTGAGCGACCCACACGGCAAGCACCATCAACGCCCAGCGCGTAAGCTCGTCGGGCTCGGTCGTGCGCGTAAGGCGATAGGCGATGAAGTTGGCTGCGATGACCAGCGCAAACGTCAGAACCAGCTGAAACGCAATAAGCTTGCCGCCGACGCGCAGCGATCCGATAATCTCGTAGCCGACCAGACCCACGTTGATCAAAACGCCCAGCGCAGCGAGCCACTTGCTCGCCTTGGAATCGGGGCGTGCCGAGCGCACGAGCATAACGCCCGCGATGCTCGCCGTCAGCTCGAACGGCAGCTCACCGGCCGCCTCGACAAAGCGACCGTACATGCTGCCGATGTTGAACAGCGCGCTCGAGATCTGATAATCGAAAAACGAGCCCGTGAGCAGACAAAGGCACAGGACGGCCGCGATAATGGCGACATCTTTCTTATAGATGTATCCGAACATGCTTTCCTTTCGATGGAACCAGATTGCCCAAATGAGGCGTTTGCAGCGTCGACCCGTTAGTCGTCGTCGCTAGCACCCAACTGCTGCAGCAGCATGAGTGCCGCGGCCACGGGGCCGGTGCCGTCGTTGGCGTCGAGACCGCGACCCAGGCCGCTGCCCGCGCCGGCGCCCGCCTTGTAGGGCACCGACAGTTTGCGGCTCTTGGGAAAGTTCACCGCGCCATAGCGGGTCTTAAGCTCAAAGGCCACCTTCTTGGGCACGTCAACCCCCAGGAAGGTAATGCGTCCACCGCTGAGCGTGACACTCTCGAGCCCCAGGCGCTCGCCGCGAATACGAATGCGAGCGCGGTTGAACAGGTTGAGTCCCGCCAACGGCAGCTCGCCATGCGCAGCCTCGGTCTCCTCCTGCACCTCGTCGATACTCTCCAGGTCCTCAGCCGCCGCGAGCTTGCGGTACACGAGCACGCGCTGGTCCACCGCCGGCATGTACTCCTCGGACAAGAAGTAGTCGGCCGGCAGGTTGATGCCCACGCTCGCCGCCTCCACGCCGGCATCGTCGTCGCCGCGCGCCTCGGCCACGGCCTGTCCCAGCATCTGCGTAAACAGGTCAAAGCCCACACTCGACAGGTTGCCGTGCTGCTCGGCGCCCATAAGCGAGCCGGCGCCGCGAATCTCCAAGTCGCGCATGGCAATGCGCATGCCGCTGCCCAGGTCCTGGAACTCGGAAAGCGCGGTCAGGCGCGCCGTTGCCTCCTCGGTAAGCGGCAGCTCGCCGGGGAACATAAAGTACGCGTATGCCTGCGTGGCCGAGCGGCCCACGCGGCCCTTGAGCTGGTAGAGCTGCGCCAGGCCCAGGCGCTGCGAGTCCTCGATGATGAGCGTGTTGGCCGTTGCGTTGTCGATACCGCTCTCCACGATGGTCGTGGCGATAAGCACGTCGATCTTTTTGGTCGCAAACTCGATCATCACGTCCTCGACCTCGCGCGGGCTCATCTTGCCGTGTGCCACACCCACGCGCGCCTCGGGCGCGGCCTCGTGCACGCGCGCCACGGCATCATCGATGGTCTTGACGCGGTTGGACACGTAATACACCTGACCGCCGCGGCCCACCTCCAGGCGAATCGCCGCACTCACCACGTCGGGGTCGTACTCCCCCACGTGCACGATCACGGGACGACGCCCGGTCGGCGGCGTGGTGATCAGGCTCATGTCGCGCACGCCGCTCGTGGCCATCTGCATGGTACGCGGGATGGGCGTTGCCGAGAGCGTGAGCACGTCGATTTGCTCGCGCAGGTTTTTGAGCTGCTCCTTGTGCTGCACACCAAAGCGCTGCTCTTCGTCGATGATCACCATGCCCAGGTTCTTGGGGTTTACATCGGCAGAAAGCAAGCGGTGCGTGCCGATGAGCACATCAATCGTGCCCTCGGCAAACGCCTTGAGCGCGCGCTTTTGCTGCGCCGGGGTGCGAAAGCGGCTGAGCACCTCGACCTCCAGGCCAAACGGGGCAAAGCGCTCAAAGAATGTCTCGTAGTGCTGTTGGGCCAGAATGGTCGTGGGACAGAGCACCATGACCTGGCGGCCGGAGTCCACGCACTTAAAGGCCGCGCGCAGGGCGACCTCGGTCTTGCCGAAACCCACGTCGCCGCACAGCAGGCGGTCCATGGGCTTGGGCGCCTCCATGTCGGCCTTGATGTCGGCGATAGCCTCCAGCTGGTCGCGCGTCTCGTCGTAGGGGAAGCTCTCCTCCATCTCGATCTGCTCGGGCGTGTCGGGCGGACAGGCGATACCGGTAATCGACGAGCGGCGCGTATACAGGTCGACCAGGTCAAACGCCAGCTTTTTGGCATTCTTGCGCGCCTTGTTGGTGGCCCGCGTCCAGTCGGCGGTGTTGAGCCTGGTCAAGCGCGGTTTATCACCGTCGGGACCGACGTATCGCGTGATACGGTCGACCTGCTCGAGCGGCACGTAGAGCTTGTCGCCGTCGGCATATTCCAGCAAAAAGTAGTCGCGCTCCTTGCCGCCCACTTCCTGGCGCGCAATCTCGCTAAAGAGCGCGATGCCGTGAGTGGCGTGCACCACGTAGTCGCCCGGCTTAAACGGGAACGTGATCTGCGTAATGTCAACCTTGCGGCGGTTGCGCGCGCGGTTGGCGTCCATGCGGGCGTTGAGGTCGGCGATCGAGAACACGGCCAGGTTGGCATCGGGCACCACTACGCCCTGCGGTAGGGCGGCATCGACAAAAGTCACGCGCCCGCGCGAGATGGTGGGCACGGCAGCACCGGCGGCAGCTTGGGCGGCACCCGCCTCGAGCGAGCGGGCGTTGAGTGCGTCGGCGCGGCGCTCGCGAATGGAAGCATGGGCCTCCTGGCGTGCGGCACGGTCGGCGGAATCCGCCGCCGCCACGCGCACGCGCTCGCCAATGACGCCTGCGTTTTCGGGCGCGGCCGTCAGCGATTCCTCAAAGGTAATGCCCTCGTCGCCAAAGGTGAGCTCCATCGACTCGCGCGCACCGCGGTCGGGGATGGCAAACACGCAGGCATAGCGCTTGCCCACGACTTCCTGGATGCGCGTCATAAAGCGATTGTCCGAGCCCGCAATGGCCGGCTGCTCAATCTTGAGCTCTGCCGTCACCGCACCGCCGGCACGGATGAGGCTCACATAGTTCAGGCGTTGCTGGGAACCAAAGTCGAGTTGCTGGGCACGCACGTACAGGCCGTCCAGACGGTCGACCCCCGCCTCGCCGGCACGTGCCTCGATATCCTCGTAGGCGCGCAGGCAATCGTCGAACAGCGAGCGCGGCTCGGACAGCACCACGAGCGCCTTGCCGCTCACGTGCGACAGCGGACTCACGGTCTGGCCGTACATCACCGGCAAAAAGCGGTCGAGCTCGGGCGTGACGATGCGCGCATCCACCATCTCGAGCAGCGCCGCCAACTTGCTGTCGTCCTGGCTGGCGCGATAGAGCGCCACATGCATGTTGTGGACGGCCTCGTCGGTAAGCGCCAGCTCGCGACAGGGGAAGATCTCGATGCTGTCCTCGTTGCCGATGGTCTGGCCCGTTGAACTCACCATGCGGCGGATGCGGTCGATCTCGTCGCCAAAGAACTCAATGCGCACGGGCGCCTTTTCCTGTGCGGGAAACACCTCGACGGTGTCGCCGTGCACACGGAACAGGCCGGGCGCGTCGGCGGCGCCGGCATTGGTGTAGCCCATGCCCACCAGACGCTGCGGCACCTCGTCAAAAGGAATCTCCTCGCCCACCGCAAAAGTAGTGGACTCCCAGTAGCGGCTCTCGACCGGCGGCACGCAGCGCAGCAGTGCGCGGGCCGAGGCGACCATGATGCAGTTGTCCCCGCGCACGATGCGCCCGAGCGCCTCGCAGCGCTGGGCCACCACAGCGTCGTCGGGCGCCTGCTCGCGCCAGGGGTAGTCCTTGCGCTCGGGAAAGCGGCACACGTGCGCCAGGCCCACATA
Organism: Collinsella sp. CLA-ER-H4; assembly: GCF_040092395.1. Taxonomy (NCBI): domain Bacteria; kingdom Bacillati; phylum Actinomycetota; class Coriobacteriia; order Coriobacteriales; family Coriobacteriaceae; genus Collinsella; species Collinsella sp. CLA-ER-H4. The sequence continues at coordinate 388,315 of NZ_JBBNLQ010000001.1, forward strand.
GGCGGCCAGACTGCGTGCGGCGCGATCGGCCGCATCCTCACCACTCACGATGTAGACCGTGGGGCGCGGACGACGCGCAAACTGGGCGGCGGCCATAAGCGTTCGGCCCGACTGAGACACGGCCAGCGTCACGTCCTCGCCAGAATCGAGCCCGGCCTCGACGGTCTGCAAGGCCTCGGCAGTGTAGAGCTGCGCGGCTATACGGTGAATGAGCATGCTGTTCCTCCGGCATCGCAACGCCAAAAGCCCGCCGAGGCAAGCTCGGCGGGTCGTTCGTCAAATTCGTTGCCTGTCATGGTAGCGCATGGAGAGGACTCCAACTCAAGCGTACGCCCAGCCCCGCAACAAAAACGCCAGATAGAACTGGACTCGCCGGCTTCGCCAAAATCTCCCCGTCACGTCGAACGCCGCAACCACGGAAGGCTCCCCAAGAAACGGCTATTCCTCAAAAAAGCTCGCAACGTTCAAGCGGCTCGTCCACTCGCCTATGGTGTTGGCAAAGCCGACGCGTGTGTACACGCCCGCAAAACGGCCGCGATACAGGTACAGGCCTTCCATATTAGATGCGGGTGCAAAACCAAGATCATCCACGAGTCCTTTGGGCGCCTCTCCTCGATGCGGCCCATCGACAAGCGTTCCGCGCAAGCAGGGAGTCTGATACTGCTGAGCATACTCCTGTACAATCGCCCCAGCGGCAGCAGCGCGAGCAAGCACCTGGGACCATTCCCGTTCCGTGGCATCCAAGCCGGCAACAACGCCAACCGCGTTGTAGCCGCCGCACGGCTTGACAATCCATCGGTCCTTTTCGGCAAATCTCGACAACTGGGTGCTTTCGTCCAAAATCTCGGTATAGGGCACATGCTCCCGGACAAACGACTGCTCCTCCGGGCTCAACAAGGACTGCCCGGCCCGAGACCACAAAAACGCAAATACGGTCTTAGTCGCACACGGCCACGTTCTAAAACCACCGACGATGCATGCAAGCCCTTCTTGGGCAGCCTCGATTAAGGCCGAGCGTCCGTCGCACGGCTTATCCCACAGCTCGCCGGTCACCGCGCGCCGCCAGACGCAATCAATAGGACCAGCGGCATCGCACAGGCACCTAGCACCGCTTTCGCCTTCGCCAATCCGCAGGTCGCGCACATCCGCAAAGCGTGCGGCTACACCCCGTCGCCTCATAAGGTCGACAAAATGAGCCGCATCTTCCAAGTCGATGCTTTCCGAATAGTCGACGATTGCCACCGAAGCGGGATATATCTTTGATTGCGGTGCATAGAGCCCCTCGTCAACGCGGGCCCCGTCGTCCGATCGTGCACTATCCTCGGTGCGGCGAGGATGGGCCAGCTTCCACTCTGCATAGGTCTCAAACAATGCGTCTATCCAGCTACCGCACAAATCGTACTGCCGAAAGCCTGGGTGGTCGGATGCAAACTCCTCAAAGGAAGGCGTCATTCGCACCGCCTGACAGACCGCATCGGTCACCACCATTCCGGCGCTGCCGTCGGTATTGAGCTCGCAAAACGTATACGAACCGGAGTCCTCGTCAAGAAAGATATCGACACGCGCAAGGGGAATCTGACAGTCATAGCCGGCGTCCATAGCGCACAACTCCGCAAAAGCCGAATCCATGCGGAACCATGCACGCACGGAGGCATCGGAACAAAACGCCCGCGTCACCTTGTCCATAATGACGTACATGCGCTCGGCCGCCTCCTTAAGAAGCGCCGTCATATCCTTATCGAATATCTTTGACGTTAAAGCCCAGGGCGCAGGATCTCCGTGGTAGAGCGCATGGGTTTGAGACAAGTATTCGTCGCCTTTGCGACGACCAGGTAGGTCACCTTCGCGCGTGCGTACGATGCGTTCAAAATAATCTTCGAGCTCTCGCGTCTTCAATGTTGCCACGTTGTCCTCCATTGCTTGATTTTTTTGCTCATGCTACGCCAGCACGCACGACTTCGGCGCGCTTGAATAGGCTTCTAAATTAGCAACACATTTTTGCATGAGGCGGCAGGAGGCGACAAATACTCCAGCTCAAGCGCATGCCCAGCCCCGCAAAAAACGCCAGACGGGCAAGCCGTCTGGCGCTATCAGAGTGAGCTATACGCCGAGTCTAGTCGTAGACGCCCATTTTAAGCAGTGTGAAGATCGGAGCGCCGTCACCCTGCGCGACGCGGACCGTGCAAGTCTCGGTACGGCCCCTGGATGCGTCCGCTTGAATTGCGGCGATGAACTGGTCCTTTGGCAGGCCGTAGGTGCCCTCGGGGATGTCGGAAGGAAGTAACATGCCGCCAGCACTGTAGACCTCATAGGTGAGCTCGTAGATGTTGTCGCCAAGGTCAGTCGCGCCCGTAACGATGGCACACGGTGGGTTGTAATTTCCCTGGCCATATTCCTGTTTCAGATACAAATACCCACCATGCGCTTCGGCCGAATCAGGAATCGCCTGCCCCTCCGGCGTTCTGTCATAAGTCATATCGGCATCGGAAAGCGTCAGACCCGTCAAGCGATTGAGTTCCCTATTGATCACTTCAGTCGCCACACGCTGGCTATTACCGTTGTCATAGTCGCCTTTCTCGATTCGATACGGCGCGTTGTCAATAAAATGGCACCAGATGAACTTAACCAGCTTGTATTTCCCGTCATCAGAAAGTCCGTCAGTCGAATCGAAGCCGCCCGTCTGATACCAGTCCCGATCGAAGTGCTCCTCCGTAAAGTTCGACAGGAACAGGTTCGCGGCGGCATAGGTTGCCTGGTCATTGAGGTCGACCTTTACGCTGCTGCCCGTCTGCGCGGGCTCTTCCGCCTCATCCTCGTCGGCGGCAGGCTTCTCCTTGGCGCTTCCCTTGTCCTTGTGCTCGGCAGAACCCTCGTCGGACCCAAGTACCGTAATCTGCGATGAATTGCCCTGCCCAAGCGGCCCCAGCACGCCGGTCAGCGCCAGAGCGGCACCGCCGGCAACGAGCACGCCCACCACGCACATGCTGACAATCACCGCGCGCTTATGTGACTTCTTCTGCACGGGAGGCATCCCTGCCGCCGGCATCGATGCGGGCTCAGCAGGCGCGGCCGCCGGAGAGGCAGCGCCCATGCGCGCCCCGCAGTTCGTGCAAAAATCGGTTCCGTCGGGCATCTCGGAGCCACACTTGGTGCAAAACATATTCGGGCATCCCCTTACAACAAACGGCATTTGCCGTCATCATATTGAGCCCTCGCGACCCAAATGTGTTGCGCAACATTGGCCAAAGCCTTCGGACGCCGGCAAAACGTGCCGGGCCCTACCCCGTCACGCGCACGCTGGGGCAAAGGTCTGCCAGTGGGCACTCGTCGCACTTAGGTTTGCGGGCGTCGCAGATCTCGCGGCCAAAGGTAATCCACTGGTGGTTGACCGACTCCCAATACTCGTGCGGCAAAATCTTGAGCAGATCTTGCTCGGTCTTGAGCGGCTCTTTGGCGTGCGTCTTGGGACTCAGCATCAGGCGGTGCGCGATGCGGTTGACGTGCGTATCCACCGCGATGCCTTCCACGATGCCGTACCCCACGTTGAGCACGATGTTCGCTGTCTTGCGCCCCACGCCCGGCAGCTTTACAAGCTCCTTCATGTCGGCCGGTACCTCGCCGCCGTAGTCGGCAACGATCATCTGCGCGGCCTCCACGGCATGCTTGGCCTTACTCTTATAAAAGCCGAGTGACTTAATGGTGTCCGCCACGTCGGTCACACTTGCCCCGGCCATGGCCTCGGGCGTTGGCCACTGGGCAAACAGTTGGGGCGTCACCTTGTTGACCTGCGCGTCGGTCGTCTGCGCCGAGAGCAGTACCGCGATGAGCAGCCTAAAGGGATTCTCGTGGTCCAAGAAGCACTCGACCGGGCCATAGCGACGGTTAAGGCGCTCGCACACCTCGATGGCGCGCTCGCGTTTGGCGGCATTGGTCTCGCGTGGCATAACGACTCCTCGGCTCGGCAGAAACAAAACTTCACGGAAACGATTGTCCCACGTACGGGGGCTTTAAGCCTCCAAAAATGCGCCGGTCTGGCGGCCCCACAGGCTTGCGTACTCGCCGCCTGCCTCAACGAGCTGCGCATGCGTACCGTCCTCGACAATCTCGCCGTCCGCCAGCACCACGATGCGGTCGAGCGCCGCCACGGTGGACAGGCGATGCGCCACCACAATGGAGGTGCGGCCGCGCATCAGGTTCTCGAACGCCTCCTGCACCAGCGCCTCGGACTCGCTGTCCAGGGCAGACGTCGCCTCGTCGAGCACCAGAATCGGCGCGTCAGTGAGAATGGCACGGGCGATGGCCACGCGCTGGCGTTGGCCGCCCGAAAGCTTAACGCCGCGCTCGCCCACCATGGTGTCAAAGCCATGGGGCAGACGATCGATAAACTCCAGGGCATTTGCCAGGCGCGCGGCATCGCGAATCTGCTCGTCGGTAGCGTCGGGACGACCGTAGGCGATATTTTCGCGAATAGAGCGGTGGAACAGCAGCGCCTCCTGCGGCACGTAGGCAACCTGGCGGCGCAGGCTCTGCTGCGTGCAGCGCGAGACGTCCTGGCCGTCCACGAGCACGCGCCCGCCCTGCACGTCGTCCAGGCGCAGCAACAGCTTGGTGAGCGTCGTCTTGCCCGAGCCCGATTTGCCCACCAGGCCCACGCGCTGGCCCGCCGCCACATGGAGCGTCAGGTCGTTGAACACGCTCTCGCCCGCCGCGGCGTCACGGTATGCAAAGCTCAAGTGCTCAAAATCAATCGCGCCCTCGCGCACCTTGAGCTCGGGGGCATTCTCGTCGTCTGCCACCAGACGCGGCTCGTCCAGCACGCGCGTCATCTCGGCGGCGTCGCCCAGCGCGCGGTTGATGCGCTGCATCATGGAGCTCACGTAGTTCAGACGCATGGTGAGGTTGTACGTATAGGTAAAGATCATGACGAGCGCGCCGGCCGAGATGCCAAACCATGCGTTGCCGCCCGCCACGAACACGCTCACCACAGCCATGGTGATGACGATAAGGCCCGAGGTCGTAAAGTTGCGCTGCATCATGGCGTGCATCGAAACCGTTTCGGCATCGCGCGCGGCGCGGTCGGCGGTATCGAATAGGTCGTGCTCAAAGTCCTCGCGCCCGCAGGTCTTGACGGCCAGGATGTTCGTGACCGCGTCGGACAGCACACCCGACAGCTTGTTCTGCGCGGCGGACGTCGCGGCCGAAAGCGGCATGATGCGCTTGTACATAAGCCAGACAAACGCAATGTAGACGACCATGATGCCCACCAGGATCACGGTAAACGTCGGCACCACCGGGGCGAGCGCCGCCACCGTGCAGACAACCGAGGTGATAGTGGGAATGAGCGAATACACCGTCACGTCCACCAGACCCGTGTAGCCGCTCATAAAACGACTCGTCTGGCTCACAAGCGATCCGCCAAAGCGACTGGTGTGGAATGTCATGGATTGATTGGAGAGCGTGTCAAAGCACAGGCGCGCCAGGTGATAGTTGCCCGCAATCTCGAGCTTGTAGACGGTGTAGTCCTGCAGCTTGGAGAGGATCTGGCCTACCAGGTTAACGAGCACGAGCGCCAGAATGTAGGGACCAAAGACCTCAAGCACCTGGTCGCCCGCCACGGGGCCGGCCTGGACGCGGTCGACGATAAGGGCCATCACGTAGGTGTTGGCAAACGTAAGCAAAAAGATGTAGCCCGCCGACGAGAACACCGAGAGAAAGACGATCAACGGCTGTGTGCGCGTGACGTCCCAAAAACGCTGCAGCGTGCGGCGCACGGTGGAGCGTTTGAGCGGACTGGTGCTTCTCTGAGACATGGGCTTCCTTTCGCATCTGATAGGACGAAACGCCATTGTTGCACACTAAAGCGCACTTCAGGCACGCACGACGCGAAAAGCGCCCGCGCCCCGCTTTTACGCCGGCGCCCCGCCGTCCGTTGCGACTAGTTCTCGTCTTCCTGGCCCGCGAGTAAGCCCGCGGACTCCAAGCCCAAAATCTCGTCGGCCTCCCGCGCGTCTTCCAGCGCGTCGATGTCCTTGAGCTTGCGCTCCATAACGTTGGTGCGTGTGGTGATAATGCCCTCGACCGTTTTACCCGCGGTCTCGATCTGCTGCTGGGCGCGGCGCAGCGCCGCCTGATAGCGTGGCAGTTCGGCCTTGACGGCAGAAAGTACGCGCAGCACGTCATCGGTGCGTTTTTGCAACTTAAACGTCTGGTAGCTCATCTGCAGACTGTTGAGGATGGCCGCCATGGTGCTGGGGCCGGCAACGTTGACGTGATAGTCGCGGCCCAGGGTCTCGATAAGCCCGGGGCGGCTGACGACCTCGGCGTACAGGCCCTCAAACGGCACGAACAGAATGCCAAAGTTGGTCGTCGCGGGCACGCTCAGGTACTTCTCGCAAATGTCCTTGGCCTCGCGCTTCACCATCGCATCGAGCGTCTTGCGCGCAGCGGCGACGGTCTCCGCGTCGCCCGACTCCTGGGCGTCGAGCAGATGCTCATATGCATCGCCCGGGAATTTGGAGTCGATCGGCAGCAGCACGGGATCGCCCTCGTCTACCGGCAGCTTGACGGCAAACTCAACGCGCTCCGAGGCACCAGGCTTGGTGGCGACGTTTTCCAGATACTGGTCGGGCGTAAGGATGTCCGCCAGGATTGCGCCCAGCTGCACCTCGCCCAAAATGCCACGCGCCTTCACATTGCCCAGCACGCGCTTAAGGTCACCCACGCCGGTGGCGATGGATTGCATGTCGCCCAGCCCCTTGTACACGGCCTCGAGCTGGTCGCTCACTTGCTTAAACGATGCGGACAGACGATCGTTGAGCGTACGGGAAAGCTTCTCGTCCACCGTCGCGCGCATCTGGTCGAGCTGAACGTTGTTATCCTTGCGGATGGCGCCCAGCTGGGCATCGACCGTCTCGCGCACCTTGTCCAGGCGGTGCTCGATGCCCTCGCGGTTGGCGCCAAGCTGTTGAGCCGTCTCACGGCGCAGGTCATCCATACGGTCGCCGGCCTGCGAGAACTCGCGCGCAATGGTCAGGTAGCGCTGCTGCCCCACGGCCGCATCGGTTGTCTGCTGCTGCGCGATGGCATTTGCCGTGCGGCGGGTTTCTGCCAGCGCGACGTTGAGGGCATCGAGCGCGCTGTTGGCCTGCTCGAGCGCCGCGAGCGCCTCCGCGTCGTTGCCGCCACGCTCTCGCAACTCGGCACGAAGGCCTTTAAGCTGCAGGGCGCAAACCACAGCAACTCCCACCGCTACCAAGGCAATCACAACAAGCGCAATATCAATAGCAGACATAGACTCCGCCCAACAAACCCAATCGATTATCAATCAAAACCGCGATTAATCTTACCCCGCCACACGCACCGCGCGCCCGGCCCCTTCTTGGGTGCCCCTCTCCTCCGCATATTCCATAATGCGGCGCGCCGTCTCCCTGCTCACCTTTGAGTCATCGCCGGCCAAGTATGCGTATACGTTTCCTTTATTCAGGTGCAGAGCACGGCAGATGCCATAGCGCGTTACACCCGATTCCTCCAATGCTTCCAGTGTTCTCTTTCTCATCAGGGCGTTCACCCTTCTGTCGGCCGCTGGCTTTTCTTTCACCCCTCTATACGCGTGCCAAACGTTGGCATAACGATTGGGGAGCTTATCCTCGGTGCATAGAGATGCCAGGCTACCCGCTTGGCCATACAGAAACAAAACACCTCGATAGCTCTCTTCCATCCACGAGCCCTCAGATAAACCCAGAACGTATTCAGCTTTTCCCTGCGCCAAAGCGAGCAAAAACAGAGGCTCCGCCACGCGCGGTGCAACCGTCGTCGCCCGCTCAACCAGTTTTCTAAAACTCAGCGACTGCTGCCCGGATAGCTCTCGGCAATAGCCTTTTAAGAATCCCTCAAAGGTCAGATTCAACCGAGCACCTCCTTTTTGTATTGCCTGTATGCACAGACCATCTCTTGATAGCTTCGCTCCGAAGGCGACGACGCCAGCGCTTCTCCCTCGTCGAATATAAGCCGTTCGAGCAGCCCCCAATCAAGTCGGTCGACGAATGCCTGACTATGAAGATCGACGATGTCGTTCGGACGGTAGGCATAGAGCTTCATTACCGCCAGGTCCTCCAAGGATGGCGTAAAGTACCTGATAAAACGCGCGCCAATATCCAAGGGAATCAAACGATCTTCGTAATTGAATGACATCTGATTACAATACGCCACCGCCATACCATTTACCTCGGGGTATCGAGCTATGATCTCGCGGAGGCACCTGTCTGCCTCAAACACATCAATGTCATGTGTAACCGACCGATTCGTCACATCGTTTAGCATGAAGGCGCTTCCTCCCACCAATACAACGCTCGGCCTGTCGTCTCTTGGACCTATTTCCAGCTCCGCCTCTTCGTCAATGCCCAAAAGAGTCTGCTCTAAATCCTGCTTATACATAGCAAATCCTATTATTATTTATCTTTAATAATACTATTCAGTTGCACGACAGGACCCACAGGATGCAAGAATTCTACTCGTGGCGATAATCCCTACACCCTAGAAGTCCTAATGTGACAAACGCTAACTCTCCCAGCCGGCGCGGATAGTTGTTATGACATCGCCTAGGCGCTGGCCGAGGGCCGACAGATGTTGGAGCACTTCGCTGGGCGAGGCACCGTTGAGAATGCACGTGAAGGCATATGAGGCCAAGAAGATTGCCGCGAGTCCCAACGGGATCAGCACAATCATCGCTAACGTGCGCAGGCGCTGGCCCACGCGGCGGTGACGCGTGCGGCGCTTGTCGAACGCAAGCTCCTGCGCATATGAATCTTGTTGTACGGAATATGCTCCTGGGTCTACCTCGCCCACAGACGATACCGCAGGTGCGGCGTTTTGTGCAGGAGGTTGAACGGCCGCCCCTTGCATTTGCATCTCCATGAGTCGTTGCTGTTGGCGCAACATGCGCTCGGCTTGTTGCTGCGGGGTCTCAAGAAACAGGTCCATGCTGGCCTCCAAAATCGGAGCATTCGACGCTTACGACCAGCATCCCGCACCGCCATGACCGCGACAACGCAATCGCCGGCAATAGCCACAAAGTTTCTTTTGCTCAAAAGCTGTCGAAAAGCTCAACAACTCCCCTACCAGCACTTTCTCTGAGCTTTTTTCGCCAGCAATCTTTTGGCCTTCCACCCTTACGCCAACTGACCAAAATCTAACCAAAAGCTTGACGGAAATTGTGGAGACCGGGACCCCATACAAAAACGTGCCGCCCCAAAAGGGGCGGCATGCTAACTTCTTATCAGTTTTTCAGTAGCGAGCACGCGACGGCCCGAAGCCGGAGCACAGGGCGGGGAGACACCTTTGCCTCGCGCGACCTGCGGAGCCGTGAGCGAGAGGGAAAGGTGTCTCCCCGCCCTGCGCCCCGTGGTCGGTGAGGACCGACTACATGCCCGCGAGACCGCGGGCAGCGGTGGCGCACAGAAACGCCAAGGCTAGAATCACGAGCGAGCCCGCAATATCGGCCACCACGCCCGCAAAGCGACGCTCAAACAACCAGCTCTCAAAGTGCGGGGCGACGTTGCGCCAGACACGCCACAACAAGATGCCCATGCCGATGACGCCGGGAACATTGAGCAGCAAAATCTCAGAGCACAAGAGGCCGATCAGGTTGCCGGCGGCAAAGCCCGCATCGCCCTCGCAGTACTTGCGATAAATCATGTACAGCATGTACGCCACAAACGGCTGTAGGCACGCAGAGATAAACGCAACCACCATCGAGGGGTCTTGAGAAAAGACATCGGTGAGCTTATCCACACTCGTGGCATCCTTAGAGGCCAGGAACAGACCAATGACTACAACAGGCACCACGCCCAAGATGACCTCGACCATCGTAAACAGTTTGGCAGTCAGGTCTTCGCTCGCCGTATTCAAATGAGGCGCCCACTCAGGATGAGCATGTGCGCCGACCTTCTTGTCCTTCTCGGCACGATCGGCCTTTTTGCCCTCAGGGACCCGACGACCAGGATCCTTGCGAGTCCCCGCCGCAGCAACCCGAGCCCGAGACTTCTTACCCATAAAAACACACCATCAGGTAGTAGATAAACTAAAAGTCGCTATCCAGTGTACCCCACCCATGAACGGTGCCGTCCCAACCAGTCCCCACATAAAAACGTGCCGCCCCATAAGGGGCGGCACACAAACTTTAATATCAGCTTTTCAGTAACGAGCAAGCGACGACCCAACGCCGGGGCGCAGGGCGGGGAAATACCTTTGCCTCGCGCGACCCTGCGGAGCCGTGAGCGAGAGGGAAAGGTATTTCCCCGCCCTGCGCCCCGCAGTCCACGTTCGTATCGGCGCTAGTAGTTCACCACCTGCTCCTCAAAGTACGCCTTCGGGTGGTTACAAACCGGGCACACCTCGGGCGCCTCGGTGCCCACATGCAGGTGCCCGCAGTTCAGGCACTTCCATACCTTCACGCCCTCGCGCTCAAACACCTCACCCGACTCAATGCGCTCGACAAGCTTGTTGTAGCGCTCCTCGTGAGCCTTCTCCACGGCACCGACGCCACGGAACTTCTCGGCGATCTCGGTAAAGCCCTCCTCCTCGGCGGTCTTGGCGAACTCGTCGTACATCGTGGTCCACTCGTAGTTCTCGCCCGCAGCGGCATCACGCAAGTTGTCCAGAGTGTCGGGAACGGCGCCGTCGTGCAGATACTTAAACCACAGCTTGGCGTGCTCGGACTCGTTGCCCGCCGTCTCGGCAAAGATATTCGAGATCTGAACGTAGCCATCCTTCTTGGCCTTAGATGCGTAGTAGCGATACTTGGTATGCGCCTGGGACTCACCGGCAAAAGCGGTCTCGAGGTTCTTCTTGGTTTGAGAGTTCTCAAAATCCATAGGTGTACTTCCCTTCAACATGCCGCCCGTAGGCTTCGAGCGGCCTTGTCTTTAGGATGCCCTCAAGCCGAGAATTTAAACCTTACAATCCTCTTCTTCAGATTCGGGTTGGCTACACGCTTAGCCATCGGTCACCCTCGGAGCGGCAAAAGCCCTCGCGCTCCAAGTCGGCCAAAATGTCTGCGACAAGATCGTGATCGACCGACTCTCGGCCGGCTGCCGTCTCCGTCTCGTTAACGCCTGCAACAGCTTCATCAACCGTAATCCCCGCCGGCTGGCCATCGCGCGCTGCCAGCAACATACGCACGATATGCGCGCGCTTTTGGCGACGCGAGCCCTCAAACTTGGACTGACGACTATAGCCCGCCGAGCGCCTGGACGGATTGGGCAACGTCTTTTTTAGATATGCACCGTAATCTAGCAACGCGTAATACCACGCGCGCGGTGTGTCGACATCGTCTTGAGGCACGGCAAAGGGCGCAATCTCATCCGCCGTCGCGCCGGGAGCCGCCGGACAGGCGGCCTGAATCAGCGGCACCAGCTCGCGATCGGGAACAGCCGGTACATCGGGAAAGAAATGATGTAGAAAGACCGTGCGCACGTTGGTCTCCAGATACACACCTGGAAGATCAAACGCAAACGACCGGATACCCTGCGCCGTTGCCGGGCCAATACCAGGCAGGGCGACCAGGTCACGCGTCTCGCGCGGAAACTCCCCGCCCCAATCCTCTACGACCCGTTGAGCGGCCCCATGAAGCGCCAGAGCGCGTCGGTTGTAGCCCATGCCCTGCCAAGCGTCCAAAACATCGGAAGGCGCGGCCTGGGCAAGCGCCTGCACAGTCGGAAAACGATCGAGCCACACCGGCATGCGCGCCTCCACACGCGGCACCTGCGTTTGCTGCAGCATGACCTCAGAAAGCCAAATGATGTACGGATCGCGTGTGCGGCGCCACGGAAGGTCGCGATAACGCAGGACCCCTTCCGAACGAATCATCGAACGAAAGGGGTCCTGAATCATGGCTATGCTCCTTATGCGGCGCTATTCCTCCCGGTAAGCACACGCGCAGGTGGCGTACTCGGGAAACGCTTCGCGGTCGGCGAACTTGGGATCGACGGCCGGGAACTGGCGATGAGCGACGATGTCGCCGAGCGAAACGGAATCGAGGTAGTCGCGCATCAACGCCTGAGCTCCGGCCCACAGGGGATGATAGCAGCACGCGCCCATGCGCGCACAGTCACCATCGGGCGCGGTGCAATCGTTCATAACCATAGGACCCTGAACGGCCTCGACGACCTGGCGGATAGTGACGTCGTCCGGACTAACCTTGAGACGCATGCCACCGTGGACGCCACGCAGGCTCTCCACAATACCGGCCTGGACCAAACCGTGCTGAATCGAGCGGGCAAACGAATACGGGACATTGACCTCTTCGGCAGCGGTGCGAACAGAAAGCAAACACTCCGGATCCTCGGCAAGCATCGCCAGCATACGAAGGGCGTAATCAGTCTTCCTCGATATGTCCATTTTTCCCCTTTCAAGGAATACGAACAGCTCGAACGACCTCCGGGGCCGAGCTTGTGTCGAGACGCTAAATGACCGCCAGGACATCCAAATGGTAAATCGGATATCCACTGAGTGCCGCGCTTGGAGCGAAATGCATCAGATGCGGCGCACAGTGCAATTTAGTATAACCTAACCCCCCTGTCTCGTAGAACAGGTGTTGCGCAACAAAGCTGTTGTTCAGACAGATATACTTATTAGATTTTACTCGCGTTCCCGAAGGCGCGGGGATTCTGGGCGAAGATGCACTAGGGCGATCGTTCTATCGAAACAAAGTGCATCAAACGCAAAAAGCCACGTCCGAAGACGTGGCTTTAATTGCGTTGGCGGGAAGTACGGGGCTCGAACCCGCGACCTCCGACGTGACAGGCCGGCGCTCTAACCAAACTGAGCTAACTCCCCAGGCAGTCGTTCGCGTTTGTTTCCGCTCGCGTGCGCTGCGGGGATTAGTATACACAGAAGTCTGTCCGGCGCGCAACAACTTTTTTGAAAAATTTTTTGGGGCCATCCGGGAGGGCTTCCGGGGCTGAGGGCGGGGGTTAAGTTTGCTGCTCTACAGTCCTGCGCAAGACGGAAAGCACATTAAGTGCTTTCCTTTGCGTGCGGAACTCGCGACAAACTTAACCCCCGCCCTCAGCCCCGGAAGCCCTCCCTGCCGTCACATTATTCAACCAGTTTTGCGGGCGTGCGCCGCTGCGCGGCTAGCCCGCGTGCTCCTCGGCGGGGTTGGTCTGATTGTTTTTGTTGAAGCTCTGCCTTTGGCTCAAATGGAAACGGGGGACGCATTTGCATCCCCCGTTTTTGTTGTGGTTACTCTAGATCAATAAATTTGGTGCTTATGATCTTGCCGTCTTTTACTAGCATTCTGGCCATGGTGGGGCCTCGGGTGCCTCTGGGGTAGCTGGCGCTGCCTGGGTTGAGGACCAAGCAGCGGCCCACTTGGGCTTCTTTGGTTACGTGGGTGTGGCCGTTGATGGCTACGTCTACGGATCCCACCGGAAGGTCTTCGCGGTAGTGGGCTACGGCGAATTTGAGGCCTTCGTAGGTAAAGAGCGCAAGACGGTCTACATCGGGACCGTAGTCGCGGTAGTAATCGTTGTTGCCCAGTACGGCCCGCACGGGGGCGATGGTGCATAGGTGCTCGTAGTCCATCTCTGACGTGAGGTCGCCGGCGTGGATAATCAGGTCTGCGCCTTCAAGCTCATCCAGGAGCGCAGGCGAAAGATAGCCGTGGGTGTCCGAGATGATGTCGATGCGCTTGGCGCTTGCACTGTTCATGGGATCCCTTCCGCAAAAAACGATTCGGCAGATACATACAAAAAAGGCCCCACGGCTCCGCAGACGATGGGTCTACAGGGCTGCGGGGCCAGTGTGCTAGAGACTCAGGGCCTTCTTGAGCGGCACGACGCGGCGGCGCGAAACCGGCACGCGTTCGTCGACGCCCGTAATGCCCAGCTGGATGGCGCCCGAGGGCACCGTCTCGACGTCCGTGACGCACGCCAAGTTGACGATATAGCGACGGTGAACACGGAAGAAGCCAAAGTCGCAGAGCTTGGCCTCAAACTGCGCCAGCGAGGTCGTCGACAAAAAGCGATCATCGACGGTATAGATGCAGGAGTAATCGTCCTTGGCCATGATAAAGCGAATGTCGTCCACGGGAATGAGCACCTTGCGGCCGCCCTTTTCCACCGGGATACGCTCGATGGTCACCTTGCTGTCCGTGACCGGCTTGGCGCGCTGCATGACCTTCTCGATCGCGCGATCCAAGCGAGCTTCCTCGACCGGCTTCATCAGATAATCGACGGCATCCACGTCGAATGCCTCGACCGCATGGTCGCTATACGCAGTCACAAACACGATCGCCGGCGGATTTTTGAGCTTATGCAGCGCCTCGGCAAGTTGCAGGCCCGAGGCACCGGGCATCGAGATATCGAGAAACACGACATCCACGCGACTTTCCATAAGCATCTCGATGGCGGAGCGGACGCTCGACGCCTCCGTGATCGTGCCGATCTTGCCCGTTTGCTCGAGCAGGAAGCGAAGCTCCGAGCGAGCCGGCGCCTCATCATCCACAATCATCGCACGCAGCATAGGGATAAAACCTTTCGTCAACTAACTACGCCGGGCATCCGTCGCATGACGTTGAGCCCGTAGCCTTTTATTTTACTCTTGAATGTCGAAGATGCTCTCTGACAAATCAAGATGAAGGAGCACTTTGGTGCCCTTGCCCGGCGCCGATTCGACACGCGTATAGGAGTGCGGCCCATAAAAGCGATGGATGCGCTCCGAAATATTGTGCATGGCCACACCGGCGCCGCCACCCTGGGGAGAGCTGGCGTCGGGACGGGCAGAGCGCTCGTCAAACAGTCTGGCGGCGGTACCCTCATCCATGCCCACGCCATTATCGGCCACGGCAATCAAGATTGCATCCTCGCCGTCTTGGTGAACGGTCACGTCGATCCTCAGGGCGTCGTCATCGCCCATACCATGACGCACGGCGTTCTCGACAATCGGCTGGATCACGAACGCCGGCACCAGCGTATCTTCCACGTCCTCGGACACATCGAACGTCGCAAGCACGCGGTCCTCGCCAAAGCGGGCCTTCTCAAAGGTAAGGTAGCGCTTGGTCTGTGCGACCTCGCGCGAGACCGGAATAAGCGATCCCGAGTTGTCGAGCGTGGCACGATAGAACGATGAGAACTCACGAAGCAGTTCGCGGGCCCGCAGCGGGTCGGTGCGCGTAAACGATGCAATGGTGTTCAGCGTGTTGAACAGGAAGTGCGGGTTAATCTGCGCCTGCAGCGCACGCACCTCGGCGCGCGCCGTGAGTTCCTTTTGCACCTCGAGCTCGTGGATGGCGAGCTGCGTGGACAAGATCTCGGCAAAGCCCGAGGCAAGCGCGTACTGGGTACGGTCGACGGCGCGCGGGGTCTTGTAGTAGAACTTGAGCGTGCCGACGGTACGATCGCCCACCTTGATGGGGGCGATAATGCCGGCGGGGACTTGGTTGTGCGAGCCATCCGAGCCCACGACATCCACCATACGGTTGAACGACTGCACGATGCCATGTTCGATAACGTAGCGTGTGGCAAGCGTGTGGATGGGAGAATCTGGCAGTAGTTTTTCCTCAAACTCGCCTGCGCAGGCCAACACGTTGCCCTCGTCGGTGATGGCCACCGTCATGGCGCGCGTCTCGGGCAAAATGCGCCGGCACACCAAACGCGCCGACTCCTGCGTCAGACCGCCCTTAATGTCCTCGAGCATGGCCGAGGCCACCGAGAGCGTCTCCTCGGTGTACTGGGAGCGCACCGAATCGGGATTGAGCGTCAAAAAGATAAAGATGCACAGAAAGATGCACAGCAGCGCGCAGGCAATCACCGTGGCGATCGGCTCGATACCGGTCACCAAGGCAAAAATAAAGTACACCAGCACACAAATGGCGCAGGCAACGGCAATGATGCGAAAGATTGATATTGAACTATCGCGCTGGGCGCGGCGGTCGATCATTCGGCCCCCTCCAGGATACTGATCAGTTGTGCGTCACGCCAAAGCCCGTCCATGATCTTGGGCCAAAAGCTCTGGAAACGCAGGTAGCTTGCAGCGTTTTGGCGCGCATAGGCCTTTGCCTCGTCGATACCATGGCGCCAGATGCGCAGGTAGCCCTCATGCTCGCGGGTAAACACGCTGCGGACCATAGCGGTCTTGCGCACGCGGTCGTCGAGCTCGCGCGAAATCCACGGGCCCGGGTAGGGCATGAGCGATGCCGCCGTAACGGGAATGAGCTCCTTTTGATGCGCGGCGAATGTCAACTTGGCCCGCTCGTAGTACCAACGGTATACATCCTGCATAAAGCGCGGTGAGCGCTTTTCGGACTCCGGAGGCAGATGGCGCACGGTCCACTCGTTATCGAACCACACGTCGTAGCCAAACATGCGCATGTTAAAGAGGTAATCCAAGTCCTCGCCGCGGGTGATAAACGGGTCAAAGGCCACACGCGTAAAGGCGCGGGCGTGCAGGGCCATCAGGCCGCCGCACACGTAGTTGGAGCGCGAGATGCGGGTGCCCGAAAGCGCCTTTTTCATCCAACGGTTGAACTCGATGCGCTTGGTCCACCAACGATGGCAGATGCCCGCCTTGTCCGTGGGAGCCAGCGGCGAGCCGTCGCGATCGTAGAAATAGCCGCTCTTGACCAAGATCGGCAAGCCCTGACGCGTCTGCTGCCCCAACGCATAGGTCGCGCGCTTCATAAAGTCGGCGTCGATGACAGTCTCATCGTCATCCAAGAAGATAACCGCGTCATGCCCCAGCACAGCGGCGCAGGCTAGCCCCATATTGCGGATGGCACCGTAGCCTCGCAGGCTCACGCACTCGCCCGAACCCTTGGGCGCGATCTGAGCAACCCGGTCTGCGATGCGCGAGGCCTGGGTGTTGGTGACAACGGTGACCTTGAGCGTGGGATGCGCGTCGACAATCTCGTGCACGCGCAGCGACACATCGGCTGTGGCAGAAACGGGACAGACCACCAAAAGGATGATGCGCGGGATGTCACGTACCTGCTCAAGCGAGGCCAGGCAGCGGTCGAGTTCGGGATTGTCGGCGTTGAGTCGCGTCGAATGGTCATAGGTGCCAGGGGCGTTTGCGCAAGCGTCATCGCCCGCCCAATACGTTGGAATCACGACTGTGGCGTTCATGCCTTACCCTCCCTGCAACACAAAAACGGGACGCCGCCAAACACAGGCGACGCCCCGCGACCTAGCTGATTCCATCATACCCACTTGGGCAAATCATTGCTCGCAAGTCGCAATGTTTATTGCGGATAACCCCAAAAGAGTACCGTGGACAGGCACAATAGCCGCTCGCTCCTATGCGGCATGCTCTGCTGCCCGAGTCATGCGGGACAGGCGAACCAGCAGCATAAAGCCAACGATCAGCAGCACGCCAATAGAAAGGACGCCCAGCGGCGGGTTGCCGGTCAGCGAGGTAACGACCGACACTAGGAAGGTACCCATGACGCTTGCATAACGACCAAAGATGTCAAAGAAGCCGTAGTACTCGTTGGACTTTTCCTTGGGGATAATGCGACCAAAGTAGCTACGGCTGAGCGCCTGCACGCCGCCCTGGAACAGGCCGACCATAATGGCAAGCACCCAGAACTCAAAGGCGGTCTTTAGGAAGAACGCGGCGAACAGCACAATGCCCATGTAGGCGGCGACCGCCACCAGGATCATGTTGAGCGTGCCCACGCGTCCGGCGAGCTTGCCGTAGATGATGGCGGACGGAAAGGCCACGAACTGCGTAACGAGCAGCGCCAGTACCAGCTGGGTCGAATCGATGCCC
Organism: Collinsella sp. CLA-ER-H4; assembly: GCF_040092395.1. Taxonomy (NCBI): domain Bacteria; kingdom Bacillati; phylum Actinomycetota; class Coriobacteriia; order Coriobacteriales; family Coriobacteriaceae; genus Collinsella; species Collinsella sp. CLA-ER-H4. The sequence goes on from NZ_JBBNLQ010000001.1 coordinate 406,084, forward strand.
AAAGCCGAGCCGTAGCTGGTAGCCATGGAAATGACCGTGTGGACGCCATCGATATAGAAGAAGAACGCAATCATGTAGACCAGCACGGTCTTGTTGTGGGCGATCTCGCGCATGGTGTGTCCGACCTCGGAGAACACACCGCCAACGATGTGGCCGATGGTGTCCTCGGGACCGCGCTCGCGACCATACTTTTGCTTATAGGTGTGAATGAGCGGCAGGGTAAAGATGAGCCACCAGGCACCAGTGATGATAAAAGACAGACGCGTTGCCAGCATGGTGGGGACGCCAAGAGCGGGGCCACCCATGATGAGCGCCAGGCAGATGACGAACGGCACGGTGGAACCGATGTAGCCCCAGGCATAACCCGAGCTGGACACGGCGTCCATGCGCTCGTCGGTGGTAACGTCGGGCAGCATGGCGTCGTAGAACGTCATAGAAGAGTTAAGGCCGATGGTGCACAGCACGTACACGGTCAAAAATGCCATGGCGGACATTGGGATAGCCTGCGCCAGGCAAAGAACCAGGCCCGTGAGGAAAAAGCCCAAGAAGAACTTGATTTTGTTGCCAGCGTAGTCGGCAAGTGCGCCCAGAATGGGCATGAGCATGGCGATGACCAGCGAGGCGATCGTCTGTGCATTGCCCCAGGCGACCACCAGGTCGGCCGAGGAAGCGCCGGTATTGATGGCGTTAAAGTAAATGGGCACCACCGAGGTATTGAGCAGCACGAGGGCCGAATTGCCCACATCATACATAACCCAGTTACGCTCGAGCTTGGTGTATTTCATGGACAGGGACCCTTCGTATTCGCCCGATATGCAGTTAGTTCATCGTACCCCAATTGTCCAGAACCGCCGGTAAGGATTCGGCAAAGGGGCACGCACGGGCCCTATTCCTCGCGGTCGAACTCCTCATCGGCATTGAGCACGCGACCGCTGTAGTTGACGTGACTGGTCACGGCATCCATGTCACCGGTCTCGATAAAACGTGCGACCGTGCACTCGTAATCGCCCAGCGCGCGATCAAAGACCTCGGGGAAACTCTCGTTCGAGACCTCGTCGGTAAAGGGATTCTTCCATGTCAGATGGCCCAGGTTACCGGTGCGCTCGGGCAACTCCGTCGTCACGCGATGAGCAAGGCCGTCGAGCAGCGAGTAATCGTGCACCAAGCCCTCAACCAGCGAGATCGCGCGCGTCTTTGCGGAGCCGGCCGGCTCAATCGCGCGGTAAAGTCGCTGCATATTGGCAACGGCAGCACCGTACTCCCCCGCCGGAATGTCAATGCCGTACACGCGTCCGGCAACATAGCTCATCAGCACGCCGGCCACGCGATTGATGCGATCAGTGGTGACGATCTCGCCCGCCGGCGGGTAATCGTCAACCGTAGCGCCATCGCGTTTAAGCTGCAGCATCAGCACATCCAGGTCGCTCTCGATCACGGCATGGACCTGACTGCTCGAATCCTCAAGCTCTGAATCGGACTCGACAATGCCAAACTGCTGCTCATAGACAAAGGGATGAGCGTTGCGGTCGAGCACGTAATGAGACAGCAGGCCCAGCGCAAAGGCGCGACCCAAGCTGGCGTCGCGCGGCAGCAGATGCGACACGCCGTCGCGTAGGCACGCGAACTGGCGAGACATGCGCGACCGATGCATGACCTGCGCCAGCAGCGTGCAGTCGGGAACACGCGGTGTCAGAATGTGAAAGAAGAACGGGTCGGGGCCTTGGTTGCCCAAGATAAAGGCAATGCGCTCTTCATCGGACGTGATGACGCCCTGTGGAAGACGGTCGATGCTTTCCTCGCCAAACAGATGATGGGTGATAAGCGCGGGCATAATGATCCTTTCGATTTCATTCGATGCCACCCATTATGCCCACCGCGCGCCCATGCCAAACCTGCGATGGTAAACGACGGCATGCAGACCGTCTACGCAAGCCCCAAGTGTGCTTTAATCTCGGCGGCACGACGACGGGACACCGGCACCGTCGAGTTCACGCGGTCGAGCCTGAGCTCCATCAACCCCGTGGAGCCAATCTCAACATTGTGCACGTCTTCCAAATTGACCAGGTAGCTGCGATGAACGCGAATAAAGCCCTCGGAGTCCAGCCGACGCTCGAGCGAAGAGATCGACTCATTGATCAGGTATGTTCCCTCGGCGCAGATGGCGTTGCAAAAATCGGCGCGCGCCTCAAAGTAGCAGACGTCTGCGGCGGGAATGAAAACCTTTTTTCCCCCGCGGTCCACCGTCAGACGCAAAGGCTGGCGCGGAGCATGGATAACACGACGGGCACCCAAGGCTGTCTCGATCTTGTCGAGTGCCTTTGACAGGCGTGCGTCCTCGACCGGCTTGACGACATAGTCGACCGCATCGAGGTTATAGGCATCGGCCGCATACTCGGCAAACGCCGTCACAAACACAACCACCGGCGGCGTCTTTAGGTTCTGCAGCGTCTCGGCAAGCTCAATTCCCGAGCGACCGGGCATGGTAATGTCTAAAAACAGCACGTCGGGCTTGTTCGACAGAATCGACTCCACGGCTTCGGTGACATTGCCCGCCTCGGCAATCTGACCCACACGCGCATCCTTTTCCAACAGATAGCGTAGCTCAGCCCTAATGGGAGGCTCGTCATCAACCACCAAGATGTTCCAGCCTTCGGACATATGTGCTTCCCCTCTTTTTCTCTCAATCCAACCGCGTGCTACGCCGTCAACGGCGCCGGCTCATGCGGCTCGCCGTTCAGCTCGACGATGACCTGCGTTCCCACGCCCTCCTGGGACTTCACGCGCATGCCGGAATCTTCTCCGTAAAAGAAATGGATGCGCTGAAGTACGTTAAAGAGCGCCAAGCCGCAGCCTCGTTTGATGGAACCGTCGGCGGTAATGCTCTCGGGCTCCTCCAGGCGATGTTGCTCAAACAGATGCGCGCAGACTTCTTCGCTCATACCGATGCCATCGTCCTCGACGATGATCTCCAAACCGTCATCGGTCTCGAAAGCCCTAACATGAATAGAAAGCGGCTCGGTCTCGCGCTGCGCGTGCTTGATGCAGTTTTCGAGCAACGGCTGCAAGATAAACGGCGGCACCATGCAATCGCGCACCTCAAAGTCGATATCGACCGAGACGCGCAGACGGCCGTCGCCATAACGAGCCTGCATAAGATTGATATAGCGAGTGCCCTGTTCCACCTCGTGCTCGAGCGTTGTGAGGGTATCGGAATCAGAAAGCGTCTGACGGTAGTAATTGGAAAAGTCGATCAGCAGCGACCTTGCCTTGTCCGGCTCGGTACGTACGAGCGACACGATGGTGCTGATGGTGTTAAACAGAAAATGAGGATCGACCTGCGATTGCAAGGCACGCAGCTCCACGCGGGCCGTAAGCTCGTCCTGGCGCTCAAGCTCAAAGCTCGCAAGCTGCGTGGAAATGAGGTCGGCAAAGCCCGAGGCAAGCGCCGTCTGGCGCATATCGATGCTGCTCAGACGGGGATAATACAGCTCGAGCGTGCCCACGCAATGCCCGCGCACGGTAAGCGGTGCGACAATACCGGCGCGCAGGCGCGGAAAGTAGCCACCCGTCTCGGTCGAGGCATCGCGCGAGAACACGATTTGCTCACCGCTGTTGATCACGTTGAGCGTAGTCCGCAGTACCACCGGGGTGCCCGCGGGGCATTTTGCCGAGTCCTCGCCCCAGCTTGCCAACACCTGCTTGCCGTCGGTAAAGCAGATGGCAGAGGCGATAGTTTCGGACAGGATGATCTTAGAGGCGCCCAGGGCAGCTTCGGGCGTAAGGCCGCGCGACGTGTAGGCGAATATTTTTGAAGCGATGGCGAGCGTGCGGTCGGTTGCGCTCGATGTGAGGTCGTCGGGAACGACAAAGACGTACGAGAAGAAGAAGCACAGCATGACCAAGCCGGCAATGACGACAACGGCCGGAACGGGATTGGGATTATCGGTTAGATCCCAGATGAGCAGCAGGATAAGCAGCGGAACAACAATACCGAGCAAGATGGCTTGAACCACATGCTGAGCGGTACGAAAGACCTTGGTAGAGTTGTAGCTCTTGCCCAGAATCAGCCTATTGAGATCCACCGTCATCTCCTTCTTACTGACGCGCCCCATAGCAATAAAGAGGGCCGCAAGCGACCCTCTCCATTGCATTATGCAATCAAATACTGTGTTTTACATCAAGCCATCGATGAACGGTAGCTTAGGCGCTGTACTTGTTTGCCTCGCCGAAGGTGCCAGCCTCGACAATCCAGCCGTCCTTCATGATGACGTCCATGTTGTCGGTGTTGAGCACGTGGATGTCGGCGGCGACGTCACCGTTGACGACCAGCAGGTCGGCGCACTTGCCGGCCTCGATGGAACCGGTCTCGTCCTCGATGTGGCACATCTTGGCACCGTTGAGGGTGGCACAGGTGATGGTCTCGACCGGGGTGAAGCCGATCTTGTCGACGAACTCGTACATCTCCTCGATGGAGCAGGTGCCGTACGGGGTGACGAAGGAGAAGGAGTCGGAGCCGATCGTCATGACGACGCCGCGCTTCTTGGCCTCGCGCAGGCAGTCGTAGTTGCGCTGCAGCTCCTTCTCGACCAGGGTGCCCTCGTACTTGTCGTGCAGCTCGGGGACGTAGACGGGCGGATAGGTGGCGTACCAGGTGGGCAGGAAGGCGATCGTCGGGGTGAAGAAGGTGCCCTGCTCGGCCATGAGGTCCATGGTGCGCTCATCGATATCAAAGCCGTGAATCAGCTGCTCGCAGCCAAAGCGAACGGAATCGTAGGCAGCGGCGTGGTTGTTGTAGCAGTGGCTCCACACGGGGATGCCGACCATCTTGGCCTCTTCGACCACGGCCTGAATCTCCTCGGAGCAGTAGTGCTGGTCGCGGCCGGAGTCCCAGCGCCAGATGCCGCCACCGGTAGCCCAGATCTTGATGGCATCGGGGTTCTCGCGCAGGCGACGACGGACGGCCTTGCGCAGATCCCAAGGACCGTCGACCTGATCGCCCCAGGGGTGCGATTCCTTGTTGAGCTCCTGGCTGCAGTGGTGGGAGTCGCCGTGGCCGGCAACGCGGCAGAAGCCAAGGCCGGTGGCCAGAACGCGCGGGCCCTTGAAGACGCCCTTGTCGATGCAGTCACGGATCTGGATACCAAAGCGGCCGATCTCGCAGACGGTGGTGAGGCCGTGGGTGAGGCAGTCGTAGGCCTGCTTGACGGCGACGGCCTGCTTCTCGAGGAGCGGCTGCATGACCCAGTCGGTGTCATCGTCGGTCAAGTTGCCCGAGAAGTGCAGGTGGGTGTCGATCAGGCCGGGAAGGACGGTCTTGCCGGCGGCGTCGATGACCTCAACGCCCTCGGGAAGGTCCTGCATGGCGCCGGCGTACTCGATCTTGCCGTTGTCGTCGACGAGAACGAGGGAGTTCTCGACCGGCTCGGCACCGGTACCGTCGATGAGCTTGCCGCCAACGATTGCATACTTAGTGGACATGGTTCCTCCTTATGGATCCATATAGTGGGCGAGGCCGAGTTGGGTTAAGGCCTCACAAAGCTACCCAAGTGGCGCCGGGTTCGGTGCGCGGAAGAGAGGGTCCCGCGCACCTGATCCGCCCCGGCTCGGCGTTACTTTTTGCGGGAATTGGTGAAGGCCATGAGAGCCAGGCCGACGGCCAGCCAGCCGATCACGATGCTCCACTCCACCATGTTGAGGGAGGCGGGAGAGAACGGAATCACGAGCAGGCCGATGATGATGGCGCAGGCAGCGATAGCGAGGCCGATGCCAAACTTGCCGCCGGGCACCTCGTAGGGACGAGGCAGGTCGGGCTCGGTGAAGCGCATGCGCAGGCAAGCGAGGGCGACCATACCGCAGGAGAAGATGAAGGCGAGAGCCGACACGTTGGTCAGAGGGATGAGCATGTTCTTGCCCAGGAACGGACCGACGACGGTGATGACGCCCAGAACGACGCAGGCAAGCTTGGGAGCGCCGGACTTGGGGTCGACCTCGGCGAACTGCTCGGGCAGCTGGCCCTTGCGGCCCATGGCGAGCATGATGCGGCTCGTGGCGCCGTAGAAGGAGTTCATCGGGCCCATGGGTCCAAGCGTAGCGATGACGAGCATGGCCAGGTACAGAAGCATGTTGATGCCCTTGAGGCAGGCAAGCGCGGGAACCGGGCTCTTAACGAACTCATGCCAGTCGAGGATGGTGCCGAACGAGTAGATGCAGACCATGTAGAAGCCGCCGGCGGCCAGCAGAGCCAGGGAGATGATCTTGCCGAACTTGTTCCAGTTGAGGCCCTCGGCTGCTTCCTCAGCCTGCTGAGGAATGGTGTCGAAGCCAGCGTAGAAGAACGGGGTCAGAACCAGGACCGACACGATGCCGGCGAACAGGCTGGAGCTCTCGGTAGCGGCCTTGCCGCCGCCAGCGCCGGTGACCTGGGAGAACACGGGCATGGCGTTGTCCGGCGAGCCGGTGAACAGCGAGACGCCCATGGCGAGCAGCATGCCGCAGAGCAGAGCCTTGGTCAGGAAGGCCTGGAGCTTGGCGGCCGAGCTGGCGCCGCGGAAGTTGAGGAAGATGACGTAGACTGCAAAGCCGAGCGCGATCAGCGTCGGGAACAGGTAAACGTCGGCCCCCAGGATGGTGTAGAGCTTGACGGCACGCAGCCACTCAAGACCGGGCAGGCTGCCGAACATCTCGGACACGAGGGTCGAGATGGCGATGGCCTCCCACGGACACAGGATACCGTTGCCCAGGGCCAAAAGCCATCCGGTGATGTAGCTCAGCGTACGGCCAAAGCTACGATCGACATACTCGACGATGCCGCCCGAGATGGGGATAGCAGCCGTGAGCTCACCGAAAACAGCTCCGACGGGCACGAGGAAGATTGCACCCAAGAGGAATGCGATCATAGCGGGAACGGGACCGCCGCCCACGACCATCCAGTCGCCGACCTGCAGAACCCAACCGGTACCGATGATGGCACCAAAGCCGATGGTGAAGAAGTTCCAGAGCGAGAGCGTTTTCTTCATGCCGCCGTTATCCTCGACTGCAACTTCTGCGTTCTTGTCCGCCATTGTTCCCCTCCTTTCCTATTTGACGCCCTTGGCGTCACCCCTTGCGCGGTCCGTTTTGCCGCGCGCTTTTATTCCATGGCTTTAAGATACGGCCTTGGCGCAGCAGCGCCGCTCGCAGCTCGACCGAAGGCAGAACTGCAAAACGAGCGGCACCGTTTTTGGGACGAACGGCGGGAGACGTCATTCGTCTTGGACGTTTTCATCTTGTCTGCTTTTGAAGACCTGTTGCCGTGACGCTTGGCGCGCGGCGCGGCAACGTTCATACCATTTGTCAGGCTTTTGGCGCACATACCCATGTGTCGTGCATCTTTTTATGTAGGATAGACAAGTTACATATGAGACAAGGTGATTCGAATGGCATACGGATACAATGACGGCGACCAACGGCCACAAAGCGTGCGCCTTGCCGGCCGCACCACGCCAACGCCCAGAAGCACCTCCGACAACGACAACCCGCAGCGCCCCCAAGAGCAGCCCGGGGCTTCTTCGCGGCAGCAAAGCCGTACCGTGCAGCAGTCAGACCGCGTGAGTACGAGCACACGCCAACGTCAGACCGACACATCGCAGCCACGCCGCTACGATCGCCGTAAGACCGACTACTACGTTAAGCGCTCCTTTTCGCGACCTCAACGCGATCGCGGCAATTCCGCCCCTCACCCCGCGTCGCACATCACAAGCCACGCGCTTCCGGCCCGCCGCCTACGCCTTGCGCTTTGCTCCATCGCCGCCTGCCTCGTCTTTGTGTTTTTGGGATCCTGCATCTCCCACGGATCAGCCGGTCTTGAGCCCACTGCCGAGGACAAGCTGCTTAAAGCTCCCGTCGCGCCCGGTTACTCCTTTGCGTTCTCGACCCCACGCTCGCAATGGCAGGCCGGCGCCATGCCCCACATCTACCAAATTGACCCCGCATGGTCGGAGCTGCCCTATGCCGGTGGCACTATTCGCGAAAACGCCTGCGGTCCCACTTGCCTCACCATGGTCTATATCTTTAAGACCGGCCACACCGATAAGACGCCGGTCGATATATGCGCACTGGCCGAAGCCGGCAACTACGCCCCCACTGGTGCCACCGAGTGGTCGTTTATGACAGGCGGTGCGTGGCAGCTGGGGCTCAACGGAACACAGCTCTATAACGATCGCGAATCGATTACCCAAGCACTTCGCTCGGGTGCGCCCGTCATCGCCGCAGTGCGCCCCGGTACGTTTACCAACGTAGGCCACTACATCGTGCTCTACGGCATCGACGATGCCAACCAGATTGGCGTCTACGACCCCAACTCGGCCAGCCGCAGCGCCCGCCGCTGGGGCGTCGTAGAGGTCCTCAACGAAGTCGAAGCCATGTGGGCCTACTACTAGTCATTGGGGACAGACTTAAATGAGTGGTCATTGGGGACGCTCTTGTTTGACTAGTCGTTTAAGAACGTCCCCAATGACTAGGTGAATAGCAAAAGCCCCGCAGCCGGAGCGGACTGCGGGGCTCATGAAGAGAGGCTAGTTTGTGGGCGCTTTGCCTGGCGCCCACGAGAGAGGCAACAGAGTAGAGACTACTCGTGGATGCGGGTACCGGAGAGGCCGGCCATGGTCTCGGCGGCCTTGTCCAGAGCGCCGATGATGCAGGTGCGGCCCTTGCGGGAACGGGCGAACTTGATGGCAGCGCGAACCTTGGGCTCCATGGAACCCTTGCCGAACTGGCCCTCGTCGGCCAGGCGCTCGGCCTCGTCGGCGGTGAGGTCCTCGAGCTCCTCCTGGTTGGGCTTGCCGAAGTTGATGGCGACATGCTCAACGGCGGTCAGCAGGAACAGAACGTCGGCGTCGCAGTCCTCGGCCAGCAGCTCGCCGCCCAGGTCCTTGTCGATGACGGCGGGAACGCCCTTGTAGCAGCCCTTGTTCTCGTAGTCGCGGACGACGGGAATGCCGCCGCCGCCGCAGGCGATGACGATGAACTCGTTGTCGAGCAGGTTGAGGATGGAGTCGGCCTCGACGATCTTCTTGGGATCGGGGGAAGCGACGACGCGACGCCAGCCGCGGCCGGAATCCTCGACGAAGACCTTTGAGGGATCCTCGGCCATGAACTCCTTGGCCTGCTCCTCGGTGTAGAAGGGGCCGATCGGCTTGGTCGGGTTCTTGAACGCGGGGTCGTCGGGGTCGCACTCGATCTGGGTGACGACGGTGGCGGCGTGCCAACGCTTATAGCGCTTGTGCATCTCGCGGCCGATGCCCTGCTGCAGGTGATAACCAATGTAGCCCTGGGACATGGCGCCGCACTCGGGCAGCGGCATCTCGGGGGTGCCGATGGCGTCGTGGGCAGCGGCGAAGGCGTTCTGGATCATGCCGACCTGCGGGCCGTTGCCGTGGGTGATGATGATCTCGTTGCCCTGCTCGATGAGACCGAGGAGAGCGTGGGCGGTGTTGCTCACGGCCTCGATCTGCTCGACGGGGTTGTTGCCGAGGGCGTTGCCGCCAAGGGCGACGACAATACGATCGGGCTTGCCAAGAGGCTTAGACATTGCTGGAATCCTTTCTGTAAAAGGCCTACAACCCATTAATAACCCGCGTCCGTGCGATACGCGAGTTTATTAAGGTTTATATTCTCTTTATCGCTCATTTTATTCATTTTGAAAATAGCGGAACGGTGAACGGTCGTTTTTATCCGCTCAGCGTACAGAACCCCAGCTCAAGCATATCTACGCCATTTACGTGCAACTTTATTTAAATAGAGCAGGGATTAGACCAGATTATGCAAACTATATCTTTGCTAAACACAAAACGGACAGCGCAATATCTTACTCGCACTATACGCGATTCTATACATTAATTTGACGAGTATGCATCCCTGCAAAAACATGGGGCCTTTCATCCAACATAAGGGATAGCCGATCGCGCTTCACCCCGCGGCAAGCGACTGCGAGTTCGCAGTATGGAACTTTACCGTCGGCTTCTGCATGAACGCTGCCGACGCCCTTTCGCTCCTGCGCGCCCAAGCAGCCGAGAACGCTAACGGCGCCACTGCCAACCTGGCCACCCTCAACAACGGCGCCGCCAGCCTTTTCGCAAAGTACCGTGCTGGCTCGCTGGCTTTGAGGCCTAAGCGAGCTTTGCTATTTGCCAATTTTTGTATGATTTGGGTCAAATCTATCTGCCAATTTTTGTATGATTAGGGTCAAATCTATTTGCCAATTTTTGTCATTGAGGGGTTTTAATGCTACGCCGTAAGGTCACTGACAGGCTTTTGAGCTGGAAGAACAAATCCAATAAAGCGTTGCTTGTTACTGGCGCGCGTCAGATTGGCAAGAGCTATGCAATTCGCGCGTTTGGAAAGAGCAACTACGCTTCGTATTATGAGGTCAATCTGCTACTCGATGCCGAGGCAAGAGACGTACTTGTTGGCGCTAAGAACTCCATTGACTTCATCAACCGTGTGGCCCTTCTTGCGGATGCACCGCTTGTTGAAGGAGACACGCTTATCTTCGTCGATGAGATTCAGGAGTATCCGCAGATCGTTACACTTATGAAGGCGCTGGTCGAGGACGGACGCTTTAGCTATGTCTTCTCGGGGTCTATGCTTGGGACTGAGTTTAAGGGGATCTCTTCTTTTCCGGTGGGGTATGTCGAGCACATTGTTATGCGACCGATGGATTTTGAAGAGTTCTGTTGGGCAAACAGCATCAGCGAGAATGTGCTTGCAGACATTCGCAGCTGCCTTGTCGAGAGACGTCCCGTCGAAAACTATATTCATGAGGCGATGCTCAAAAACTTTAGAGCCTATATCGTTTGCGGCGGCATGCCAGAGGTCGTTCAGAACTATATCGATTCGGGCTATTCGCTCGTGAGAACGCGTGAGCTTCAAATTCAGCTAGTCGATCAGTACAAAAGCGATATCTCTAAATATGCATCGACTCGAGCGTTTAACGTTCGCTCCATTTTCGAGCAAATTCCCGTTCAGCTTGAGGCGGAGTCCCATCGCTTTATCGTCTCGTCTCTAGGCGAGGGAGCTCGTCTTCAAAAATACGAGCAGGATTTCCTATGGCTGGTGAACGCAGGCGTTGGATTGATGGTCCCCCAGGTGACGGAGGCCCGAAGTCCTCTTAAGAGGACAGAGAAGGCAGCCGCCTTCAAACTATACGAGTCCGATACAGGAATGCTCGCATCGCGATATCCCGGTAGCACGGCACGCGCTGTATATCTAGATATGAAAACCCCCAACCTCGGCGGTCTCTATGAAAACGTGGTCGCGCAGGAGCTTGTTGCCCTCGGAGCAGATACGTGGTACTACCAAACACGTGAGGTCGGTGAAGTCGACTTTGTAATCGAAGGCGCCCGAGGACATGTTGTCCCAATCGAAGTCAAATCGGGCAAGAAAGTTCGAGCACATGCGGCCCTCGATCGCCTGATGAGTGTGGGCGAGTACAAGATTCCCGAGGCCGTTGTGCTGAGCCACGAAAACCTTAGCGAAGAGGGCAAGATCCTGTACGTTCCAATCTATATGACATTCTGCCTCGATGAGTTTATGGAAAAGGACGACCCCAACAACGATTTCTCATTTGCACCCATATCTCTCTAGATCATCTGAACCAACAACCAAGCCCCCTCCATAACCAAAGTAACGCGTGGTTTCGCGGCCGCGCCGCGAAACAGCGACGGGGACAAAAGCCCCCCACAACCACGTCCCTCATGCAGCCCCACAATCCGAGGACGTAGTCGTAGCAGGATCTGAGGGCTGACCTTCGCGGACACTCCGCAGGACGAAAGAACCCCCGCCGCACGTAGTGCGCAGCGGGGGTTCTTTCATGTCCGAGGACGTCCGCGAAGGTCAGCCCTCAGATCCTGCGGTGGGAGACCTAGGCCTCGTTGTACACCGTCTTGAGCTTCAGCAGATGCTGATAGCGGTCCATGGCGGCCTGCTCGTTCTCCTTGAAGAGCTCCTCGGCGCGCTCGGGGAAGGAACGCGTCAGCGAAGCGTAACGGGCCTCGTTCATCAGGAACTCCTGATAACCGCCCGCGGGCTCCTTAGAATCGAGCGAGAACTTCTTGCCGGCAGCAGCCTCAGGGTTGAAGCGGAAGAGGTTCCAGTAACCGCACTCGACAGCCTTCTTCATCTCGGCCTGGCAGTTCTGCATGCCACCCTTCTTGATGGAGTGCATCTCGCAGGGGCTGTAGCCGATGATGAGGGACGGGCCGTCGTAGGCCTCGGCCTCGTGAATGGCCTTGAGGGTCTGAGCCGGGTTGGCGCCCATGGCGACCTGCGCCACGTAGACGTAGCCGTAGCTCATGGCGATCTCGGCCAGGGACTTCTTCTTGGTCACCTTACCGGCAGCGGCGAACTGAGCGACCTGGCCCAGGTTCGAGGCCTTGGAGGCCTGACCGCCGGTGTTGGAGTAGACCTCAGTGTCGAAGACGAAGACGTTGACGTTGTGGCCGGAAGCCAGGACGTGGTCCAGGCCACCGAAGCCGATGTCGTAGGCCCAGCCGTCGCCGCCGAAGATCCAGAAGGACTTCTTGGTGAGGTAAGCCTTGTCGGCGAGAATCGCCTTGGAAGCGTCGCAGCCGCACTTCTCGAGCTCGGCAACGTAGGCAGCAGCAGCGGTCTTGGAGGCCTCGGCGTCGTTGACGGAGTCGATCCAAGCCTGGCCGGCAGCCTTGAGCTCATCGGACGGACCATCGGCAGCGATGATGTCCTGGGTAGCGGCGATCAGCTTCTTCTGGACGGCCTCGTAACCGACGGCCATGCCCAGACCGTGCTCGGCATTGTCCTCGAACAGGGAGTTGTTCCACGCCGGGCCGTGACCGTCCTTGTCCTTGCAGTAAGGAGCGGTGGCAGCGGGGTTGCCCCAAATGGAGGAGCAGCCGGTGGCGTTGGAGATGAACATGCGGTCGCCGGCAACCTGGGTCACCAGACGTGCATAGGCGGTCTCGGCGCAGCCGGCGCAGGAGCCGGAGAACTCCAGGTAGGGCTGCTTAAACTGGCTGCCCTTGACGTTGGCCGCGATGAGCTCCTTCTTCTCGGAGACGTTCTCGACCATATAGTCCCAAACGGGCTGCTGGTCCATCTCCTGCTCGGTGGGAACCATCTCGAGGGCGCCCTTGGGGCAGACCTTGACGCAGTTGGTGCAACCCATGCAGTCGAGCGGGGACACGGCCATGGTGAACTTCATGCCCTTGGCCTTGGGGCCCATGGCGTCGAGCGTGCGGGTAGCCTCGGGCGCGGCGGCAGCCTCGTCCTCGGTCATCGCGAACGGACGGATGGTGGCATGCGGGCACACATAGGCGCACTGGTTGCACTGGATGCACTTGGTCTCGTCCCAGTGGGGAACGACCACGGCGACGCCGCGCTTCTCGTATGCGGAGGCGCCCAGCTCAAACTGGCCGTCAGCGCAATCGACGAAGGCGGAAACAGGCAGGCTGTCGCCGTCCATGCGATCGATGGGCTCGAGCAGGTTCTTGACCTGCTGGGCGATAGCGGACTTGGTCTCCTCGGAGAGCTCGACGGGAGCGGCATCCTCGGCGGTAGCCCAGTCGGCCGGAACCTCGAACTTACGGAAAGCGGTAGCGCCGGCATCGATGGCCTTGTGGTTGGCGTCGACGATGGCCTGGCCCTTCTTCATGTAGGACTTGGTAGCCGCGTCCTTCATGTACTGCAGGGCGTCCTCGGCGGGCAGGACCTTGGCCAGCGCGAAGAAGGCGGACTGGAGCACCGTGTTGGTGCGCTTGCCCATGCCGACCTTGGCGGCCAGGTCGATAGCGTCGATCAGGTAGACGTTGACGTTGTTGTTCGCGATGTAGCGCTTGGCCACGGCGGGCATGTGCTCGGCGAACTCCTCGTCGCTCCACTGGCAGTTGACCAGGAAGGTGCCACCCGGCTTGACGTCGCGGACCATCTTGAAGCCCTTGACGATGTAGCTGGGGTTGTGGCAGGCGACAAAGTCGGCCTTGGTCACGTAGTACGGCGAACGGATCGGGGAATCACCAAAGCGCAGGTGCGAAACGGTGACGCCGCCGGTCTTCTTGGAGTCGTACTGGAAGTAGGCCTGAACGTACTTGTCGGTGTGATCGCCGATGATCTTGATCGAGTTCTTGTTGGCGCCGACGGTACCGTCGCCACCCAGACCCCAGAACTTGCACTCGATGGTGCCGGGGGCTGCGGTGTTGGGCGCATCCTCGGCCTCGGGCAGGCTCAGGTTGGTCACGTCGTCGACAATGCCGATGGTGAACTCGCGCTTGGGCTCGTCCTTCTTGAGCTCCTCGAAGACAGCGAACGCGGACGCGGGAGGCGTGTCCTTGCTGCCCAGGCCATAACGGCCGCCGACGACCTTGATGCCCGTCTTGCCGGCCTCGTAGAGAGCGGAGACGACGTCCTGGTAGAGCGGCTCGCCGATGGAACCCGGCTCCTTGGTACGGTCCATGACGGCGATCTTCTGGACGGTCTCGGGGAGAACGTCGACGAAGTGCTTGATGGAGAACGGACGGAACAGACGAACCTTGACCAGGCCGACCTTCTCGCCGTGAGCGTTGAGGTAGTCGATGACTTCCTCGAGCACGTCGCAGAAGGAGCCCATGCACACGACGACGCGATCGGCATCGGGAGCGCCGTAGTAGTTGAACAGGCCGTAATCGGTGCCGAGCTTCTCGTTGATCTTCTTCATGTAGCCCTCGACGACGGCGGGAAGCTCGTCGTAGACCTTGTTGCAGGCCTCACGGTTCTGGAAGAAGATATCGCCGTTCTCGTGGCTACCGCGGGTGTGCGGGTGCTCAGGGTTGAGCGCGTGGTCGCGGAAAGCCTGGACGGCGTCCATGTCGCACATCTCGGCCAGATCCTTGTAGTCCCACATGGCGACCTTCTGGATCTCGTGGCTGGTGCGGAAGCCGTCGAAGAAGTTAAGGAACGGGGTCTTACCCTCGATGGCGGCAAGGTGAGCCACCGGCGAGAGGTCCATGACCTCCTGGACGTTGCCCTCGGCGAGCATGGCGAAGCCGGTCTGACGACAAGCCATGACGTCGGAGTGATCGCCAAAAATGTTCAGGGCGTGGGAAGCGACGCAACGCGCGGAGACGTGGAAGACGCCCGGGAGCTGCTCGCCCGCGATCTTGTACATGTTCGGAATCATCAGGAGCAGACCCTGAGAAGCCGTGTAGGTGGTGGTCAGAGCACCGGCGCCCAGCGAACCGTGAACGGTACCGGCTGCACCTGCCTCGGACTCCATCTCGACGACCTTGACCGGGGTGCCGAAGATGTTCTTGCGACCCTGGGCCGCCCACTGGTCGACATGGTCGGCCATCGGGCTGGACGGCGTAATGGGATAGATTCCCGCTACCTCGGTGTACGCATACGAAACATATGCGGCCGCCTCGTTGCCGTCCATAGACTTAAACTTACGCGCCATATACCCCTCTCCTCTCATATAGGTATACAGGCCCCGGCGATCGCCGGGATGTTGGCGTGATGGGATTTACGCTGTTGCTTCCAATCATCTGGCAGGCAGGCTCAGCAGCAGGTACGTGGCGTGGAGAGAAGACATGCCGAGGCGAGGGACAGCTGATGCGCCCCACAGACCCGACCGCCCGTCTTGCACATGACCGAGCGCCGCAAAGGCCGCATGCCGGATGCTCCCGGGCACGCCCCGGCGATGGGAAGCGCCCGCAACGGAAATCCGCATGCGGGTTTATTGTACCCCGCCGTCAAGTGTAATTTCGGCAAATATAGGCGGGCGGTAAAGGTTTACCTCGGGTGACCGCCAAGGGCCAAAATGGCCCCTCCATCCCCGGGCGACCGGCTCTGGCGCGCCAAGGAGTGTCCCCAGCCGGCAGAGAAAAGGAACGTCCCTATCCGCCGGCTAGAGAGCACCGAAGAGGATGGCGTAGGTAGTGGATTCGCCGAGCTTGAGCTCGTCGCCGGGATTGAGTTGGGCGGAACGGCCGGGCTCGACCTGAATGCAGACGCGCGTGGCCCCGTTTACCACCACGGTTCCGTTGGTGGACGACAAGTCCTCGACGTGCCAGATATTTTGAGCATCGCACCAGATATGGGCATGGCGGGCCGAGACATCGTCGCCGACGTCGGTAATATCGCCCTCACCAGTGGCCAGCGCGCCAATCTCAACACCCTGCTCACTCGGCTGAATCCAGCGCGGGGCGCTCACGACAAAACTGTTTTGTACGCGCAGCAAGCCCAAGGGGTGCGCCGGGGCGGGTTCGCGTTCGCCCGCGGTCATCGACATGCCAAGCGAACGCGGCGTGGATGTTCCTCCGCCACAGGTCGCGTGCGCGTAGTCGATGGCATAGTTCACCGAGGACCGCACATCCGCCGAACAACCGACAGCGACAAACAGCACCAGCACGGCCTCGGCGCGCTCGGCGGGCATGAGTTCCGCCGCCTGGGACAGGCGATCGAGCGCGTTGCGATAGAGATTCGTGTCCTGGTGGCACTCTTCGAGCGCGCGTACCATCGGTTCACCTGCAGAACCGCACGCCATATTGATCACAGCCGTGAAGTCCATGGGATTGCGCTGGCGCAGGGCCAGTTGTGACATAATACGCGCAGCCGAGGTACCGTATTCGGCAAAGTAGCGCTGCTGAAGCGTGCCGACCGGCGCGCGAACGATAAAGCGGGAAACCCAAGAGCGATCGGCGGCTCGGCTCTGCGGGCTGCGGCCGTCGGCGAGCGGACGGGACGAAAGCACCAGGCCGCACAGCTCGATATGGCTCAGATGCGCCGCGCGCTTAAAGATGTCAAACATGGCCCCGCATGGGGTGAGCTCAACTTGAGATGCCATGACCTAGGCCTCCTTGGTCGTAGAAATAGAATCGGACGATACTTCGACAGGTACGCCAAAAGTACGGGCAGCTGCGGCTCCACCGGCAAGCGGAGTCGCCATCTGGGCTTTTGCGCGTCGCGGTGCCGAAGCGGGAAGTTCAAAGGCAAAGCCCATCGCAAGCAAAAACCACGTAAGCGTATAGGTTGCAACCAGAGCGGCAACAAGGCCGCCCATCACGGCGCGTTGGGAAAATACGCTACATGCAGCCACAACCAGCACCGGAACCTCGCAAGCAGAAAGCGCAAGCACACCCTGCAGGAACCCCGAGCGCCGATCGCGCGCAAGCGCCCCCGCGGTAACGCCGGCTATGCCTGGCAGCGCCAACGCCAGTGCGGCAATAATACCTGGTAGCGACCAAGACCACACGAGCGATCCCAAAGTCGCCGTCACGCGAGTGCCCGACGCCAGCAGCGCGGCCGAAACCACGACCACAGCCCAAACCACGCCACAGACGACCGTCGCGCCGACCATCAGCGTGCGACGAACCGCGCGGCCGGACGCATCCATGGGGCACGGCGTGAGCGGCTCGCCGCGGAGCGAACGACCGACATTTTGCGCATAGTGGTCACAAAACGCCGAGAGCGCCGCCTCGACCGCCGCCGGCTCGGGACGATCTTTTTGATGGCTGGACAGACAGGCCATCACCACGTCGAACAGCTGGGCATCGACAAACGCCAGCGCATCGCGTAGCTCTTCGGAATCCGGCTCAAGCCCTAGCTGCTGGGCCTGCTCGGCCGCGGCGAGCGCCACATCGGGCTCACGGCGAAGCAGCTGAGTCAAATCACAACCGGGCGCATGGACACCGATGGGATAGTCGGGTCGCGTGTCCATCTTGAGACGATAGGGGCTCGCGATGTCGCGCGTCTTTTTGCGCGAACCCGAGGTGCCCGAAGTGCCCGGCGCGGCTTCGTATGGCGCGACGCCGGCAATGAGCTCGTAAACCGTGCTTGCCGCGGCATAGACGTCAATCGCCGGCGACATACGCAAAGCGCGCAGGTCGGGAATATCGTCGGTGAGCATCTCGGGCGGGGCATAGGCAACCGTCGCGCGACGCAGCGTGGCATAACGCTCCGTAAACGACGCCTTGCCGCCGGTACCGGCCACGGCCGACGCAGGCTCGAGCGCCAGCGACGAGCCAAAGTCGATCAGGCACAGGTCAAAGGTGCCCTCGGCAAGCTGCCGGTCAAGCGGCAGGCGCGCCGTGCGCACCATAATATTAGCGGGCGAGATATCGCGATGGACAAAGCCCTCGCCCACCAGGCTCATACGGCAGAGCAGATCGAACAGGTCGCGACCCAGACGCGCCGCCACAAGCGGCGACAGGCGTCCGGCATCGTCCACGGCAAGTCGCGAACGCAAGCGGGCAAGCGTCTCGCCCTCGACCCATTCCATGACAATTGCAGGCACACCGTCGACCTCGCCCCAGCCATAGAGGCGGGGAAAGCCCTTAAGGCCCGAAAGGGCGCGATGGCATTCGTATTCCTCGCGAAACGCCGCCTTGAACTTGGCGACCAGCGCCTCGTGAGCGGCATCGTCGTCAAACTCATCGCGCGTCGGCAAGATGAGCTGCTTGAGTGCCACGGCCTCGCCTTGGGCGTTGACGGCACGCGTCACGCGGCCGATACCGCCACGGCGCATGGTGGCATCGTCGGCAAACAGCATCGTAAAACGACGCAGATAGGCAGGCAGTTCGTCCTGACCGAGCGCAATGGCCGGCTCAAACCCGTCGACACGCGCCAGGCGCAGGCCGACCATGGGATCGCGACCGAGCGATTGTGGTGTGGTGGATGCAAGATCGGTCATCATAGGGCAAGCGCCGCCACGTTATTGTTGAAGTTACCGAGTGCGACGTCATCATCGCCGTAATGGCCGACCCATTGACATAGGTTGGTATAACAGCCCCACAGATTGGCATACTGCTGATACCACTTTGACCGGGGCGAGAATGTCTGACGACCGAACTCGGCTCGAATGACAAACATCTCCCCGACCAGGCTGTCGCACGGCCTGGGATCTCCCGTAGAGTTATAGGTCGAGACCACGTCATTGGCACGAGAAACATAGCCGTCGAGCATGTTGTACTTGGTCACAAGCCAACTGTGAATGCTCTCTTCCTCAGCAGCGGAAAGGCCACCGGAGTTTGCATCGTTGTCAGTGTTGCCGCCCGTCGAGCCGCCGTTTCCAGACCCTCCGGTAGAGGAACCCGCCCCAGAGCCGCCGCCCGAACTCGATGAATCCGAGCCAGAGCCAGAAGTATCCGAGCTACCGGGCTTTCCGGACTGCTGGGCGTCCTGCTCCTTCTGCTGCTCGACCTTATTCACCGTTGCCGCCACGCTATTGTTGGACAACCGATCGATGATCTTGGTGTTGGTGAGCACGATGGTTTTGCCATTGGCAAGCGTGACTTCGTTGTCCGGGGCCTCGGCGCCGCCCGCATCGTCGGTGCCAAAAACAATATGCGCGACCACACTTGCCCAAGCATATCCAGTCGTGGTGCCCAGATCACTTTTGACCTCATGCCCAACGCGCGGCTCGCGTGCGGCATGCGCCTGCATCATGGACGGCACGGTCATGCCATAGGCAGAAACGCCAGCTATGACCAGCACCAGCGAGCACGACAGCAGTGCGTACGCCCGCGGTGCCAAGCCCAGTCGGCGTCGCATGCGCACCGCGGCGCCGCGCTTTATCTGAGTGCCACCGGGCCGCATGCGTTCTCCTCCAACAAAAACACGCCGCTCAGACGCGGCGCATTCATTCGAATCCATATTTGAGTGTATCAGCGAACCCAAAAGGTTGCGCAACGAATGGGCAAATTAAGGATACGAGCGGAAGCATCCATGCGATAAGCGGATACGAAGCATCTTTGTTGCACAACAAACTCACAGTCGCACGGGGAAATTATGACTACCCCGTGCGTCGCGAGGAAAACATACGGCAGGAGCAGGCTCGCCGCCTAGATCGCGCGGCGGTCCTCGATAGCGCGGCCAAGTGTAAGCTCGTCGGCATACTCCAGGTCGCCGCCCACGGGCAGGCCGCTCGCCAGACGCGACACCTCGACGCCCAGCGGCTTGATAGTGCGGGCCAGGTAGCTCGCCGTGGTCTCGCCCTCGATGTTGGGGTTGGTGGCGATGATGACCTCATGGATATCCTCGTGGCCCAGGCGCGCCAGCAGCTCGCGAATGTGCAACTGCTCGGGACCAATCTTGTCCATGGGGCTGATCACGCCGCCCAGCACATGGTACAGGCCATGGTAGCTGCCCGTGCGCTCGATTGCCTGGACGTCGCGCGGCTCGCCCACCACGCAAATGCGAGTGGTATCGCGCATCGGGTCCTGGCAGATGGAGCACTCGTCGGCCGTGGCGTAGTTAAAGCAACGGCTGCAAAAGTGGACCTCCTGCTTGACCTCCAGGATGGCCTCGGCCAGGCGGCGGGCCTCCTCGGCATCGGCCTCGAGCAGGTAATAGGCGATGCGCTGGGCCGACTTGGGACCAATGCCCGGCAGACGGCCCAGCTCATCGAGCAGTTTTTGCAGACTGTGATTCGCACTCATATATATGCGTGTCTTAGAACGGCATGCCCGGGATGTTGAGGCCGCCGGTGATGGCGCCCATCTGCTTGTTGGCGAGCTCGTTGACGCCGCGGACGGCCTCGTTGACGGCAGCCATGATCATATCCTGCAGCATATCGACGTCCTCGGGATCGAGGGCATCGGGATCGATGGTGAGGTTGACGAGCTCCATCTCGCCGTTAACGGTCACCTTGACCATGCCGCCGCCGGCAGAGGCGTCGACGGTCTGGGACTTGAGGTTCTCCTGCGCGGCGGCAAGCTGCTCCTGCATCTTGCGAGCCTGCTTCATCATCTGCTGCATGTTCATACCGGCCATGATGGCTCCTTTACGTGCGGCCGCGCGACAAGCTGCAAGGGCAGCCGGAGCACGGCGGGACTTTCAAACTCAAAAATCGTACCACGGCGCGCTGCGAGAGAGCGGGGCGGACGTGTTACCTCAGTCGATATACATGTCCTGGAGTGCAAGCCGCACCCATAGATTATGCAAAGTTGAATAATTCGCATCTGCATAATATTGAAAGCTAAATCTTGTAGAGCCGGAATCCGGCATTTAATGCGTACCACTAAATGGCTAAATGCCGAGCCACTGCTCGAGGCGGCGCTCATGACGGCGGGGTATAATTTGATTGCAATAGATAGCAATTTGGAGGTGCCCCATGAATGCCCCCGACGCGCTCCAAAACATCCGCTCAAAACACCCCGTTGCATATGTGGTTCTCTATCTCTTTGTCGGCTGGGCATTGCTGGTTATCATCACCCATGCTATAGCCTTTGGAGCAGAACTACTGATAGCCAGCTCGGACCAGCCCGTCGTCAAATGGGAAGCGACCGATGAGTGCACCGACGGAACTCGAACCATTTACTACAACAGCCCGTCCCTCTACCAAGAGTTCAAGGTCAAGATAAAGGACTCCAAGATTGTCGATGCCGAACTAGGCGCTTTCTTGACAATCGGAGCAACCGTCAACGCCGAGCAAGTCGAGCACACGGACAGCCATGCGACGTATCGTATCGACCTCAGCATCCTAGGCCGACCGTCACGTACCTGTCTGCTCGAATGCGAGATACGCGGCACCGCGTTGCACATGTCCGAAATACAGATGCGCCCGGGCAAAGAGATCTCTTCTTGAGCAGCATACCCGCCCGCACGGTTACTCCACCGGTTTGAAGATGGTGGACTGGCCGAAGACGCTGCGGATGAGGGCTTTGGCCTCGTCCTCGGTCTGCGGGATGCTCGGGGCTGCACCCTGATGGCCGAAGGGGCTGCCCGCACCGGGATTGGATTCCCAGGGAGCGGCGGGGACGTCGTCGTTTGCAGAGGCTGCGGGTGCCACAGCAGCGGCCTTGGTCGCGGACGCCGCACCCGGCACGTCGAACGGGGGCAGATTGTCCCCGCCGGCATCGGCAGCAAAACCACCGACCATAGCATCGTCGTAGGGCACCTGCTCGGATTCCCATGGCGCAGCCTGCGCAGGCGGCTGAGCCATGGGGACGGACGCGCGCTCGGGCGCTCGGGGCGCGGGCTCGGTCGGGAGCTTGCCCGTGGCAGGAGCACCGGCAGGGTTGTCGGAGCGCAGCCAAGGGGCCTTGGCCAGGTCGGATGACTTGGGCGCAGGCGCGGCAGCGGACTTGGGCGCGGGGATCGGAGCAGCCGGTTTGGGCGCAGCGGGTTCAGGCGCCGACGGGGTCGGTGCCGCTACCGGCGCCGCTTTTGGCTGCGTCGCGCTGGCGCTCGAGGATGCAGGGGGCACCGAGGACACGGGTTGCGGGTCCGCAGATACCGCAGCCCGTGCAGATGGAGAATGCTCCTCATGTTGAGGAGCCGGCGTGCCACCCCCATCCAGGACATAGTCGACGGTACGACGACCGAAGACCGCGCAGACCGTCGGCAGGACCACCGACTGCGTATCGGCGCGACCGAGCATCTTGATGGCAAAAGTCGAACCCGCGGGGAACGAGACCGTGAGCTTGGAGCCGTCGTCGGCCGTGGCGCGGGCGTTGAGCAAAAGCCCTGCGTAGGAGGCCTGACGAGCCTTGACGCGCTCGACGACCTCGGCCCATTTGCGCTGGAGCTCGCCGGCGTCCTCAACCGCGGGGGTCTCGGCAGCACCGGCGGCGGCAACCTGGGCGGCGTTGTTGGGCTTGGACACCGACACGGTCGATGCAGCAGGCGCGGAAGCCGGAGCCGCAACGGGCTGAGGTGCAGACGTTACAGGTCTGGGCGCCGGCGCAGGAGCCGCGGACTTGGTCGCAGGCTGGGCAGCCGGAACAGCAGCGCCGCGGTCCCAAGGCATACCGCCCTGGCGCGCGGACGTAGCAGCGGGGGCAGCGGATGCCGCCGGAGCGGCAGCACGAGCGCCCGAAATGAGCGTCGGCTGTTGGGCAGCAGCGGGTACGGATGCTGCAGGCGCGGCGGCCTGAGCAGCAGCCACGCTCGCCGGCACGGCGCCGTTGGCAATCATGGCCTCCAGGCGTGCCACGCGCTCGGCCAATGCCTCAATCGTTAAATCGGCCTCGGGACGCGCCAGACGCGTGCAGGCAATCTCGAGCACCAGGCGCACGTCGCTCGCGCCCCTCATCTCCAGTGCGGCATCGTCGAGCACCGTCAGCACGCGGGCCAGGCGGTCGGCAGGATGCTCGCCAAAGGCAGCGGCCTCGGCAGCAAGCGCCTCGGCCTGCTCGGAGCCGCCCTCAAACAGCTCGGCACGGGCACCGGCAACGCAGGCAACGTACACGTCGCGCACATGCGCCACCAGGTCGCGCGTCAGCTCCAGCAGGTCATTGCCCTCCTCGACCTGCGCACGGATCAGTCCATAGAGCTCGGCAACATCGCGATCGGCAATGGCGCGGGAAAACTCGCCCAGAATCTGGTCCGAAACCTCGCCCAAAAGCGAGCGGGCGTCGTCCGCATGCACAGAACCGTTGCCAAAGACGCTCAGCTGCTCCAGCGTGGAAAGCGCGTCGCGCATACCGCCCTTGGCATGGCGCGCCACAATGGCGAGTGCCTCGTCGTCGTAATCGAAGCCCTCCTGCTCGCACACGTAAGACAGGCGATGCTCGATATCCTCGTTGCCGATGCGGTGGAAATCGAAGCGCTGGCAGCGTGAGAGAATGGTCTCCAGAATCTTTTGCGGGTCGGTGGTGCACAGCACAAAGATCACGTGTGCCGGCGGCTCCTCAAGCGTCTTGAGCAGCGCGTTGAACGCCGCCGTCGTGAGCATGTGGACCTCGTCGATGATATAAATCTTGTACTTGCCGCGCACTGGGGCAAAGTTGACGGAGTTGATGATCTCCTCGCGCACGTTGTCCACGCCGGTACGGCTTGCGGCATCGAGCTCGTAGACATCGGGGTGGTTACCCTCGGCAATGAGCTCGCACTCCTCGCAAGTACCGTCGGGCATGCAGCCGCTTGCACCCTCGGCGCGCGCCGCCTCGGCATTGCGGCACAGCAGCGCCTTGGCCAGAATGCGCGCCATGGTGGTCTTGCCCGTGCCGCGCGGTCCGCAGAACAGGTAGGCGTGGGACAGGCGCCCCTCGGTGATGGCGTGCTCGAGCGTCGAGACGATATGCTGCTGGCCCACCACGGAGTCAAAGGTGAGCGGGCGATACTTTCGGTACAACGATTCCATGGGTGCTCCCCCGGGTATACTGAGTCTTGTTGCCGCGGCGGCCATGCGGTCGCACGGCATACTGCATTCCATAATAACCCGTACGGCGAGCCCGCCGCGATAGGAGTCCAAAGAGCATGGCAGACGCAGAGAGCAACCTCGTTCCCTCCGAAGCAGCCGACCAGGTCGAGGTCGCGCTCGAGGAGCAGGCCGCAGCCGATGACGGCATCCTGTACCTCAACGAGTACCAGTACGAAAACGACCTGGTCACCGACTTCGCCCGCCTGGTCGCCTCGCCCAGGCGTCGCGGCTCGCTGTATGTCGCCGCGGCAGTTGCCGCGCTCATCGGCATCGGCATGCTGGTGGCCGGCGGCAGCTGGATCAAGTTCGGCGTCGTGTTGATCGTGTTCGGCGCCTTTTTGGCCTGGTGGAGCAAGAACCTGCACCACACGCTCGCCCGCGACTTTATCGACGCCGTCGAGGCCGACGAGTCCATGGGTGGCCGCTATCGCCGCGTCGCCGCCAACGAGGACGGCCTGATGGTTTGGGGCAAGAGCGGCAAGTCGCAGTTCTTCCCGTTTGACAAGCTCGACCACGTACTCGACGGCGAGCGCATCTTTGTGGCCATGTTCGCCGACCAGGGCGTGACGATCCCCAAGGACACCTTCGTCCGTGGCGATGCCGAGCAGTTCGGTCCCTTCCTCAAGGCCCGCATCAACAAAAAACTCCGCATCGAGACCAAGAAGAAGAAAATGAAGGCCGAGAAGGCCGCCGCCGAGGCCAAGCAGGGCGACAAGCCCCAGGACAACAAGGGCAAGCAGCGCAAGCAGAAGAAGAACAAGAAGAAGCGCTAAGGCCAAGCCAGACGGGCAGCCTCGCATCCCGCTATCCTCCCCATGCACCCGAGCGTGCTACACTAGCAGCATCTATGCCACCGCGAACGGCTCGGCCCCGCGCCCGCCGCTCGCAAACGAACTTTAAACGCACGAGGGTTGGCCATGCCGCTTTTCTCGCAACATACCGCCCGGTTCTCGCCGGACGTTCCTTTGGAGGGCACCAGCTCTCGCGAGCTGCTCAAGCGGTACCAGCCGCTCGAGACACTTGCGACCGGCGGTTTTGGCTCCATCGAGATCTGCCGCGACACGCACCTGCGCCGCCGCGTCGCCATTAAGCGCATCCCCCTTATTAACGGTGTCGGCATGCCCGCCAGCGACATCATGGATGTCCTGCGCGAGGCGCACACTGCCGCCATGCTTCAACATCCCAACATCGTGCAGGTCATCGACTTTACGCACGACACAGCCTATGCCTACCTAGTTATGGAATATGTCGATGGCATGTCGCTGGCCGAGTTTTTGCACCGCGTGGACGGTCACTCACTTACCTTTGACGAGGCCGCGGCCATTGCCGATGCCCTAGGCCAGGCGCTCACCTTCGCCCATAGTAATGGCGTACTCCACCTGGACATTAAGCCCGCCAACGTGCTCATCGACCACTCGGGCAATGTAAAGCTCACCGACTTTGGCATGGCGCGACTGTCGTCCGCCGGTGGCTTTGGCGGCTCGCGCGGCGGCACCATCGGCTACATGCCGCCCGAGCAGCTCGATATCGAGACCGGCACGGTCGATGAGCGCGCCGATGTCTTTGCCCTCGCCTGTGTAATCTATGAGGGCCTGTGCGGCAGCGCTCCCTTTATGGCGGCAACGCCCGCCGACTCGCTCGACCGCATCATCGGCGGCGCCACCTATCCCAGCGAGCTGATACCACACTTTCCCCCGGGAGCCGAGGCCGCGCTCATGAGCGCGCTCTCCCCCATGCCGCAGGACCGCCCCAGCAGCGTCGAGACATTTTGCGACCAGCTCCTTGCCGGTCTGGGCAGCGTGCGCGAAGGCCGTCGCAGCCTGGAGCAAATGGTTGGCGAACTTTCGGATGACGAGCAGGAGCTCGACGATATCGAGCCGTCGCACTACGAGGACGACGCCATCGAGGTCGACCCCGCACTCGGCTGGGCGGGCACGCGCTGGAGCCATGCGCGCGACTACACCATGCGCACTATCTCGGCGCTAACGTGCGGCACCTTTAGCTTTTTGCTGATGCAAACGGCCGGGGTCGCGGCGCTTCCCGGCCTGGTCATTGCGGCCATCGCGATCGGAGTGGCGGCTGGCCTGGCCCCCCAGATTGGCTCGGCCATCTCGGCTGTGGGCTTTTTGGTGCTCATGGCCAACGCCACCATGCAGGCACAGGGCATCCTGTCGATGCTGCCCGTCGCGGTGATCTTTGCCGCCGCCATGTCCGGTTGGTGGATCGCCTGGGGTCGCACCGAGGCTGCCGCGAGCGCCACGCTCACCTGTGCACTCGCGCTTGGCTGTCTGACCGGCAATACCTTCCTGGCAGCTGGGGTCGCCGCCGGCGTCGCGTCATTTTGGCTCGGCCCGGCAAGCGCCGCCGCGGCAACGGGCATGGGCGCGCTTTTTGCCCGTCTGGCCACGGTCGCGCTTTCAGCCGGAGGCGTGCTGGGGCTCGGTAACGTTGCCGCAGCGCTGGGAGACCCGCTCCTTTGGGCTGCCTTTGTGCTGGTCGCGGCAACTGCCGCGGCGTCATCTGCGCTGCTCAATGCCCATGCCAAGCGTGCCAATCAGGGCTCAAACCTTGCCGCAATCGCCGCAATCGCTGTCACCGGCATCGGCTGCGCAGCGGCGTCCTGTCTTGCACACCATATGGAAATTGCCAGCCTTGCAGCCGCGGTCGTCGCCAAGGCGGCGGTTGCGGGAACCCTATCCTCTATAATCGTTGGGATATGCCTATATTTGCTCGGATACCAAAGAACCTATACGGAGAGTGATCTTTCGTGAACTTCCTGAACATCTTCGAGGACCACGTGGCCGGCATCTTCGGTGCCACCCGTGCCCCGTTCTCCTTTAAGAAGCTTGCCAAGCAGGCCGCTCGCGACATGGAGGATCAGACTCTGGTGATCAACGGCGTCAACACGGCGCCGGCACTCTATACCATCCTTATCGCCGCCGACGACGATCCCATGCTCGCCCCGTTCTACCCCGAGCTTTCGCGCGAGGTCCGCGAGTTTGTGAAGGCGCAGGCCGAAAAGCGCCGCTATGTCTTTGTCGGCGAGCCCCTCGTGCGCTTTATGATCGATCCGCAGCTGCGCGCCGGCAAGTTCTCGGTCTTTGCCGAGAACGTCGATGCCCCCACGCTCGGCCGCCTGTACGAAGAAGAGCGCGCCTATCAGAACGGCCTGGGCCAGAACAACTCCGCGGCAAGCCGTGCCGCCAGCGCCCCGCGCGCCGGCCAGCAGCAGTTTGCCGCCCCGCAGCAGCAGCGCCCCGCCGCCATGCCCCAGCAGCAGCCGACGCCTCGCGCCGCCGCTCCCGACCCGCTTGCCGTGGCAGACCCCTTCGCGCCTAGCGTCCCCGACCCCGCCGCCGCACCCATCCCAGTGCCGCAGACCGTCTCGCGCGACGCGCTTGCCGGCATGGGCGGAGCCGCCGCGACCGGTGCCGCCGTGGGCCTAGGCGCCGCAGCCGGCATCGCCTCCAACATGGCGAGCACTCGCGCCCCGCAGCGCCCGCTCGCCCAGCTCGTCGACGTCGTGAGCGGCGAGAGCCATAGCATCACCTCCGCACAGGTGACCATCGGTCGCGAGCGCTCAGTTTCCGACATTGCCCTGCGCGACCCCAACGTGTCGCGCCGCCACGCCCAGCTCACCTTTACGGGCTCGGATTGGTCGATCGAGGACCTCAATTCCACCAACGGCACGCTCGTCAACAACCGCCGCATTACGCGCTGCCCGCTGCGCAACGGCGATCTGCTGACGTTTGGCCTGAGTACCTTTGAATTTAGGGGATAGTCGCTTATGAACATCGATATCGTCCTTTTTGCAGGCCGCATCGTCTTGGTCGCCCTGCTCTATATCTTCCTGTTCGCCGTCATGAAGACCGGCGTGGGACTTGTGCGCGGGCAGCGCCGCGACTCGGCTATCTGGACGATTGATGTGGACAAAGGTCCGCGCGGCATCCGCGGCATCCACGTAGACATGCTCGGCCCCGTCATCGTCGGCCGCTCGCCGTCTTCGGACATCTGCATCAACGAGCCGTTTGTCTCGGCCTCGCATGCGCGCTTTTCGCTGCAGGGCCCGGCGCTCATCATCGAGGACCTCAACTCGCTTAACGGCACGCTCGTCAACGGCCGCCAGCTCGTGGAGCCCGCAACG
This sequence comes from Collinsella sp. CLA-ER-H4, assembly GCF_040092395.1. Lineage (NCBI taxonomy): Bacteria > Bacillati > Actinomycetota > Coriobacteriia > Coriobacteriales > Coriobacteriaceae > Collinsella > Collinsella sp. CLA-ER-H4. The sequence continues at coordinate 434,355 of NZ_JBBNLQ010000001.1, forward strand.
CTGCGCGAGGGCGACGAAGTCCAGATTGGCGACGTGGTCATGAAGGTGAACCGTCGATGATCGACGAGGAGAACAAGTCCGCAACTATGACCGAGGCACCGGCCGCCACTACAGCTGCGCCGGCCCACGCCGCTCCGGCGGGCTCCGCACCCGTGGAGCCCGAGGACACCGTGTTCTCCCTGCCTCTTTCGCATGTCACGCATGATATTTCGGATCTCGCCGATAACGAGGACGAAGAGGATGCCGTAGCGGCGCCCATCGGCGCACATGCTGCGGAACAGCCCACAGCGCCCGAAGCAACCCCGGCGCCGGCTCACTTTGCAGAGCCCGTCGCCGCGGCAATCAACGAGAGCGCTGCGGTGTTTGCGGCACCCGAGCCCGCCGCGCCGGCGTTTCCCATAGCCCCGGCATCCGAGGTTGCGCCCGCGTCTACGCCGGCGCCCGAGGCAGGGCCATCCCCCGAGGACGGCCCTGCGCCCGCAAGCGAGTCCGATGCCGTGGCCGAGCCCGCCGCCCAGTCGCAAAGCACACCCGCGCCGTCGCACTTTTCGACGCCCGAGCCTATAGACGTCAGCCCGCAAGACGACGAGTCGACCGCCCACGTGTCCGAGGAGCCCGACTCCCCGGACACCGACAATTCCGAATCAAACGCCGAGACCGACACCGTCTCTCCCGGTGACACAGCCGAGATCGACGTTGCCGCCGTTGAGGCCAAGCTCAAAGACCCCGGCTCGACCATGAGCTTTGAGCCCCTGACCGAGGAGCGCATCGAGACCGACTCGACCTATGATGCCGGCACCACCACGCAACTCATGTGGGGCGCCCGCTCCGACGTTGGCTGCGTGCGCCCGCACAATGAGGACTCCTACCTGGTGCAGTCGCCGCTCTTTTGCGTATGCGACGGCATGGGCGGTCACGCCGCCGGCGAGGTAGCCTCTTCTATCGCCGTCGAGACTATTGCCAAAACGGCCCCACAGTCCGCCGACGCAGCACGCTTGGCCGCAGCCGTCGAGGCCGCTAACGCCGCCGTAATCGAGGCCGCCTTGAACGGCCTGGGCAAGCCCGGCATGGGCTGCACAGCCACTTGCGCCTATATCGAAAACGACACGCTCGCCATCGCCCACGTGGGCGACTCTCGCGCCTATCTGCTCCACGAGGGCACGCTCATCCGCGTGACCCGCGACCACTCCTACGTGGAGGAGCTCGTGGACGCCGGCGAGATCACGGCAGACGAGGCTCGCGTCCACCCCAACCGTTCGGTCATCACCCGCGCACTGGGCTCGGACCCCGCCATGTATGCCGACCACTTCACCCTGCATATCGAGGAAGGCGACCGCCTGATCCTGTGCTCCGACGGCCTTTCGAGCATGATTCCCGATAGCGATATCGAGAACATCGCCACGCAGTCCTCAACCGCGCAAATCTGCGTCGACAACCTAGTGGACGCGGCGCTTGCTGCCGGCGGCCACGACAACGTGACCGTAGTAGTCGTTGACCTGGTTGACGATGGCGTTATGCGCGAGGCGCAGCGCGTGCGTCGCCGCAACATTACTATCGCCGCCATTCTGGCCCTCGTCTTTGTGCTGGCAGCTGGCATCTGGGCCTACACGGGTGTCACCGGCTCGTACTACCTGGGTACCTACCAGGGCAATGTCGCCGTCTGGCGCGGCCTGCCCGGCAAGCCGCTCGGACTCAAGCTCCACTGGCTCGAAAGCGAAACCAGCATCAAGCTATCCGACCTGCCCGAAGACACGCAAAACCGCCTCAAGGCGGGCATTCCGCAAACAAGTGTCGACGATGCGCAGGACACGATATCCAAGTACCGCCACCAGATCGACGAGGAGCAGACCCGCCAGGTGATCGACGCGCAAACGATTCGCGACAACACCAATCAGGGATCAACCTCCGAATCAGATTCCGAGAAAACCGCCGAACAGTCCGCCGAGGCCGAAGCCTCCGATAAGAATTAGAAAGGGAGTGCCGCTTATGAGTCGCCGCAACACCGAGCTGCTCTTGCTCATCGCCTCGGCGTTCCCCGTCATCCTGCTGTATGCGATGTACGTCCTCACCGCGGGCGCTGCCATCTCCTTTGAGACGCTCGCCGTACCGATCGGCCTCTTTGCCGCCTTTGCCGCGGCCCACATTGCCGTGCGCATCTTGGCGCCCGGTGCCGACCCCGCCATCCTGCCCATCGTATTTATACTTTCGGGCATCGGCATCACGTTCGTGACGCGTCTCGCCCCCGCTCTCGCCATCTCACAGCTCATCATCCTGTTTGTCTCGGTGGCGCTCATGGTGGGAACGCTTGCACTAGTCAAAAACCTCGACGTGGTCATGCGCTACAAGTACACCTTTGGCATCATCGGCATCATTCTGCTGATGCTGCCTATCTTTATCGGCACCACGATCTCGGGCTCCAAGCTGTGGATTCGCATCGCGGGCTTTACCATCCAGCCCGGCGAGTTCGCCAAGGTCTTTATCGTCCTGTTCCTGGCCGGCTACCTGGCCGAGAACCGCGAGCTGCTCTCCATCTCCAACCGCAAGATTCTGGGCTTTAAGATCCCTCGCCTGCGACTGCTGCTGCCGCTGTTTGCCGTGTGGGGTGTGTGCCTGCTCGTCGTCGTCTTCGAACGCGACCTGGGTTCGGCCGTGCTGTTCTACACCATCTTCTTGCTGATGCTCTACGTTGCCACGGGGCGCTTTTCGTATGTCGTTATCGGCCTTGCGCTCTTAGCCGTTGGAGCCGTGGGCGCCTACAAGTTCCTGTCTCACGTTCAGGTGCGTTTCCAGGTTTGGCTCGATCCGTTTAAGGACGCCCAGGGCCAGGGCTACCAGATCGTCCAGTCGCTCTTCTCGCTTGCCGATGGCGGTCTGGTCGGTGTTGGCATCGGCAACGGCATGGCCAACAACATCCCTGTCGTCGAGTCCGACTTTATCTTCTCGGCTATCGGCGAGGAGATGGGCCTTTTGGGCGGCGGCGCCGTGCTCATCCTGTTTATGCTCTTTGCCGTGCGTGGCCTCACCACGGCTGCCCGCGCTAAATCCGACCTCGCCGCCTTTAGTGCCACAGGCCTTACGGCCGCCATCAGCTTCCAGGCCTTCTTGATCGTTGGCGGCGTAACCCGCCTGATCCCGCTGACCGGCGTCACCCTGCCCTTTATGAGCCAGGGCGGCTCCTCGCTGCTGGCGAGCTTTATCATCGTCGCGCTCCTGCTGCGCGCCGGTGACGAGGCGACCGGACGCGAGGCCGAGCTTACCGGCACCGGCACCATGACCGCCATCACCGATGATCAGGTCGCATCTGCCGCCGCCCCGACGGGCACGCGCTTTGCCACCTCGTCTTCCTACGGCAGCGGCAGCCATTCCATCGGCTCGCGTATGCGCCGTCGCCTGCTCGACACGCCTGAATCCGGTGTGCTCGGCCGCGTTGCGCTCGCCAACCGTCTAACCCGTGCGGTGCTCGCCTTTACGGCGCTGTTCGCCATCCTTATCGGCAACCTCACCTATGTCCAGGTCATCAAGGCCAAGGACTATCAGGACATGCCGACCAACAACCACACCATCGCCCGCTCCAAGTACATCCAGCGCGGTTCCATCATCACGTCCGACGGCGTGACGCTGGCCGAGTCGCTGCAGCAGGAGGACGGCACCTACGTACGCTCCTACCCCAACGGTAACCTGGCAGCGCACGTGGTTGGCTACGTGAGCCAGCAGTATGGCACCACCGCCATCGAGAGCGTCATGAACGACACGCTCACCGGTTCTAAGGACTACTCCAGCTGGAACAACGCCATCGCGTCGCTCGCGGGCCAGACCCAGCCGGGCAACACCGCCAAGCTCACCATCGACTCGCGTATCCAGACGGCGGCCGAGCAGGCACTCAAGGGCTTTAAGGGCGCTGTAGTGGTCATCGACCCGCGTACCGGCGCGGTGCTCGCATGTGCCAGCTCGCCCACCTACGACAACACCAACATCGATGCCCTGCTGCAGACGGGCGGCGGCGAGGACGGCTCCATGTACAATCGCGCCATGGACGCGCTGTACACGCCGGGCTCAACGTTTAAGGTCGTTACGCTTTCCGCGGCACTCGAGACCGGTACCGCCAGCCTTACCAGCACCTACCAGGCGCCCGGCTCCATGGACATCGGCAACGCACCGGTCACCAACTATGCCAACGAGAGCTACGGTACCATCAGCCTGCAGCAGGCCTTTGCCGTGTCCTCCAACGTCGTCTTTGGCCAGGTGGCAAACGAAGTTGGCGCAAACACGCTCGTGCAGTTTGCCAACGCCTTTGGCTACGGCCAAAAGCTCGGCCAGGACCTGACCTCCGCGGCCTCCATCATGGCCGACCCGTCGCTCATGACCGAGTGGGAGACCGCCTGGGCCGGCGCCGGCCAGCCTGTCGGCATGGACCACACGCCCGGCCCGCAGACCACCGTCATGCAAAACGCCGTGATTGCCGCCGCCATCGCTAACAGTGGTGTGGTCATGGACCCGTACTTTGTAGCCCAGGTACTCGCCCCGGACGGAACCGTGGTCAAGACCACGCAGTCCCGCTCGCTGGGTCAGGCCGTCAGCTCCGCCACGGCCGACCAGGTCAAGCAGGCCATGCTTGCCGTCGTCCAATCCGGCACCGGCACCGATGCCCAGATCCCCGGCGTCAAGGTCGCCGGCAAGACCGGCTCGGCCGAGACCGGCGGCACCAACGTCAACTCGATGTTCGTTGGCTTTGCACCTTACGATTCACCCACGGTCGCCATCTCGGTGGCCTTGGAGGATTTCGACAAGCATGACGTCAAGGCCGCCAAGATTGCCGGTATCGTCCTGACCGCGGCGCTTGCCGCACAGGGAGCGTGATGCCCATGATCGAATCGGACACCAGAGGCGCGCCGCGGCCGAAGAGTTAGCGGCAACGCGCCACACGGCCCCAGCGGCCACATCGTAGGTACTACACACATCGTTGAGCGAATAGTTATGTTAGGAGCAGGAATGGAACAGAGGGTCCTCGGGGGAAGATACCTCCTCAAGGATAAGGTGGGAACAGGCGGCATGGCGACCGTCTACCGTGCACAGGACCAGGTCCTCGACCGCACGGTAGCCGTCAAGATCATGCTGCCGCAGTATGCTGGCGACGCAACCTTCGCCGCACGCTTTAAGCAGGAGGCCCAGGCAGCAGCCGGTCTCTCCTCCCCCTATATCGTGGGCGTCTACGATTGGGGCAAGGACGGCGACACCTATTACATCGTCATGGAGTACCTGCGCGGCACCGACCTTAAGAGCGGCATCAAGAGCCACGGCGCCCTCGACCCCAAGAAGGTCGCCCAGATCGGCTCGCAGATCAGCTCCGCGCTTTCGGTCGCCCACAAGCACGAGATCATCCACCGCGACATTAAGCCGCAGAACATCATGGTGCTGCCCGACGGCAACATCAAGGTGATGGACTTTGGCATCGCGCGCGCCAAGAACAGCCACCTCACGCAAGACAACAACGTGCTGGGAACCGCCCACTACGTCAGCCCCGAGCAGACCCGTGGTCAGGACCTCGGCCCCACCTCGGATATCTACTCGCTGGGCGTCGTGATGTACGAGTGCGCCACCGGCCGCGTGCCCTTTGACGGTGACGACGCTATCTCGGTCGCACTCAAGCAGGTCAACGAGCTGCCTATTCCGCCGAGCCAGATCAACTCCGGTGTCGACGCCGACCTTGAGCGCATCATCCTCAAGTGCATGGAGAAGGACCCCGCAAACCGCTTCCAGACCGCCGACGAGCTGCGTCAGGTGCTCAACAGCTACCTGTCGGGCCGTGCCGTCAACGTCTCGGAGCCCACGCGCATCATCGGTGCCCCCGGTGAGTTGGGCGCCACCAAGACTCGCGAGCTTTCCGATCAGACGCGCGCCATGGTGCGTCCCGTCTCGGGCGTGAGCGGCCAGAATACCGTCCGTAGCTCGGTTTCGGGCTCCACCGGCTCCTACGAGGTCGAAGAGCCCAAATCCAACAAGAACAAGATCATCGCCGCCGTGGTGGCAGCGGTTGCCGTCATCGGCATCGTGGTGGCCTTTGCCACAGGACTCTTTGGCGGCGAGCAGGTCACCGTTCCCGATGTACTGGGCAAGGACCAGCAGACTGCCGTCGAGCTGATCAAGGAAGCCGGCCTCGAGGTCGGCACCATCGACCAAAGCTACAACGACGATGTCGACGAGGGCAAGGTCGCCGAGCAGACGCCCAACGGCAACACCAAGAAGGCCAAGGGCACCAAGGTGAACCTGGTAATCTCCAAGGGCCCCAAGCCCTCCGAGAAGGTTGAGGTTCCCCGGCTTGTCGGCCTGACTAAGGACCAGGCAGAAGCCGCGCTGGCAAGCGTTGGCCTGAAGGGCAACGTCTCCGAGGAGGCCAACGAGGCCGATGAGGGCCAGGTCTTTGAGCAGAGCACCGAAGCCGGTAAGGAAGTCGCGAAGGGCACGACCATCTCGTACAAAGTCTCGGGCGGCCCGGATACCACGTCCGTCCCCGATCTGACCGACATGACCGAGGCCCAGGCGCGCAACGCCCTCGATATGGCAGGCTTTGGCGTCGACGTGAGCTACCAGGAGAACGACTCGGTTACCGAGGGCACCGTGATCAGCTGGAACCCCAGCGGCAAGCAGAAGCCCGGCGCCACGATTACCGTCGTCATTGCCAAGAAGTCCGGCAAGGCCGCCGTCCCGGGCAACCTGTACGGTAAGAGCATTTCCGCCGCTGTTACCGCGCTCAACAACGCCGGTTTCTATAACATCGGCTTCTGCGACCAGAACGGCAATCCCGTGAGCGGTAACGAGGATGCCACCGTTACGGGCGTCTCCCCCACCGGCAAGCAGTCCACCGACAGCACGATCACGCTGACGGTCGCACTTTCTGGCTCGGGTTCGGGCTCTGGCTCGGGCACGGGTGACGATTCCGGTACGACCAACTAGTCGCCACCCCACCGCTCATCACGGCTCTCGCCGCAAACATATTCGCTCACAGGCGCCCGCTTGCTCCCCCAGCAAGCGGGCGCTTCGTTTTTGACATGGCATTGAACCAGAAGAGCCCGGCACCGTAGCGGTACCGGGCTCGATATTCCTCTGGTGCCCCCGGGCGGATTCGAAAACTCCCCCGCGGGGAAATTGGTGACGCGGGTGTCGACGGTCCGAATCCGCCGACAGCTCCCACAAACCAGAAACGGCGCCGCTCTCGCGACGCCGTCATAATCTTCTGGTGCCCCCGGGCGGATTCGAACCGTCGACACCCGCTTTAGGAGAGCGGTGCTCTATCCCCTGAGCTACGGAGGCATGTTGTACTAGTGTAGCAGATTTACGCCGTTGTAATACAGCGTATAGCCACTCTTCGAAGTTGCGGTGGAACAGCCCTCCGGAAAGTGTGTCCCACTATCCAGGCAAATTCTGGGTCAAACTTTCCCAATGGGACCTCGCTGGAAACTGTGTCCCAGAATTTCGGCTCGAAACGGGACACGGTTTCCCAAACGACCCCGTTCCGGAAACTACATCCCGGAATCGGCGCTCGAACTGGGATGCACTTTCCCAATCGAGCCCCATGGGAAACTGCGTCCCACTTTGGGGGGCGCTCTTTAATGACTAGTTGCCTTTGTGGAAGAGGTTTTTGATAACGGAGGGGATGCTCTTGGCGCCCTTGGCCGTCACATCGATAAAGTCGGGCGAACGCACGAGCTTATCCTCGTCGACGTACTTGCGAACCGCGCGCAACGTCTCTTTGTCATCGCGCGTCGAGAACGTAAAGTGACCGTTGTCCTTGGTGAAGATGGCAAAACGCGTGATCTTCTTGGTGCCGCGTAAAACCTCGGCGGCAATATAGTCGACCTCGTCCCACGGGATTTGAATATAATCCTCGGGATTGCGCTCGTTGTAATACTCGAACGCCTTATTGCCCACCATCACGTTACCGTGGCTGGTAAGCCCCATCAGGCAGGTTGCCGGCGTTGCCAGATCGACCGTGCTGTTCTGAGATTGCGCCATGCGCGCCTCGCCCTCCAAATAAAACAATCGGACCGCATCCAGTGTACCCACCGGGTGCGGTCCGTTTCAATGGCTCAAAAGCCCTTGCCTAGCAATTCTCGGTCTTAAGCCGAAGCGTGCTTACATGAAGCCGCAGAAGCGACCGATGATGCCGACGGCGAAGAGAGCCAGGATGATGACGATCGGGCTGACCTTCTTCTTGAGGAGCTTGCAGACCAGCAGGGTCAGGCACACGGCGGCAAGGCCGGGGATGAGCTGATCGAGGTTGGCCTGAAGCGTGGTGACCTTCATCTGATCAAGGGCGGTAGCACCGACGGAGTTGTACATCGTCAGCGCTTCCTTGATACCCTCGGAACCGGAGGGCAGGCTAGCCCAGTCGATAAAGGCGCCAGCAGACTGCTTGACCGTGGAGACGATCGGGGTGAAGGAAATGGACACCCAGCGCTCGACCAGGGCGCCGATGATGAACATACCCAGGATGGAAGCGCCCTCGGTGACCTTGCCCATCAGACCACCGGAGAGGTCCTTGGCGATGGAGGAGCCGACCTTGTAGCCAAACTCCTGCGTGTACCACAGGAAGGCGTAACGGATGATGTTCCACGCGAAGAAGAACAGCAACGGACCGGCGATGCTGCCGGACAGGGCCAGGGAAGCGCCCAGAGCGCCCAGAATCGGGCGAAGGGTGAACCAGAAGACGGGATCACCGACGCCGGCGAGCGGGCCCATCATACCGACCTTGACGCCCTGGATGGCGACGTCATCGATCGGAGCACCGTTGGCGCGCTCCTCCTCGAGGGCGAGGGTAACGCCAATGACGGGGGCGGAAACATAGGGGTGGGTGTTATAGAACTCCAGGTGGCGCTTAAGAGCGGCAATCTGGTCATCCTTGCTGGTGTAGAGCTTCTTGATCGCAGGGATCATTGCGAAGCACCAGCCGCCGTTCTGCATACGCTCGTAGTTCCACGAGCCCTGAAGGAACTGATGACGGAAGCAAACCTTCTTGCGGTCAGCCTTGGTGAGCTGAATCTTGTTCTCTGCCATATGTATCACTCCCCTCCTACTCGTAATCGTTCAGAATGTCGCCGAGCGGGTCACCGGAGCCGCCGCCCATGCCGCCACCCTGCTTGGCCAGATCCTTAAGGCCAAGGTAGATGAGGGCAAGGGAGATGCCGATGAGACCAAGGGCGATCAGCGTGAGCTGAGGGATGGCAGCAAGGACAAAGCCGAGGACGAAGAACGGCCAGGTCTCCTTGGTGGCCATCATGTTGATGACCATGGCGTAACCGACGGAAGCGACCATGCCGCCGCCGACAGCCATGCCGCCGGACAGCCAGTCGGGCATAGCGTTAAGCGCGTTGGTAACGGCCTCGGCCGGGATGACGCACAGAAGCACTGCCGGGATGGCGATACGAAGGCCCTGCATGAGGATGGCAGCATACTGCCAGCGCTCGATGCCGGAGAAGTCGCCCTTCTCGGCGCAACCGTCCATGGCGTGAGCGATAGCGGTAGCAATGGTACGGCAGATCATGGTCAGGAACAGACCAGCGACCGACAGCGGGACGGCGACGGCGATGGCGGCGGTAACGGCCTTGGCCGAATCGGTGGCGCCACCGTTGAGGGCGAGCACCATGATGATCGAAGAAGCGACCGAGGCCAGAGCGGCGTCAGGCGCGACAGCGGCGCCGACGTTAGCCCAGCCAAGGGCCATCATCTGGAGCGAACCGCCCAGGAGGATGCCCTCCTGAAGGTGACCGGTTACGAGACCGATAAGCGTGCATGCCACGAGCGGCTGATGGAACTGGAACTCATCCAGAATGCCTTCCATACCGGCAAGCAACGCGACAATCGCAACAAGCAGAATAGTGATTGCAGACATGTATCGGACCCTCCTTTACTATGCTTGAGCGGCCAGTTCGGCCTTAGCTTTCTTCAACATGGCGTCGAGATCCTCAGAGGAATCCGAAGGAACCTTGCGGACCTCGAACTTGACGCCCTTGGCCTTGAGGGCCTCGAGAGTCTTAACGTCGTCATCGCCCATAGCGACGGCGTTGGTGACGACGACCTTGCCCTTGGAGTGAGCCATGGAACCGATGTTGACTTCCTTGATGTCGACGCCGGCCTCGATGGCCTTGAGCAGATCCTGCGGGTTCTCAAAGAGCAGCATGGCCTTGGTGTCACCAAAGCGCGTGTCCTTGACGACCTCGGCCATCTTCTTGATGGGCACGACGTTGGCATGGACTCCCGGAGGGGCAGCCTGCTCGATCATGGTCTTGCGGAGCTCGTCGTGAGCAACGCCGTCGGAAACCACGATGATGCGGTTGGGGTTGATCTGCTTGGTCCACGTGGTGGCCACCTGGCCATGAAGCAGACGGGTGTCGATACGGACGTGGGCGATCTTGATGTGCCCATCGCCGATGACCGTTCCCGGAGGGATGGCGCCTGCAGGAGCAGCGGCGGCCGCAGCCGGCTTCTTCTCCTCGGGCTCCAGAGACTCGGGCTTGACGCGCACGCCAGCCTTAGCCTCAGTCACGAGATGTTTTGCGATCGCATGTGCAGTGTTCTTTGCGTCAAAGCGCTGCGAATATGCCTCGATGAGCATAGGCAGGTTGACACCGGTGACGATAGCCCAGGAATCGTGGCCCTCGATGAGCCCGCTGATCTGGTTGAACGGCGTGCCGCCCCACAGATCAACGAGGAAGAGCACCTGCTCCTGGTCTTCGAAGGAAGCGATTGCTTCCTCGACCTTGGCACGGAAGTCGTCGGGGCCCATGCTCGGCTCGAGCGAGACCACGGCAACAGACGGCTGATCGCCAAAGACCATCGAGCCCGTCTGCTTGATTCCAGCTGCCAAGTCCCCGTGGCTAGCAAGAACAATACTTACCATCACATAACCTCCTTTTTGTCTACGTATTTCCTACACGACATGAAAGGAGTATAGCTGTTTGGTTTGTGGAATTATAGCTAAATCCGCAAAAGGTTGGATTATTTGTTTAAACGTCTAAGTTTGTTACAAATTGATTACGTTGCCGGTTTACAGCTTATTGCCTGCTAAAACGTGATTTGCTGATTGCTTTCAAAGACATATAAAGGTGCACTGTTCGTTAAGACCGCTTTTAGGTGGATCCCAGTGCGTCTGCGTGCCACCATTTTGTTTAAACAGACATGACTTGACTAACCGAAGCAAATATGTTTAGAACTCTAGTCCATGTAGTCATTAGATGTTAGGCGATGTGGAGAGGGTTGGCGGCGTCGACGGCGTCGGGGGCGTCGGAGAGGCCGTCAGGAGCAGCGTCTGCCGGGTCCTCGTCGGGGGTCTCGATCTGTTTGATCATGACCTCCTGGCCCTGCAGCAGGTATGTTTCACCGCTGCCGCAATGGGGGCAAGTCTTGCCGTGCTCGACCGTCGCGTAGTCGCGGCCGCACGCCTCGCAATGCGTCACGGCCTCGACAGGCTCCACGATAAGCTCCGCGCCCTGCGTGATAGGCTTTTTATCCGCCGCCCAGCGCCAAGCGTCGAGTAGTAGATCGGGGACGACGCCCGAGACCTCGCCCAGCAGCAGCGTGACGCTCGAAACGCGACGCACGCCATTGGCACGCGCCACGTTCTCAACATCGCGAATAATGTGATACACAATCCCTAATTCATGCAAGTCGAAACCCTTTCTGCAGAGGTTGATTCGATGCACACTCAAAGCAAGGGGACGGCGAAATCTAGTCTGCGCCGTCCCCTTACCCGCCATGGTTACCTATTTACGACCGAGCTTAATTTTAATCGCACGCTTGAGCGCATACTTGCCGAGGCTCGGGAGCTTTTGCTCGTATTTGACCATCGTGGAGCACTCGGGGCGATCTCGATCCAGGTGGATGGCATCGAACGCGCACTTGGTGGTGCACAGGCCACAGCCGATGCACTTGTTGGGGTCGACGATCGAGGCGCCGCAGCCCAGGCAGCGGGCGGTCTCGGCGCGCACCTGCTCCTCGGTAAAGGTCTCAACATACTCGCTAAACGGCGCAGCCTTCTCGCGTTCGCGGTCCACATGCGCAACCTCGCGGCTCGCGTTGTCGTAGCTCTCGAGCACAACGTCGTCGCGGTCGAGCGCGGTGTAGCGGCGCTGATTGCGGCCGATGGTGAGCGTGGAGCCCGGCTGCACAAAGCGATGGATAGACACCGCGGCCTCGTGGCCGGCGGCGATAGCGTCGATGGCAAAGCTGGGGCCGGTGTAGACGTCGCCGCCCACAAAGATGTCTGGCTCGGCGGTCTGGTAGGTCTGGGGATCGGCAAGGGCACCCTGGCCGCGGCCGAGCTCCACCTTGGAGCCAGCCAGCAGGTCGCCCCACACAATGGACTGGCCAATCGACATGACGACACGGTCGGCATCGACACGGCGCAGATCGTTCTCGTCGTACTCGGGCGCAAAACGGCCCTCGTCGTCAAAGACACACGTGCAGCGCTTGAAGGTGATACCGCACACACGACCGGCCTCGTCCAGGTGAATCTCCTTGGGGCCCCAGCCGCAGCTGATGCGAGCGCCGTCCTCAACGGCCTCGCGACGTTCTTCCTCGCTGGCGGGCATCTGGGCCTCGCTCTCCAGGCAGAACATCTCAACGTGCTCGGAACCCAGACGGCAGGCGTTGCGCGCGACATCGATAGCCACGTTGCCGCCGCCCACCACAATGGTGCGGCCGGGCAGCGCGTCGATCTTGCCACTGTTGACCTCGCGCAAAAAGTCGACGGCCACGGTCACGTCCTCGGCATCCTCACCCGGAATACCGGCAAGGCGGCCGCCCTGGCAGCCAATGGCAACGTAGAAGGCCTTAAAGCCCTGCGCGCGCAGCTCGTCGAGCGTCACATCGCGACCGACCTCAACGCCATAGCGGAACTCGGCACCCATCAGGCGAATGATCTCGACCTCGGCCTCGATAACATCCTTCTGCAGCTTAAAGCTGGGAATGCCGTAGGTGAGCATGCCGCCCGGGTGCTCGTTCTTCTCGAATACGACGGGCTTGTAGCCCTTCTCGACCAGATAGAAGGCACAGGACAGGCCGGCCGGACCGGCACCGATAATGGCAATCTTCTGATCGAAGCCGCCGGCACGCGTCGGGGTCACCACAGGTGGGACATAGCGGGTCGCGGCGTCCAGATCGCGCTGGGCGATAAACTTCTTGACCTCGTCGATAGCCACGGCGGCGTCCACACGGCCGCGGGTGCAGGCATTCTCGCAGCGGCGGTTGCACACACGGCCGCAGATAGCGGGCAGCGGGTTCTCGCGCTTGATGAGCGCCAGAGCCTCGTCATAGCGACCCTGAGCCGCGAGCTTCAAATAGCCCTGAACGGCAACGTGCGCGGGGCAGGCCGTCTTGCAGGGAGCGGTGCCGGACTCATGCGTCTCGATACGGTTGTCGTTGCGGTAGTTGGGCGACCACTTGGTGTGATCCCATTTGGTGGCGTCGGGCAGCTCCTGGCGCGGATACTCGGGCACCTGTCCGCCGGCCTTTTTGCTGCAGAGCTTCTGGCCGAGCTTGGCGGCGCCGGCCGGGCACACCTCAACGCAGCGACCGCAGGCAACGCACTTGTCCTTCTCGACCTTGGCGACATAGGCCGAGCGCGACAGGTTGGGCGTGTTGAACAGCTGAGAGGTGCGCAGGGCGTAGCACACGTTGACGTTGCAGTTGCAGATAGCGAAGATCTTGTTCTCGCCGTCAATGTTGGTAATCTGGTGCACAAAGCCGTTGTCCTCGGCCTGGCGCAAGATGTCGTAGACCTCTTCGCGCGTCACATAGTGGCCACGGTCGGTCTCGACCACGTAGTCGGCCATATCGCCCACGGCGATGCACCAATCGGCCGGGTCGTCGGCGCAGCCCTCACCCATCACGCGACGGCTCGCGCGGCAGCTGCAGGTGCTAGCGGCATATTTGCCATCATATTTGTCGAGCCAATGCTCGATATGCTCGATCGGCACCGACGTGCTCGCGGCATCGATAGCCTTCTCGACCGGAATGACATGCATGCCGATGCCGGCACCACCGGGCGGCACCATCGGCGTGGCCTTGGACAGCGGTCCCTTGGACGCCTGCTCAAAGAACTTGGCATAGACCGGGTGCTCCTCGAGCTGGCTCACGCGCATGTTGAGGAACTCGGCGGAACCCGGCACCAGCATGGGCAGCACCCACTGCTTGGCGCGCTCGGGGTTTTCCCAGTTGTACTCGAGCAGACCCGTGTAGCTCATGTCGTCGAGCATCTTCTCGATATCGGCTTCGGGCATGCCGGTGAGCTTGACCATCTCAGGCAGCGTATAGGGACGGCGCATCTTCATCTTGCAGAGCACTTCGGCCTGCTCGTCGGTTGCAGCCTCGGCAAACGACCAGTACTCGTAGCCCAGCAGCTCATCGCGATGCAGCAGACGGTTGGTGCAGTGCTCGCACAGCTTGACGATGGCCTCGCGCGGATGCTCCGGCAGCGGCGGCACGAACTCCGAACCGATGTCGGGCTCGGTGTAGCTAATCCCCGGTCCGTTGAGAATCATGGTTGTCCCTTCTCTTGCCACAGCCCGGCGGGACCGCGGCACCCCTCTTTTTTTGCAGGCCGGGCATGCCCCCATGCCGTTCACCCGCCATTGTTGACATTGTGTCAAAAATAGTATTGACGAACCGTCAACAATATTCAAGACTGTTAGGCGAACGGTCAGGCAAAAGAGGATGAAAGGCGGCAAAACATGGGCAACAACACAGCAGGTACCTCTGTGGTCGATGCCGTCTCCGCATCCGATAGCGCGGCAAAGCGCCTGACGGGCGACGAACGCCGTCGTGAGATCCTCGATGCCGTGCGCACCGTAAGCTCCGAGCTGGGCGTGTCCCACCTATCGGTATCGGCCGTGACCAAGCGAGCCGGCTGCACGCGTTCATTGTTCTACCACTACTTCGCCGACATGGACGCCGCCGTCACCGCCGTCATGGACGAGGCAATCGACGGTTTTATCTCCGAGCTCGAGCAGTGGAATGCCAACCGCACCGTCGGTGATATCGAGGGCGCGCTCGACACCGTCGCCCCGCTCTTTAAGCGCCTGGTCGCCAGCGGCCACGAACTGCCGCACACTCTGACCTCCAACAGCGGCGCGCTCTACGGCGGCTTTTTGCACAACGTGGTCCAGCGTGTGGCGCAGTATATCTGCGACACCACCGTGGTGGATTTTGTCGCCCACCACGAGCTGCGCATCGACCATGTCTACGAAACGTTCTACACCCTCATCATGGGGTTGTTGATGTATATCCGCACGCACCCGGATGTGCCCGACGAGACGGTCAAGGAAATCATCGCCTCGACACTCCACATCGAGGGCTATACCGCCAAGTATCCGGAGCGCAAGCCCCAGAACTGACGACATTTGGCCAAACTGCCCGCGATCAGAAGAGGGGCCGCGGGCGTGTGAAAGGAGAGCAGCATGCTGTTCGATGTTTGGGGTAGCGATACCCTTATCCACTGGGCCGGCTGGGCCATGGTCTTTATCGGCCTGATCGTGCTCAACGAGGTCGGCCGCCGCACCAAGCTGGGCGCGGCAATCATCTTTGGCGTGGCTCCGCTGGCCATGACCATCTACTGCGTCGCCATCGCCGTGGGCGTTTCGCAGGGTGCCGAGTGGGCGCTCGCCAACCCCACCCATGTGTACCAGAACAGCTGGTTCCACTACGCCAAGGTATACGCGGCGCTCGCCGGTTGCTGGGGCTTCATTGCCATTAAGTACCAGTGGGGAAAGATCGGCAAGGCGCATTGGTTCCGCGCATGGCCGTTTGTGATCGTCGCCATCAACATCATGATTGCCGTCGTGTCCGACTTTGAGAGCGCCTATCACTTCTTTGTCCTGGGCGAGTCCACCTGGGTCACCTCCGAAGGTGCTACGCAGCTGGCCGGCTGGAACAACGTGTTTAACGGCATCGCCGGTATCATCAACATCTTCTGCATGACCGGTTGGTGGAGCGTCTACGCCTCCGAGGACAAGACCGACATGCTGTGGCCCGATATGACCTGGGTCTACATCATCGCCTACGATATCTGGAACTTCTGCTACACCTACAACTGCCTGCCCACCCACTCCTGGTTCTGCGGCTTTGCGCTGCTGCTGGCGCCCACCGTCGCCGCCTTTATCTGGAACAAGGGCGGCTGGATCAAGAACCGCGCCTTTACGCTGGCTATTTGGTGCATGTTTGCCCAGGTGTTCCCGTACTTCCAGGAGGAGTCCATCTTTGTGACCCACTCCACGCTCGACCCCGGCGCCGCTACCGCGGTCTCGATCGCCGCACTGGTCGCCAACGTCGCCGCGATCATCTACATCGCCTACCGCGCCAAGAAGCTCGGCCGCAATCCCTACAAGCAGGATGTCTTTGAGGGCACCAGCGATTGGGAGAAGGCTACTGCTCGCCGCGCCAAGGTTGATTACGCACACGCCGAGTAACGCGCCCGACGCAAACTCCGCTTGAATGTGAAGCCGCCTGGCCGACTCCGCGCAATGCAACGTATTGCATGCCCCCGGAAAGCGATTGTCCGCTTTCCGGGGGCTTTTTGTTGTTGCGCGCATCCACGCACATATTCAAAACCTCTCGCACAGATAAAATCAGATTTCCGATCGCCTGACAGCTCTATATGACTCTGTTTTTGGGTACATTGTTGTCCCGATATTGAGCTTGGGGGATGTATGAATGATGAGACGATGGGCCAAGAGGATGCGGCCCAAGATGCAGAAGCTTGCGCTGAGGCCTTGGAGAGCTTAGACCGGATTTCACTCGATGAGATTGCGTTTGACGATTCGGGCGTTGATGTGCAGGATGAGCCGGAAGCCGAGGCGCAGTCCGATGATCAGGATGCAGACGACGTTGAGCCTTCCGAAGATGAGGCAGGTCACGAAGACACCGAAAGCGAGGCCGGCAATCAGCCCGAATCCGACACGGGCGAGGAAACCGTCTTGCTCGACAGCTTGCCGGCCGAGGATTCGCTGACTCGCGAGCTTCCTGGCCTGGGTTCCGCACCAGCCGTGGACGAGACCATCGCCATGGGCGATATTCCCCTGCCGTCCGTCCCCTCGGCACACGAAGCCGAGGTTCGCCATCGCAAGATGTCGCCCAAGCGCCGCAATCTGATGGTCGCCGGTGTCGTGGCCGTCGCGCTCGTCGCCGGCGGTGCAGGCTATGCTGCCTGGAACGGATATCAGCAAGAGCAGGCTGCCGCTGCCGCCGCCAATGCCCACACGATGATGTCAGTGCAGATTGGCGTGCATGCCGCGGGCCTCGACTGTTCCACCGGCTCCAAGATTCCCGTACAGGTGAGCGGTCAGGACGCTGATGGCTCCTCCGTGAGCGAAACACTCTATGTTGACGAGCACGGCCGCGGCATCAAACTGCTGCCCGGCGATTACACGCTCTCCATCGCCGCCTCCCCCATCGCGGCCGACGGCACCGTCTATACCGTCCCGACCACCAAGACGCAGGTCACCGTTAAGAGCGATGGACAGGATTTAAGTGCCCAGGCCGCCTTTAAGCTCAAGGTGCCTTCGGCCGACACGGTGACTGACGACCAGATCGATGCCGCCGCCAAGTATGCCGAGGAAGGAGGTGCGAGCTCCGCCGCGGCCGCCAAGATACTTCAGCAGGCGGCAACCGCGCGGCGCGACGCCGCCGTCAATGCCGTGAGCGCGCAAAAGGCACAGGCATCCCGTGATGCTGACGCTCGCCACAAGGCAACCGACCTCTACCAGCTCGATATTCCGGTTGAGTGGTATGGCAAGGTCGCAACCTGGCAAAACGGCGACACGCTGTGCATTTATCTGGACGGCGACACCAACACACCGCTCGTGACGCTCGTCACGGTGCGCGACGGCGAGAGCTTTACGCCCGATGAGGGCGATACGGTTTTGGGTGCGGCAAACCTTGGCAACGGCTACACCGTCTACGCCAGCGGCCCCGTCTATCCGTATGTGGTGCCCCAGACCATCAACGGGCGCACGCAAGACCCCGTGTCGACCTACCCCATGGACACGGCCATTGAGCTTGTCGAGCTTACGACCGGCAACCGCTACACCTATAGCCAGATCAAGAACGTGTTGGTCGGCAAAGACGGCAAGGCAGACACCGCGACCAAACTCGAGACCGACTACCTCGCGCAGATCCTGCTGCCGAGCATCAAAGCCCAGGACTAGCCAGCCCGAAGACAGCCGCCCAACACCCACATCCCCAACGCAGTTGCGGTGAAATAGGGACTGTTTTTGCTGGTCAAACCGCAAAACAGTCCCTATTTCACCGCAACTTATTCGTGGCCTTTTGGGTGGTACTTAGCGCCAGGGGTCGGCTTCGAACAGCGGCTCGCGCTCGGGGCGGCGATCGCTGTAGGGATCGTAACCGTCATCGTCCTCGTTCTCGGCGCGGATATAGGGGTCGCGCGGCTTGGGCGCGGGTTTGGGAGAAGCCTTCGGTGCGACCGGCGCGACGGGCGCCGCCTCAGCCGCCGGTGCGTTCGTCTTGTTCTCGTCTTTCATCTGCATAGCTCCTTGCCATGTGCTCATGTTCAACACCATCGATTGTCGCACGAAAAAGGGCGGCGGACCCAATCGGATCCGCCGCCCTTGGCGTTCGGCTCAAAAGGCAGATTTTAAGGCATGGCCCAAAACCTACTCGGCGTCGGGGACCTCGTAGGTGGCCGCCGGCGTGTTGTCGCACACGACGGTAAAGCCGCCGTCCTTGTCGACATCGACCGTCACCTGATCGCCCTCACGCACCGTGCCATCGATGATAGCGGCGGCGATGGCATCCACGACCTCGCGCTGAACCAGACGCTTGAGCGGACGGGCGCCAAAGACCGGGTCCAAGCCGCCCACGGCGAGCATCTGCTTGGCCGCCGGGGTGATGGCAAGCGTCATGCGCTCCTTGGCCAGACGCGCGCGGACGTCGGCGAGCTGGATGTCGACGATCTTCTCGATCTGCGCCATGCCGAGCGGATGGAACACCACGATATCGTCGATACGGTTGAGAAACTCGGGGCGGAAGGTCTGAGCCATGGCCGCGTCGACCTGATGGCGCATCTCCTCCTCGTCCTTGCCGGAAAGCTCAGCGATAGCCTTGGAGCCCACGTTAGACGTCATGATGATGATCGTGTTCTTGAAGGATACCTGGCGACCCTGACCGTCGGTCAGACGGCCGTCGTCAAGCACCTGCAGCAGCACGTTGAAGACATCCGGGTGAGCCTTCTCCATCTCGTCGAGCAAGATCACGGAATACGGACGACGGCGCACGGCCTCGGTGAGCTGGCCGCCCTCGTCGTATCCCACGTATCCCGGGGGCGCACCGATCAGACGCTGGACGCTGAACTTCTCCATGTACTCGGACATGTCGATACGCACGAGTGCGCGCTCGTCATCGAACAGGCACTCGGCTAGAGCCTTGGCGAGCTCGGTCTTGCCCACGCCGGTGGGGCCCAGGAAGAAGAAGCTGCCAATGGGCTTGTCCGGATCGGAGAGGCCCGCACGGCTGCGGCGCACAGCTGCGGCGACGGCGGAGACGGCCTCGTCCTGGCCGATGACGCGCTTATGCAGCTCACCCTCCAAGCCCTTCAGCTTGTCGAGCTCGCCCTGCATCATCTTGGAGACGGGCACACCGGTCCAGGCGCTCACGACCTCTGCGATCTCATCGGAGGTCACCTGTTCGTTGAGGCCCTCGCCGTCCTGCTGCTTTTGCGCCTCGAGTGCAGCCTCGGAATCCTGAATCTGCTGCTGCAGACCCGGGATCACGGAATAGCGCAGCTCGGACGCACGGCCCAGATCGCCATTGCGCGTTGCGCGCTCCTCTTCGCTCTTGGCCTCGTCGAGCTGGCCCTTAAGCTCCTGCACGTGGTCGATGGCGTTCTTCTGGTTGAGCCAGCCGGCCTTTTGCACGTTGAGCTTTTCCTGGACCTCGGCGATCTCCTGGCGCAGGGCCTCCAGACGCTCCTTGGAGGCGTCGTCGGTCTCCTTCATGAGCGCCTGCTCCTCGATCTGCAGCTGGGTGAGCTGGCGCGTGGTGGCGTCGATCTCGACCGGCATGCTGTCGAGCTCCATGCGCAGGCGGCTTGCCGCCTCATCGACCAGGTCGATGGCCTTGTCGGGAAGGAAACGGTCGGCGATATAGCGATCGGAGAGGTCGGCGGCGGCCACGAGCGCGCTATCGGTGATGTGCACGCCGTGGAAGATCTCGTACTTCTCCTTGAGACCACGCAGGATCGAGATGGTGTCCTCGACGGTAGGCTCGCTGACCATCACGGTCTGGAAACGACGGGCGAGCGCCGCGTCCTTCTCGATGTACTTGCGGTACTCGTCGAGCGTGGTCGCGCCGATCGCATGCAGGTCGCCACGGGCGAGCGCAGGCTTGAGGATGTTACCGGCGTCCATGGAGCCCTCGGTGGCACCCGCGCCCACGATGGTATGAAGCTCATCGATGAACAGGATGACCTTGCCCTCGGATTTCTGTACCTCCTTGAGCACGGCCTTCAAGCGGTCCTCGAACTCGCCGCGGTACTTGGCACCGGCGACCAGCGCGCTCATGTCAAGCTCGATGAGGTCGCGGTCACGCAGGGTGCTCGGAACGTCGCCGGCCACGATACGCTGGGCGATACCCTCGACGATGGCCGTCTTGCCGACGCCCGGCTCGCCGATGAGCACGGGGTTGTTCTTGGTGCGACGGGACAGGACCTGGATGGTACGACGGATCTCGTCGGTACGGCCGATGACCGGGTCGAGCTTGCCGGCACGGGCAAGGTCGCAGATATTGCGGCCGTACTGCTCCAGCGCCTCAAACTGAGTCTTGTCCTCGGCAGACGTCACGCGGTCATCGCCACGCAGTTCCTCGTAGACTTGCTCGATGCGCTCCTTGGTCACGCCGGCGTCGCGCAGAACGCGGCCGGCCTCACCCTTGTCCTCGGCAAGTGCCATCAGCAGATGCTCGGTCACCACAAAGCTGTCGCCCATCTTGGTGGCCTTCTTCTCGGCCTTCTCGATGACGCGGACGAGCTCATTGGAAAGACCCATCTGCTGGCCCTCGCCCGAAACCTTAGGCGCATGGTCGATGGCATCCTGCGTGGAGCGTGCGAGCTGGGCCGGGTCGGCACCGATGCGCTCGATGATCACGGAGATATTGCGCTCGCCGGCACCGAGCAGGGCAGACAGCAGGTGAATCGGCTCCACCGCGCCGGCCTGCGCGTCAGCAGCCGTGCTCATGGCGGTCTGCAGTGCCTCGCGCGACGTCATTGCTAGCTTATCGATTCTCATGGAATCACCTCTCTTGGGGCGGCCGCCCTACGGGGCGGCTTCACGTTGTTCGAGAAGTATTGTTGCCAGGTTTGTACGATCTTATACACAAATCTAAGTCTCTATATATAAGATTTTCTGAGTGATTGAGAGGTAGGGGTAGGCACGCTCACCCATTGCGGCCTCGTCCCCTTACTATCTCAATCTGTAACATCTAGCGACTGTTTATGGCTCCAGATGTTACAAATCAAGATGAAATGATCAACAGCGCCCGTTTGTCTCAATCTGTAACATCTAATCGGCAAATTAGGGTCTAACTGTTACAGATCGAGACAAACCGAGAATCACCGCAAAGGGGGCAGGCACCTTTGCGGTGATTCTCGGTTTCGACGGCCAGCTGTCACACGTTATGAGATTAAAATTGAATTGTTAGCTGAGATTATTCATTTGTCATCGAGCTTGCCGGCTCTTTGTCTCGAGGAGCGCATATGAAGCCGCCTCATTCCACCGGTCGCAACGTCATCGCCATTCTCGCCGTACCCATCGTGATGCTCTTCCTTATCGCCATCACGCCTTTTTCCCTTGGCATCGCCTCGCCCTTCGATTTATGCGGAATGGTCGACGCCGGCTCGCGTGCCACCTCGCTCTCCTTTGTCTGCCGTGGCGTGTTCTACGAATATGCAATTCCCACCGGAAGTTGGCAGTCCAAGTTACCGTTGCTCGGCAAGGTCGACGGATGCTCCCCCTATTTCTGCCTTGAACCTCAGGCGCTAAACTATCTGATCGACGACCAGCCACTCGACTCCATCACCCTCGCCTACGACTACGCGCCAAACACCGATGAGCGCCACATGAACCAAGTCCTCGACAAGCTGCTTGGACAGTGCGGGCTCACCGCGGAAGCCGGTCGAACCATCTATAGCAACCGGAAATTAAAGCGAACAGAACTCCGCCGTGTCGGAAAAATCAAAGGGCGAAACGGGGCCGCCTACTGGGATGCCTGGGCAACACGCGACAAGGGCGAATTCGGACACAGCACCTATATGGTCACTGTCTACACCAAAGACGGAATTAAGGACAATGTTGACGATTTCGCGTCATCCAAACTCGGCATCCCCAAAACAACCAAACCCGCCAGCCCGGATGAAATCCTGTAGGGACGCTCATTAGAATGTCGTTCAACGAGCACGGCAACATCGAGCTCGCCCCCCACCACCACAAAGGGGACAGGAGCCTTTGTGGTGATCTTCGGCCCCGGCGTTCACCATCTCAATCCATAACATCTAGCGGCCGTTTTTGGGTCCAGATGTTACGGATCGAGATGAATTGTTCAGCGGTGCCCGTTTATCTAGATCTGTAACAACTACTCGGCAAATAAGGGTCTACCTGTTACAGAACGAGACAAACCGCGGACCACCACAAAGGTGCCTGTCCCCTTTGTGGTGGTTTTCGACAAAAAGAAACCGCCCCATTAACAGAGGCGGCATCAAGCGAGTCTATTTATTAGCGCCCCTCAAGACCCAACGAAAACGCAGCGATGGAATCGAGAACCGACAATAGCCCGTTCGCACAGATAGAGGCGGAGATTCAAGGTCAGAGTCCGGCTTAAACGGCTTAGCTATCGCACGTCACAATGTTCTCGTCGTCCTCCCTATCGTATTTATAGTGCTTACTGTGAAAATAGTGAGTTTAGTGAGAATAGTATCGCTCAAGACTCGTGGACTGAATTATTGACCTCTCGCCCAGAATGAGTGGGGCAAATATTCCTATTAGAGGTCAAATCGAAGCCCAATAGGGCCTTTTCGCCCCGTCATTTCGACCGATCGCTTTCTTTTGAATATTGTCGTAAGCTGGTATCACTTATCTTAATGAATGCATACTGTTTGCGAGGTACCCGCCGTGAAACGCTCCACCTATATCGGCCTGCTCGTCTTAGCGTTTGCAATTACCGCAGTCGGCGTGGGCATTATCTATCTCGCATTTCTCCCTGCCTCGGCAACGCAGGCGGCGGTTGAAACCGTAAGCTACCCCATCGAAATCCTCACCGATATCGTCAAACCCGATTCGATCACCGTCGATTTCGACGGTACGCCCGCAGCGCTTGGGGTCAGTAACTATCCCCGAATCGAACTTGGAGCCACGCGCTATACCCAAGATGAGCAGCTTATCGGCAAGGCAACCAGTTTACTCAAAGGCAAGACGTTTAAGCGATGGTACGGCGCCGCAATATATCGAGCCAAGAATGGCCAAATGGTTGGCGGGTATCATTCGACCCTTGAGCTCGATGCGGCAAACGGGAGCAAATTGTGCAACGTCTCATACGACCCCGGCTGCGTGGACAATGAAGGACCGGGGGTCTATATCTCGGATGGCAACGTGATCTACGTCATGGAAGGCGACCAGACGGCAGTCGTCGATTTTATGGATCGGTGTACCGAGGATGCCTACGAACAAACTTGCGAGCCCGATCCACAGACAGCGCGCGACAGTGGCTCAGCACGCACTTGGCTATTTGACGATGAAATAACCTGGGCCCCATCGAAATAAGGACCCGCCAGGCAGGCACCTTTGTGGTGGTTTCGGTTCCGATGTTCCACTGTCTCGATCTGTAACATCTAGCGGCCCTTTTCAATCCTAGATGTTACAGATCGAGACAAACAGAAGACACCCGAATCGAAAATCTAAATCTGTAACACCAGGCCCACTTTTAGCGGCCAAGATGTTACAAATCGAGACAAACGGAACCACCACAAAGGTGCCTGTCCCCTTTGTGGTGGTTTTCGACAAAAAGAAGCCGCCCCGATAACAGAGGCGGCATCAAGCAAGTCTATTTATTAGCGTCCCCCAAGACCCAACGAGAACGTCGCGGTAGCCCCGGACACACCTTTCCCTCGGGCGACCCTCGCGAAGCGCGTGAGCACGAGGGAAAGGTGTGTCCGGGGCGTACAGCAACGTTACTCGGCAGCGGCCTTGAACTTGTTGTAGTTGATCAGGCAGCCGGCCTTGACGATGGCACGCTCCTCTGCCGTCATATCGGCAATGTAGAGCTCAATCTGCTCGACCGCACCGTCGGCACGCACCACGTAGGCGGCGATGTCCTTTAGGTCGCCATCGAGCGCGGCGCGGATACCCGGCACAAAGACGTAATCGCCCACCTCAAAGTTGGGCTCTGCCTCCATCTGGAAGGGCACCATGCCCCAGTTCATCACGTTGGAGCGATAGCGCTTGGTGGCGTACTCGTGGACGATGTTTGCCAGACCGCCAATTACGCGCTGGCAGCTCGCGGCCTGCTCGCGGGCAGAACCGTCGCCGGGCTTCTTGGCGTAGAGCATGGAGCCGTACTCGGTCGCCTTGGCATCGGCCGCGACACCGGCGCCGGCCAGTGCCTCAAACACGCCGGCAAGCTCGGCATCGAGTACCGCCAGGTCGCCTGCAGCCTCGCCGGCCACGCGGCGTTTCTCCACGGCGTCGACCTCCTTGGAGCGACCCACGTAGGCCGGGTCGCGACGGCTCAGCGTAAACTCGGCCAGGCCCAGCGGGTTGGAACGGAAGGAGCTCGTCTCGCCCGAGGGAATGAGCTCGTCGGTCGTGGTGACCGGGTCCATGATCTTGGAGCACACCTTGAGCAGGATATCGTCGCCGAGAGGCTCCATCGCGGGCCACGGCTTGATGTTGGGGCCCTCGACCAGCTCGTCGGCAGGCTCCGCCTTGCCAAAGCCCCAGTACACGCGCTTTTTGTACGGCGCGTCGTCAAAGGTGTACTCGCAGGCCTCGTCCCACGTCTCCTCGGGCAGATCGGTCGCCGGCGTCAGGACGCCGCCGTTGGCAGCCGTCGCCGCAATGGAGCGGGCGTCCATCAGGGCCACGGCGCTCAGCTGGCCATTGCCCGGCTTGGAACCCTCGCGGTTGGGGAAGTTGCGCGTGGTGTGGCGGATGGACAGGCCGTTGTTGGCGGGCGTGTCGCCGGCGCCGAAGCACGGGCCGCAGAATGCCGTGCGCACAATCGCGCCGGCCTCCATGAGGTCGTAGATGTAACCACGACGCGTAAGTTCGAGCGCCACGGGCTGGCTCGTGGGATAGACCGACAGCGAGAACTCGCCGCAGCCGGTGTTGGCGCCCTTAAGCACGCGAGCAGCCTGGACCACGGAGTCGTAGTTGCCGCCCGAGCAGCCGGCGATAACGCCCTGCTGCACGCGCAGCTTGCCGTCGACGATCTTATCGAGCAGACTAAAGTGCGTCTTGCCCTCGCCGATCTTGGCAGCCTCGAGCTCGACCTCGTGCAGGATGTCCTCGGGGTTCTCGTTGAGCTCGTCAATCTCAAAGCCGTTAGAAGGATGGAACGGCAGCGCGATCATGGGCTTGATGCTCGACAGATCGACCTCGACGCAGCCGTCGTAGTAGGCAACATCGGCGGGCTTGAGCTCGCGGTAGTCGTCGCCGCGGCCGTGCATGGTCAAAAACGCGTGCGTGTCCTCGTCGGTGGCCCAGATGCTCGACAGGCAGGTGGTCTCGGTGGTCATGACATCGACGCCGTTGCGGTAGTCGGTCGTCATGCTCGCGATGCCGGGGCCCACGAACTCCATGACCTTGTTCTTGACGTAGCCCTTGGCAAAGACGGCGCGGATGATGGCGAGCGCCACATCGTGCGGGCCGACGCCGGGGCGCGGGGCACCCGTGAGATAGATGGCCACGACGCCGGGATAGGCGACATCGTAGGTGTCGCGCAGCAGCTGCTTTGCCAGCTCGCCACCGCCCTCGCCCACGGCCATGGTGCCCAGGGCGCCGTAGCGGGTGTGCGAGTCCGAACCCAGGATCATCTTGCCGCAACCGGCAAAGTTCTCACGCATAAAGGAGTGGATGACAGCGATATGCGGCGGGACGAAGATGCCGCCGTACTTCTTGGCCGCGGAAAGGCCAAAGACGTGGTCATCCTCGTTGATGGTGCCGCCCACGGCGCACAGCGAGTTATGGCAGTTGGTGAGCACGTAGGGCAGCGGGAACTGCTCCATGCCCGAGGCGCGCGCCGTCTGGATGATGCCGACAAAGGTGATGTCGTGGCTCGCCATGGCATCGAAGCGAATCTTAAGCGCCTCGGGGTTGCCAGACGTATTGTGTGCCTGAAGGATCGAATACGCGATGGTGCCGCGCTTGGCATCCTCGGGCGTCTGCGTAATGCCGCGCTCGGCGGCCTCGGCCGCAGGCACAACCTCGCTGCCGCCACGCAGGTAGATGCCGTCTTCGTACAGCTTGACCATACTGTCTCCCACTCTGCCCAAGAGATTTGGGCGCATAGCATACATTCGTTCAATATCGTGCCATAGAACGGTTGCAAGTGGGTTACGAATCTGCACGTTCACTTTATTTCGGTAAAGTAAAAGACGAGCCAAGTGTGGGACCGGCAGATTTGGCGCAAGGGTGTCCCTTTCGACTAGTCATTTAAGAACGTCCCCAATGACTACCCATAACAACGTCGATGTTTTGGCGCGGACAGCGAAAGCCCGCCAGAGCGAGCAAGGTGCCTTGAAACAAGGCGGCATTGATCTTTTGATCATGCCGCCGAAGTTGAAAGGCAGATTGCCGCTCTGGCGGGCTTGCAGCGTCGAGCCGTTACGCGGTTCGTAGAACCGCGTAACTACAAATCCCCGCCGGCGCCCAGCAGCTTGCGCATGACTTGCTCGGGGTTGACTGAGCCGTCGCGCGGGGCCAGAGCGGTAATCTTCTTCTGCATCTTGTACTCGTGCAGCTCGTCCTCGAGCTGGCGCACGCGAGCACGGAGCTTTTCATTCTCGCGCTCGCGCTCCTCGGCACGCTCCTTCATATCGAGAATGCGCACCACGCCGGCGAGGTTGATGCCCTCGTCGGTGAGCTGGTTGATGAGCTCCAGGCGCTCGATATCGGCACGCGAATACAGGCGCGTGTTGCCGCCCGAGCGCTGGGGGTTCACCAGGCCCTTGGACTCGTAGACGCGCAGAGTCTGCGGATGCATGCCGGTCAGCTCGGCCGCCACGCTGATCATGTACAGCGGTTTGTTCCTATTGTCCTCGGCCATGCTACCTGACCCCTTTCCGTCTCGTTATCGTCCATCATAAGCCCGCGGGCGCGGGGCGTGCGCCACGACCGCCCTAGTACGTCGCCTTGTAACGGTTGACCTTCTCGCGATAGTCGCGCGTGTCGGCCTCGCGCAGCCTGGTCATGGCATCGCGCTCATCGTCGGACAGGTTCGTGGGAACCTGCACCTTGATCTCGACGAGCAGCGCACCGGTGCGGCCACGGTGCTTAACGTCAGGCGCGCCCATCTCCTTAAAGCGGAACTTCTTGCCCGTCTGGGTACCCGCGGGCACCTTCAAACGGACCGTCGCACCGCCGGGCGTCGGCACGTCCACCGTGCAGCCGAGCGCCGCCTCATAGACCGAGACCGGCACCTCCATGGTCACGTCGGCACCTTTGCGCTTAAACAGCGGATGTTCCTCCACATGCGTGGTCACGACCAGGTCGCCGCGCTCGCCACCCGCAACGCCATACTCGCCGCGACGCTTGTAGCGCAGCTTGCCGCCGTCGACCGCACCCGCAGGCACCGAGACCGTGATGGTCTGCTGCTCGCCTGTCGAGGGAATGCGGTAGGTGACCTTGTGCGTCACACCGCGAAACGCGTCCTCGGCCGTCACATCGACGGTCAGCGACAGATCGCCGCCCTTGCGAGCGCGGCTGCGGCCAGCGCCGGCACCGGCAGCGCCCGCAGCCCCGGCAAAGCCTGAGCCCCAATCGCTGCCCCAAGCGCCGTTGCCGCTAAAGATGCTGTCGAAGATATCGCCCCAGCCACTGGCGCCCGCGCCGGCACCGTAGCCACCGCCATACGCGCCGCCCGCGCCCGGCATGCCGCCAAACATGAGCATCTGGTCGTACTCTTTGCGCTTCTTCTCGTCCGAAAGCGTCTCGTAGGCCTCGCTGATCTCCTTAAACTTGGCCTCGTCGCCGCCGGCATCGGGGTGATATTTTTGCGCGAGCTTGCGAAACGCACTCTTGATCTCTTTGTCGGAGGCGCTCTTGGATACGCCCAGGATGTCATAGAAGGTTTTGCCTGCAGCCATCGTAGCTCCTCTCCTGTTACGTCCGCCGTCCATGCAGACGACGGCCCATGCTTTCATATGGCACTAGGCCAGAAAGGGCCCCGGGTGTTGCCCCGGGGCCCTTCTCAATTACTCCTCGGTGCTCTCGGCCGTATCGGCCGTAGCATCCTCGGGCGCCGCTTCGGGCTCCGGTGCGGGGCGCTTCTCGCCACCGTAGGTCACCGTCACCATCGCGGAACGCAGGATGCGATCCGCCATGCGGTAGCCCTTCTGGTACACATCGTTGACGGTCTCGTCGTACTGCGATGCGTCCTCGACGCGACCCACAGCTTGATGCTCGAGCGGATCGAACGCCTCGCCCTTGGGGTCGATGGGCTCAACGCCCTCATGCGCAAACACGTCGAGCAGCTTGGCATGTACCGCGTCAACGCCATCGACGAACTGCTTAAAGTCGTCGGAAAGCTCTTGGCTGCGGGCATGGTCGATCGCGCGCTCGATATCGTCAATCACCGGCAACAGCGCGGTGACAAGCTTCTCGGTCGCGCGCTCGCGCTCGGCGATACGCTCATTGGCGGTGCGGCGACGGAAGTTCTCCCAGTCGGCCTGCAGACGGGCGGTACGCTCGGTGGCGTCCTTTGCCTTGTCCTCGGCGGCCTTCTGAGCCTCTGCCGCAGCATCGAGCTCATTGCGCACGTCGGCAAGCTCTTTCTGAGCCTGCTCGAACTTGAGCTTAAAGTCGTTGTCGGCGGCTTCTTCACCGGCGCGGATAGCGGCTTCCACCATCTCGTCCTCGGTCATCGTCGCCTCCTTGTTGGAATCCTCTGCCTGGTTCTCGGCAGCCTCGGCGGCCGGGGCCTCGTTGGCCTCGGTAACGTCTGCGGCCTCTACGGGAATCTTCACGTCCTTCTCCTCAGAGTCAACGGGGGCGGCGCCAGCGGCGGCCGCCTCCGTGCGAGCTTTACGGGCGGACATGATTATTTGTCCTCGTCGTCCACAACCTCGTAGTCAGCGTCGACAACGTCATCGTCGGCAGGCTGGGCGCCAGCGGCACCGTCGGTCTGCTGCTGAGCGTCGGCGTAGACAACCTGGGCCAGCTCGTAGGCCACGGACTGCAGGGACTCGCCGGCGGCCTTGATAGCCTCGACGTCAGAGCCCTCGAGCGCCTTCTTGGCATCGGCGATAGCGGCCTCGGCCTTGGACTTCACGTCGGCGGAAACCTTGTCACCGAGCTCGTTGAGGGTCTGCTCGGTGGAGTAGCACAGGCTGTCGGTCTGGTTGCGGACCTCGACCTCTTCCTTCTGTTTCTTGTCCTCCTCGGCATGAGCCTCGGCGTCCTTGACCATGCGATCGACTTCGTCGTCGGAAAGCGCGGTGGAGCCGGAGATGGTGATCTGCTGCTCCTTGCCGGTGCCCTTGTCCTTAGCGGAAACCTTGACGATGCCGTTGGCGTCGATGTCGAAGGTGACCTCGATCTGCGGCACGCCGCGGCGGGCAGCCGGGATGCCGGTCAGCTGGAACTTACCGAGCGACTTGTTGTCGCGGGCAAGCTCGCGCTCGCCCTGGAGCACGTTGATCTCGACGCTGGTCTGGTTGTCGGCAGCGGTGGAGTAGACCTCGGTCTTGGAGGTCGGGATCGTGGTGTTGCGGTCGATCATCTTGGTCATGATGCCGCCCATGGTCTCGACGCCCAGCGACAGCGGGGTAACGTCGAGCAGCAGGATGCCCTCGACGTCGCCGGTGAGCACGCCGCCCTGGACGGCAGCACCGTCGGCAACGACCTCGTCGGGGTTCACGGACATGTTGGGCTGCTTGCCGGTCATGGTCTTGACGAGCTCCTGGACGGCGGGCATACGGGTGGAGCCGCCGACGAGGATGACCTCGGTCAGATCGGAGAGCTTAAGCTTGGCGTCGCGCAGGGCGTTGGTGACAGGCTGCTTGCAGCGCTCGAGCAGGTCGCGGGTGATCTTCTCGAACTCAGCGCGGGTCAGCGTGTAGTTGAGGTGCAGCGGGCCGGACTGGTTCATGGTAATGAACGGCAGGTTGATGGTGGTCTGCTGGGCGGCGGAGAGCTCCTTCTTGGCGTTCTCGGCAGCCTCCTTCAGACGCTGCAGGGCCATGGGGTCCTGACGCAGGTCGACACCGTTCTCCTGCTGGAACTTATCGGCCATCCAGTCGATGACGCGCTGATCCCAGTCGTCGCCGCCCAGGTGGTTGTCGCCCGAGGTGGACAGAACCTCAAACACGCCGTCGGCGAGGTCGAGGATGGAGACGTCGAAGGTGCCGCCGCCCAGGTCGAAGACCAGGATGCGCTGGTCGGTGCCCTGCTTGTCCAGACCATAGGCAAGAGCAGCAGCGGTCGGCTCGTTAACGATACGCTTGACGTTGAGGCCGGCGATCTTGCCGGCGTCCTTGGTGGCCTGACGCTGGGCGTCGTTGAAGTAGGCCGGGACGGTGATGACGGCGTCGGTAACGGTCTCGCCCAGATACTTCTCGGCGTCGGCCTTCATCTTTGCGAGCGTCATGGCGCTCACCTGCTCGGCGGTGTAATCCTTGCCCTCGATGTCGACGACGGCACGGCCACCCTGGCCCTCCTTGACCTCGTACGGCACGGTCTTGATCTCGGAGGTGCACTCGGAGTACTTGCGGCCCATGAAGCGCTTGATGGAGAACACGGTGTTCTTGGGGTTGGTGACAGCCTGGTTCTTAGCGGCCTTACCCACGACGCGGTCGCCGTCGGCACGGAAGCCCACGACGGACGGGGTGGTGCGGTCGCCCTCGGCGTTCACGATAATGGTCGGAGAACCGCCCTCGAGAACGGCCATAGCGGAGTTAGTAGTACCAAGGTCGATACCAAGAATCTTGCCCATTAGAAATTCCCTCTCTCTTGTGCGTTTGCACCGACTCGGCGGTCTGCCGAGCGGCGCTTCGGCTTGTCTTTCAGGATTTAGTGTATCCCCTTATGGGCCGGAATATACAAAATCTAAGTCAATTCATATAAGATTTCTTATTGCTGAGAGTTTAGGTTCTTAAATGCGCAGGTAGATGCGCTGATTGAGTTCTCGGCAAATCTATCAAGATCTATGTAGAGATGGCTGAGGTTTGCGTCCGGGGGTGCCCGGGGGCCGTCTTGCGGAAAGCTCATCCCGGTTTGAGCGTGGATTCCGGGTCGCAGTTTCCGTCTGAAGGCTCAACCGGAAACCGTATCCCGTTTTGAGAGCTGATACCGGCTCGCATTTTCCGCTAGCGGGCCTAACCGGAAACTGCAACCCGTTTTTCGACAAAATAATGGGATGCGGTTTCCGCAAGCACGCTCAATCGCCCCATATTTCAAGTCACCTTTAGCTAACATTTACGCAGCTCAACGGCCCCACCTGCGTGTTTTTTAGTAAACCTTGGCATACTCGGCGAACGGTATGAAGATGCCGGTCAGAGGGTATTGCAAACGGTCGCTCCCGTGGTATGTTTTTGCCCGAATCAAACCGGCGCGCATCGCCTGTAGCGTCGGTCAACAGAGAGGAAACTACCATGGCTCATCCCGTAATTGATGCCGACGAGTGCATCGCTTGTGGCGTTTGCGTCGACTCCTGCCCCGCTGGCGTTCTGGAGCTCCAGGACGTCGCTACCGTCGCTGACGAGGACTCCTGCGTCGCCTGTGGCGCTTGCCAGGACGCTTGCCCCGCCGGCGCGATCACCGAGATCGTCGAGGAGTAACAACTCCCCCACCTGCACACTCAAAAGTACACCGTGCACAAAAAAGGAGGCTTCCGCATCGCCGCGGAGGCCTCCTTTTGCATTCGTCGTTACTAGGACAGGTCGTCTTCGTAGGGCATTAGATCCGCCAAGTAACCTTTCTCCTTGAGTATCGCCTCGATCTCGTCGAGGGTCTGCTCGTCCTCCGCCGCAATGCGATGGAAGTGATAGCCGCTCGTCACCGTTAGCAGCGGAAAGCTCTTGCCGCTCTCGATATCGCGCAGATAGCGCTCGACATCGCGGCGGTTGCGGATGTCCAGGTCGGCCGTAATCTTACCGTACACGCGATGATTGACGATCACGTTGAGCACGGCGCCGCCGGCGTCGACGATACTCGTGAGCTCATCGCCTGCCTGCTCCACGCTGTGGCGAACCTTGACCAAGCGCGTAGGCACGGCGGGGCTGCTGGGGGCCTCCTGCAGCACGTATCCGCGGTTGGTCGCCACGATATCGTGCCCATCGGCGCGCAGCAGGGCGATGTCCTGCACCACGACCTGGCGGCTCACACCCACCTCGTGGGCAAGCGCGCTGCCCGATACGGGTCCCTTGGCTCCCTCGAGCACGGCCATGATGGCACGGCGACGCTCGCGGGCGTTCATTATTTACCGTCCAGCAGACGCAGGTGCTTAAGCGAGAGGTCGAGGATCGGCGCGGAGTGCGTCAGGGCGCCCGAGCTAATGAAGTCAACGCCCAGGTCGGCCAGGGCGCGAATGTTGTTGGCGTCCACGTTGCCCGAGCACTCGGTCTTGGCGCGACCGGCGATAAGCTCGATAGCGGCGGCCATGTCGTCATGGGTCATGTTGTCGAACATGATGATGTCGGCGCCGGCCTCCACGGCCTCGCGCACCATGTCCAGGTTCTCGCACTCAACCTCGACCGTCGTGGTAAACGATGCATGGGCGCGCGCCATCTCGATCGCACGCGTCACGCCACCGGCAGCATCGATGTGGTTGTCCTTGAGCATGACGGCCGTCGACAGGTTGTAACGGTGGTTGCTGCCGCCGCCGACCTCGACCGCCGCCTTTTCAAACACGCGCATGCCCGGCGTGGTCTTGCGCGTGTCGACGAGCACGGTCTTGGTTCCCTCGAGCGCCGCAGCCATGCTGTGCGTGTAGGTAGCGATGCCGCTCATGCGCTGCAGGTAGTTGAGTGCCACGCGCTCGCCCGAAAGCAGCACGCGCGCATCGCCGCGCACCTGGCCCACGTGATCGCCGGCGTGTACCTCGTCACCATCGGCAACATCAAACAGCACCGAACTCTGCGAATCCAGCAGCTCAAAGGTGCGGGCGAATACGTCCAGGCCGGCGATGATGCCGTCGGCCTTGGCGATAAGCTCCACCGTGGCGGGACGCGCCGTGGGGCACACGCTCGCCGTGCTCACGTCCTCAAACGTGATGTCCTCGCGCAGGGCCTGCAGAATCAGATCATCGACGACGAGCTTCATGGTAATGGGATTCATGGTCTACTCCTCCACGGCCTGCGTGCCGGCGGCACGGGCCAAATCATCGATTGCCAGGGTGTCGGCGCCCAGGGCGCGATGACGGCCATCGAGCGCGGGATCGCCTGCCTGCTCCACGGCCAGTGACTCGCCGGTACGCATATACCACGCGGCGCGACGACCCCAGACCAAAGCCTCGAGCAGGCTGTTTGATGCAAGGCGGTTCTTGCCGTGAACGCCGTTGCAGGCCGTCTCGCCCGCGGCGTAGAGCTCGGGCATCGAGGTACGGCCGTCCTTGTCGACCCACACGCCGCCCATAAAGTAGTGCTGCGTGGGCGTAACGGGAATGGGCTCGTCCAAGATGTCGCGGCCGTCCTCCAGACAGCGCGCGCGGATATTGGCAAAGTGCCCAGTCACCACGTCGCGCTCGACGGGGGCAAAGCTCAGCCACTCGTGCTCGGTACCGTCCTGCTTCATCTGCTCGCGAATGGCGGCGGCGACAACGTCGCGCGGCTGCAACTCGTCGGTAAAACGCTCGCCGGCGGCGTTGAGCAAAATCGCGCCCTCGCCGCGGCAGCTCTCGCTGATCAGGAACGTGCGACCCGGCTGCGGCGAGAACAGACCCGTGGGATGGATCTGCACGTAGTCCAGGTGCTCCATCTTAATGCCATGCTCCTGAGCGATGTAGCAGGCGTCGCCCGTGAGCTGCGGGTAGTTGGTCGAGTGGTCGTACACGCCGCCAATGCCACCCGTCGCCCACAGCGTGTGGCGGGCATGGATCTTAAACGGCTTACCGGCATGCACGCCCTCAGCGGCATTTGCCAGCTCGTCGGCGGGGCGAACCGAGTTGTCCTCGTCCACGGCTACGGCGACGACGCCGGTGCACACCGTGGCGCCATCGCGCTCGGCGGTCAGGATGTCGGTCATGGCAACGTGTTCGAGAATCTGCACGTTGTCCAGCTTGCGAACGGCCTGGAGCAGCTTGGTCGTGATCTCCTTGCCCGTAATGTCGGCATGGAAGGCAATGCGCGGACGGCTGTGCGCGCCCTCGCGGGTAAAGTCGAGGCTGCCGTCGGCCTTGCGCTCAAAATCCACGCCCATCGCTAGCAGGTCGTTGATGACCGAGCGGCTCGAGCGGATCATGATGTCGACGCTCTCGCGGCGGTTCTCGTAATGGCCGGCGTGCATGGTGTCCTCAAAGAAGGCATCGTAGTCCGAGCCTTCGGGCAGCACGCAGATGCCGCCCTGCGCGAGCATCGAATCGCACTCGTCGACAGCGCCCTTGGAGAGCATGATCACGCGCGTGCTCGTCGGCAGGTTGAGAGCTGCGTACAGGCCCGCCACGCCGCAGCCGGCAATAACGACGTCGCACTCCATGTCGGGGTATTGTTTGGTTTTCACAGGAATCCTCTCCCTTGTAATGTGGCATAAGGGACTGCCCCTCATGTCACATCGTTCTAACGCGCCGCGTACTCGAGCATGCGGTCGAGCGTGAGTTTGGCCTGGTCGGCAGCCTCGTCCGACACGCCGATCTGCACCTCGCCCTCGCCCGTCTCCAGGCAGCGCACGAGCTTTTCGAGCGTGATGAGATCCATGTTGACGCAGGTGGGCTGCACCGCGGGGAAGTAGAACTTCTTGCCGGTGCCCTGGCAGCGGCGCTCGAGCTCGTAGAGCACGCCGCGGACCGTCACGATAATGAACTCGCTCGCGTCGGACTCCTCGGCATACTTGATGATGCCGGCGGTGGAGCCGATGTAGTCGGCCTCGGCAAGGACGTCGGCCTTGCACTCGGGGTGCGCCAGTACGAGCGCGTCGGGGTGGGTCTCCGTCGCGTCGACGATCTGCTCGACGGTGATGATGTGATGGCGCGGGCAGTAGCCGTTGTTGAGGATGACGTGCTTTTGCGGCACCTGCTCGGCTACGAAGCGGCCCAGGTTTTGGTCGGGAATGAACAGGATATGCTGCTGCGGCAGCTCGGACACGATCTTAACGGCGTTGGAGCTGGTGACGCACACGTCGCTCCAGCTCTTGATCTCGACCGTGGAGTTGACGTAGCAGACCACGGCAAGGTCGTCACCGTACTCGGCGCGGGCGGCGTCGACCGTCCCGCGCTTGACCATGTGAGCCATGGGGCAGTCCGCGCCCGGCTCGGGCAGCAGCACGGTCTTGGTGGGGTTGAGCAGCTTGGCGCTCTCGCCCATAAACTCCACGCCGCACAGTACGATGGTCTGCTGCGGCAGGCTCTTGGCAAGCTTAGCCAGGTAGAAGCTGTCGCCGACGTAATCGGCAACGGCTTGGACCTCGGGCGCCACGTAATAGTGCGCCAGGATCACCGCGTCACGTTGGGTTTTTAGTTGCTGAATGGCCTCGACGAGCTCTGCGGGCACCAATGCCGCGCGCTCCGTTGCCGTCGTTGCCGATGCCAGGCCGGCCGCAATGTCGCGTGCAAGCTCCGATGCATCCATGTTCGCGCTCTGTGCCATCAAGGCCCCTCTCTTTTGGCGAATCTTGGGGCTTTAGTATGACACCTAGGTTTACAGCTGACAAGACAGCTGTAAACCTAGGTGTAAAGTTGAAATAAAGATTCAATCATGTGGCAGGTCCATATTCGAACTGGCAAGCTGAGGATAGCTGAGCTCTCGATGGCGCAGGAGGCATCTTTCGCCACCGCAATACCGCTTGGCGTGAGTTGCACGCCGTGGGGCGCAAACGGTCTGCACCCCCACAAGCGGTCCGCACCCAATGTGGCAAAATCGAACTACTAAGGGGGCTCAGAATGCTCAAGATTATTGCCTGCGACGACGACGTCGCTTTTCTAGATAGACTGCACCGGATGATCGACCGTTGGTCGAGCGAGACGGGCACGTCGGTCGATGTTGCGCTCGTCACGCGCGGCGAGGACCTGCTGGCCCGCCATGCCGCATCGCGCGCCGACATCATCTTGCTCGACATGATCATGCCGCTTGTCAACGGCATGGACACCGCGCGCGAATTGCGCCAGGCCGATACCGCCGTGCGCCTGGTGTTCCTCACCTCGTCGCCCGAGTTCGCACTGGAGTCCTACGAGGTCCGCGCCTTCGACTATCTGCTCAAGCCCGTGACTTACGAACGCCTGGCGCAGTTACTCGACGAGCTTTCGAGCATGCGCCCGGCGGCAACCGACGAGCTCGTGATCAAAACGTCCTTTGGCTACCACGCCCTGCGCCTGTCCGACATCGAATATGCCGAGGCGCGCAACAAGCACGTGGTCTTCCACCTGCGCGACGGACGCGATATCGAGGCACTCGAGTCGTTCCGCAGCGTCGAGGACCGTTTGGCGCAAAATGCCACCTTCTTTAAATGCCACCGTAGCTACCAGGTCAACTTGCGCAACATCGACCACTTCGATCGCACGGACATCGTCATGCGCTCGGGCGCGTGCATCCCGCTTTCGCGCAGCTGCAAGCAGGGATTCCAAGACGCCTACTTTGCGGCGCGCTTTGAGGGTGGGAGACACTGATGGTCTCCTCGGTCGAAATGGTCCTTTGGGCAATCCACCACGCCACGACGCTGCTCTTTGGCGTCTTTGCCTCGGCGGCGCTGTGCGGTGTCGAAATCAATCGACGCCATGCACTCGAGTTGGTGGGGGTCGGAGCCGCAACCGGCGCTGCCTTTTCGATCGCCAATGTCGTTGGCGGAGAGCTTTTTGCCCGTCAGGTCTATCCGCTCGTCGTGCACCTGCCGCTTACCGTCTACCTATGCGCGCGCTACCACTTGAGCCCGCTGCTCGCGGCGTTGGGCGTCACCAGCGCCTATCTGAGCTGCCAGTTTAGCAATTGGATGGGCATCGCCGCATTTGCCGCAACCGATTCTCAGATCGCGTACTATCTGGCGCGCATCGCGACCACACTCGCCGTCTTTGCCGTCCTGTTGCATTGGGCCGGCGACATCGGTCCGCGCTTGGCGATTAAAAGCACCACCGAGCTGAGCATCCTTTTAATCCTGCCGCTCGTCTATTACGTCTTTGACTATGCCACCAACGTCTACACCACGCTGTTCCACTCGGGCTCGGTGGTAACGGTTGAGTTTTTGGCATTTGCGCTCTGTGCCTTCTATCTTATGTTTCTTGCCGTTTACCTGCGCGAATACGAAGAAAAGGAAACCGCTGAGCGAGAGCGCTGGATGCTCGAAACCCGCGACAGCGCCGCCATCAAAGAGCTCGAGGCTTGGCGTCAATCTGGGCGCGAGCTGTCGATTCTTCGCCACGATATGCGCCACTTCCTACGCGGCCTGGCCGCTTTAATTGAGGAGGGCCACACCGACGAGGCGCTCAAACGCATCGATGAACTCTGCGAAGCCGGCGATCGCACCGCCGTACGCCGCTTCTGCGCCAACGAGACCGTAAACATCGCGCTTTCGTCATTTAACTCGGATATCAATAGAAACGGCATTACCGCCAACCTGCGCGCCGCCGTACCCGAAACCATCCACGTAGGTGACGCCGACCTGTTTAGCGTGCTCTCAAATGCCTTGGAAAACGCTATCACCGCCGCAAGCGCCGCACCCCAAGGAAAGCGATTCGTCGACTTTGACCTGCGATTAGAGGACGGCCAGCTGCTGCTGTTAGTTTCCAACACGTTTGGCCGCGCGCCGCGCATGGTCGACGGCATGCCCGTAGCCGGGCACACCGGACACGGCTTTGGAACCAAGAGCATTAAGCTTGCCGTCGAACGCATGAACGGCAACTGCCAGTTCCGCATCAACGGCGACCGGTTTGAGCTTCGCGCCGTGATGTAGGGGCGCGATAAGCCGGCGCCGCGCTCGACCCGTCAGGGCCGCCTTACCGGCGCCAGTCCGCTACAGCGGAGCGGCCGCCGGGGTCAGCTGCTTGATGTATGCCCACATGCGCTGCTTGGCGGCTTTGTCAGTGAGCGACGCCTCAAAACCGTCGAGCGCGAGCACGCGGCGGCCCTGCACATGAGCGACCAGGCCGGGCTTGAGCATGGCGGTGTCGAAGTCATCGATCGCCACGAGCATATCGGCGTAGGTCTCGCGCATGGCGTCAGCCGCGTTGTTGTCGAGCAGTAGCACCGCCTCGGGGTCCAAGGCCTCAAGCGCCTCGCGGAACAGCTCGCACGGCAGAGTCTCGCCCACCGCGACCGCTCCGTCACCCACGCCGGCGACGCTTGCCAGCACGCAAAAATCCTCGGGCGCGTAGCCGATGGCCCCAAGCGCCTTGCGCAACGCCGCGCCATCCGGGCCGGCGGCAAGCTCGCCACCCGAACGCTCGGCCTCGTCCAAATCGCCTTTGACCAGCACGATCGGCGAGCACGCGTTGCCCGCGATACGCACGCCACGGCCCGCGAGCGATGCGAGCTCCTGCTCGGTCGCCTGGGC
Organism: Collinsella sp. CLA-ER-H4; assembly: GCF_040092395.1. NCBI lineage: Bacteria > Bacillati > Actinomycetota > Coriobacteriia > Coriobacteriales > Coriobacteriaceae > Collinsella > Collinsella sp. CLA-ER-H4. The sequence goes on from NZ_JBBNLQ010000001.1 coordinate 473,255, forward strand.
GATGGCTTCTTTTTTCTGGCTTTGTGACGTGGGCATGCGCTCTCCAATCGTTTGCGTGCCCACCATTATATAAAAGAGCCGCCCGCGAGTGGTTGCTTTGCGGGCGGCTGGGTATAAGCACGGTCGTACTGAGTTTTACGCGGCCGAGCCGCGTCGCATTATGGAGGTCACCATGGCTGACATTAATCAGATTACCCCCGAGAACTTCGATTCCATCGTTAACGACAGCCTGCCCGTGCTGGTCGATTTTTGGGCACCGTGGTGCGGGCCCTGTCGATCCCTCTCGCCCATCGTTGACGAGGTTGCCGATGAGCTGGCGGGCAAGCTTGCCGTTGCCAAATGCAACGTCGACGACAACCAGGATCTGGCCATGAAGTGTGGCGTCATGAGCATCCCCACGCTGATTGTGTTTAAGAACGGCGAGGAGATTGACCGCTCGGTTGGCGCTCTGCCCAAGGCGAGGCTGCAGGCGCTGCTGGAAAAGCATCTGTAATACGCTTGTTACTTACCCGCCGTCTATGAGCGCTTTTGCACCGCTCGCCGGACTTCTGGATGCACCGAGTGCAACCACGGATAGTATGGTAGTCACAAACAGCCCCCAGTGAACGGGTGCGGGTCGCACAGACTCGTACCCGTTTTCTTATGCAGCTGCGCGCAGAGCGGGCGTAGTAAAATCTGAACCACTGAACTGCCCCATACAAAAGGAGATTTCCCATGCATGATGTTGGAATGAACATGAGCCAGCTTGCCATGAGCGTCAAGCAGGTCGACGACACCATCGAGCTCGTTCACGAGTGGAGCCATCAGTTGCTGCATGCGACCGAGAATTTTGACATGGAGCGCATCGGCACCAAGCTCGAGGCCGCCATGGCGGCGCTCCACGAGGCGCACGACGCACTCGAGGGCTACGAAGAGGCCATCGAGGCCGACCACAACTCCGTCGGCTCCGTGAAGCTGGTGTAAAGTGGCCGAACACGAGCACGGCTGCGGGTACGAGCACGAGCATCCGCACGGGGCGGACGGTGATGCGGGCTGCCACTGTAGTGGCTCCGGCTCCGAGCTGGTCCGCTTTTCGGTTACCGCACCGGACGACCTGCTGCGCCGTTTTGACGAACAGATCGCGCGCCGCGGCGACGTGGCCAACCGCTCCGAGGCCGTGCGCGACCTGATTCGCGCCTCGATCGCCAAAGAGCAGATGCGCACGCCCGACGAGCACGTTATCGGGTCGCTCACCATGATCTACGACCATCACACCGGCGATCTGACGCGCCGTCTGGACGAGGTGCAGCACGACTACACCGACGAGATCGTATCGACGATGCACGTGCATCTGGATCACCACAACTGCTTGGAGATTCTGGCGCTCAAGGGTCGCGGCGAGCGCGTCTACGAACTAGCCGACCGTCTACTGGGCCTGCGCGGCGTTAAGCACGGCGAGCTCACCTGCGCCGCCACCAAGCAGAGCCTGGGGCTGTAGCGGGGTTTCCCGCAGCGCACCTGCCAAAAAGGGACAGGTTTGTTTTGGCAGGTTTAGAAGTTTTACCTACCAAAATAAACCTGTCCCTTTTTGGTCGGTTTTGATGAGGGGTGTCGCATGCGGCATGTGCATATTCATGTGACGGGCATTGTGCAGGGCGTTGGCATGCGACCGTTTGTGTATCGCGAGGCCATGGCGCATGGCATTTGCGGATGGGTGCTCAATGCGGGCGACGGTGTGCATATCGAGGCGCACGCTCCGGTCGATGCGCTCGATGCTTTTGTTGCCGCGCTTTCTGAGCATGCGCCTGCGGCAGCCCGCGTAGAGCATGTCGAGGTTGTGGACTTGGCAGCCAACGGTTGGGATACCGCCAACGAACAGGGCTTTCGCATCGTAGCATCGCAGGACCAGACCGCGCACACGACGCTCGTCTCACCTGATATCGCCACCTGCAACGATTGCTTGCGCGAATTGTTCGATCCCGCCGACCGACGCTATCACTACCCCTTTATCAACTGCACTAACTGCGGGCCACGCTTTACCATCATCCGATTGTTGCCTTATGACCGAGCGGCCACGTCGATGGATTGTTTTCCCATGTGTCCCAGGTGTGCAGCGGAGTATGCCGACCCACTCGACCGGCGTTTTCACGCGCAACCCGATGCCTGCTTTGATTGCGGGCCGCATATTACGTGGCGCGAGGCTGTAAACGGCGATGCGTGCGGGAATTCGTCCGCGACACCGGCCGTCGGCACCACACGCGAGGCCAGCGACGCTATCATCGAGCGCTGCGTTGAGCTGCTGGCCAGCGGTGGCATCGTCGCCATCAAGGGCCTGGGCGGATTCCATCTAGCCTGTGACGCTGCCAACGAGCAGGCGGTGGCCGAGCTGCGCCGTCGCAAACGCCGCAGCAACAAACCGCTTGCCGTTATGGTGCGCGACCTTGCCGACGTTGAGCGCCTGTGCCATGTCAACGACGTTGAGCGCGGCTTGCTGTCCGGCAGCATTCGCCCCATTGTGCTGCTGCGCCGACATGCTGTTTGCGAGAGCGGCGGCTCCCCCGACGCCCTCGCGCTCGCGCCGTCCGTCGCGCACGACCTTCCCGAGCTCGGCGCCATGCTCCCCTACACCCCGCTTCAGCATCTTCTGCTTGCAGCTGCCGCGTCGCACGGTATGCACGCGCTCGTCATGACCAGCGGAAACCTGAGCGAAGAACCCATCGAGACCGATGACGATCTTGCTTGGGAACACCTCGTTGCCGCCGACGTCGCCGACGCGTTGCTCGGTAACGACCGTGCGATCCTCTCGCGCTACGACGACTCTGTAGTGCGCGTGGTCGACGGCGCCGTTATGCCCGTTCGCCGTGCTCGCGGATATGCACCCCAACCGCTGCCGCTGCCGGCGCTCGACGGCGCTCCGTCCTGCGTGCTCGCCTGCGGGCCACAACAAAAGGCCACGATTGCGCTCACGCGTGAAGGGACGAACGGCGAGGCAACCTGTTTTGTGTCGCAGCATGTCGGCGATGTTGAAAACGGCGGGACCTTCGATGCCTGGAACGCCGCGCGCACGCGCTTGGAAGATCTCTTTGACTTGGCGCCCGCCGCCTTGGCCTGCGATGTACACCCCAGCTATCTATCGGGCCAGTGGGCGCGCGAGCAGGCGCGAAAATGCAATCTGCCGCTCGTCGAGGTGCAGCACCATCATGCGCATATCGCGAGCGTAATGGCCGAGGCCATCGCCGCGGGCCAGCTTACAACCGACGCGCGTGTCCTTGGCATCGCCTTTGACGGCACCGGCGCCGGCACCGACGGGACCATTTGGGGCGGCGAGTTTCTTGTTGCCAGCCTTGGCGGCTTTGAGCGCGCCGCGCATTTGCGCACCTGGGCGCTCCCCGGCGGGGCGGCCTCCGTGCGCGACGCCCGCCGCAACGCCTTTGCCCTGCTCAGTGAGCTCGGCCTGCTCGAGCACCCAGGTGCCGCGCGGCTTTTGGACAGCCTCGACGAGCAAACGCGCAGCGTGACAACCACCATGATCGAGCGCGGCATCAACAGCCCGCGTACCAGCAGCATGGGGCGTCTCTTTGATGCCGCGGCGGCAATTCTGGGCATCTGCGACAAGGCAACCTACGAGGGCGAACCCGCCATCGAGCTTGAGGCTGCCGCCTGGCGCGCGCTCGACAACGAAATCGCCCATTTTCCCGACGACAACGCTGGCTATTTCGCATCTGGCCCATCGTGGCTGGACGGCCCCTATGTTCTGGACCAGAAAGCACTCTTTGAGGCACTTTTGGGAGGAATTGAAGCCGGAGCGCCCGCTAACAGGCTCGCACTCGACTTCCATGTCGCCGTCGCGCGCTCCTCGGCGCGCATCGCCAGCGATATCTGCGTGCACGAGGGCATCGACACCGTCGCGCTCTCGGGCGGCGTGTTCATGAACCGACTTCTGCTTCAGCTCCTCGCCCGCGAGCTCAAAAGCGCAGGCCTTACTGTCCTTGTCCCCCACACCGTACCCGTCAATGACGGCTGCATCGCCTACGGTCAGGCGGCGGTCGCAAGCGCTCGTCTTGCGCAGGTCGCACCGCAATAGGCTGTTCGGCCAGCCCGCAAGCCGCCGTCTCACAGGTGTAGCGCGTTTGCCCGCAGCGCCCGCGAGCGCTACCATCAACTGATGGATTATTGAGCGCCCGTCCAGCGCAAAGCGTATAAAAGGGGAACAATATGTGCCTTGCCGTTCCCGGTAAAGTAGTCAGACGCGACGACGACCTCAAGGCCACCGTCGACATGATGGGCATCGAGCGCCCCGTGTCGCTGCGACTCGTGCCGACGGCGCAGGTTGGCGACTATATTCTCGTACACGCCGGCTTTGGCATCCAGATCGTCGACGAGCAGGAAGCGCAAGAAACGCTCGAGCTCGTTAATGCCATGACCGAACTGGCCGAAGAAGACCAACTGGCCAGCAACCCGGCTGAGGCATACTAGTGGCGGCCGGACAGCCGGCGCGCTCCGGTATCGACTTTTCGGCATTTCGCGATTCCAAGCTGGCTCGCGAGCTCATCGAGCGCATTCATGAGCTTGTCGGCGACCGCGCCATCAACCTTATGGAAGTCTGCGGCACGCATACCGTGAGCATCGGGCGCTATGGCTTTCGCTCCATTATGCCGGCCGGGCTCAAGCTGCTGAGCGGCCCGGGCTGCCCCGTCTGCGTCACCGCCAACCGCGACATCGACCACGCAATCGCGCTCGCCAACATAGACGGCGCCATCATCACCACCTTTGGCGACATGATGCGCGTGCCCGGATCATCCACCTCGCTCGCTGCGCAAAAGGCGGCGGGGCGTGACATTCGCATCGTCTACTCCCCACTCGACGCGCTCGACATTGCCGAGCAAAACCCCGATCGCCCGGTCATTTTTATGGGCGTGGGCTTTGAGACCACAACGCCCACCATCGCCGCCGCCATCTTGGAGGCCGAGGCGCGCGGGCTTTTGAACTTCTCGGTCTATTGCGCCCACAAGACCACGCCGCCGGCGTTGCGCGCCATCGCCAACGATCCCGAGACCGCCATCGACGGCTTTATCCTGCCGGGCCACGTCGCCACCATCACGGGCTTGGCGCCCTTTAGCTTTTTGGTCGATGAGTTCGATACCCCGGGTGTGGTCACGGGATTTGAGCCGGTCGACATCTTGCAGGGTATCTGCATGCTGGTCCAGATGGTTGTTGAGGGGCAGCCCGCAATCGACAACGCCTACCGTCGTGGCGTCAATGCCGACGGCAATCCCGTGGCGCGCCAGCTGGTCGAGCAGGTATTTGAGCCGTGCGATACCACATGGCGTGGATTGGGGCTGATTGCCAACTCGGGCCTTTCCATCCGCCCCGAGTTCTCGCGCTTTGATGCCCACACTCGCTTTGACGTGCCCGTTGAGGCGACGGTCGAGCCGCGCGGGTGCCGCTGCGGCGACGTGCTGCGCGGGGCCATTACGCCGAGCGACTGCCCCCTGTTCGGCCACGCTTGTACGCCCGAACATCCCGTCGGCCCCTGCATGGTGAGCTCCGAGGGCAGCTGCGCAGCATATTTCCGCTACCAAGGCTAATAGGTTCCGCCGTTCTAACGAACGGCGGACAAGTCGACGCTGCTCCTCACCCATATAATTCCACCCACGATTGGAGTTTTCGATATGTCCCATAGCGTTACCGATAGCACCGTCCTGCTGGGTCACGGCTCCGGCGGCCAGATGATGAAACGCATCATCGATGAGGTCTTTTTAGATGCCTTTGGGTCGCCCGAGCTGCTCGAGGGCAACGACGCCGGCGTCGCTATGCTGCCCGCGAGCGGGCGCATCGCCATGTCGACCGACAGCTTTGTAGTCTCGCCGCAGTTCTTCCCCGGTGGCAACATCGGCCGCCTCGCTGTATGCGGAACCGTCAACGACGTCGCGACCTCGGGCGCCAACGTGCGCTACCTATCGTGCGGCTTTATCCTCGAAGAGGGCTATCCCATGGATAAGCTCCGCCAGATTGTGCAGACGATGGCCGAGACGGCGCGCGAGGCGGGCGTGTCCATAATCACGGGCGACACTAAGGTGGTCGAGCGCGGCGGGGCCGACGGCGTCTATATCAATACCGCCGGCGTGGGCGAGGTGCCTGCGGGCGTGGCGCTCAGCGGCGCAAACTGCCAGCCCGGCGATGTCATCCTGGTCTCGGGTACACTGGGCGACCACGGCATCGCTATCATGAGTCAACGCGAGGGCCTGGCGTTTTCGAGCACGATCGAAAGCGATGCCGCTCCGCTCAACCACCTGATTGCCGACGTTCTGGCCGCAGCGCCCGGCACGCGTTGCTTCCGCGACCCCACGCGCGGTGGCCTGGCCTCGACGCTCAATGAGTTTGCGCAGGCTAGCGGCGTTGCCATGGAGATCGACGAGGAAGCTGTGCCCGTGCGCCCCGACGTGCAGGCAGCCTGCGAGATGCTCGGCTACGATGTGCTGCAGGTGGCAAACGAGGGCAAGATGGTCGCCGTCGTGCCGGCCGAGCAGGCCGATGCCGCGCTGGCCGCCATGCGCGCCGCCCGCTACGGCGAGAATGCCGCCGTCATCGGTCGCGTGCTGCCGCTTGCCGAGGGCGCCCGTCCCGCCGTGCGCGTGCGCACCGGCTGGGGTTCGACCCGCATCCTCGACATGCTCGTGGGAGAGCAGCTGCCGAGGATTTGCTAACGACAAAGGCTCAGGGCTATTAAAGATATTCAGATTCCAAACATGCCCGGCACGCATGCCCAGTATCATGGGGTGCGTTTTGAAACCCAATGACGGGAGCTTTCATGGCAGCAGCTTTTTCCCATGCGATCTTTGACCTGGACGGCACCATCCTCAACACGCTCGAGGATCTGGCGGCCGCCGGCAACCATACCTGCGAGATGCACGGCTGGCCCACGTTTGCCGTAGACGAGTACCGCTACAAGGTGGGAAACGGCATGCTCAAGCTGGTTGAGCGCTTTATGCCTGCCGAGTATGCGGGCGACGGCCGTATGTTTGAGCAGACGCTTGCCGAGTTTAGGGCTTACTACGGCGAGCACAAGGAGGACCACACCGCCCCCTATGCCGGCACAATCGAGATGCTCGACCGCCTGCGTGCCGCGGGCGTGCAGCTTGCCGTGCTCACCAACAAGGACCACATCTCGGCGGCCCCGCTTATCGAGAAGTATTTTGGTTCCGAGCGCTTTGCGCTGGTACAGGGCCGCGTCGATGCGTTTCCTCCCAAGCCCGAGGCACCTGTTACGCTGCATGTGATGAAAGAGCTAGGCGCCGATCCGTCGACCACGCTCTATGTGGGCGATTCCAATGTCGATATCCTGACCGGCCACAACGCCGGCCTTAAGAGTGCGGGCGTCAGCTGGGGCTTCCGCGGCCGCGCAGAGCTGGAAGCCGCCGGCGCCGACTACGTGGTGGACACCCAGGCAGAGCTCGCGGCGCTGGTGCTGGGCGAGTAACGAGCGACACTGCTTAACGCAGCTGCGACAATTCTTCCGCGCGGAAAGCGCATCCCGTTTTGGAGCTCCGGAATGCGATGCGCTTTCCGTTTGAGGCGCATCAGGGAAACCGCATCCCGTTTCAGAGCAATATTCCGGGTCGCACTTTCCGCAACCCACCCCAGCCGGAAAATGCGACCCACTATTCGGCCAAAAACCGGGTCGCGGTTTCCCAAGCACTCGATGCAACGCTGGCACAAGGAATGTCCCCAACTGCCGGCAGAAAAGGAACGTCCCCAACTGCCGCCTGGTCATTTAAGAACGTCTCCAATGACTACAAGTACCGCACCATGGCAACGACGCAGGTAGAGGATGGACAGCGAGCGACGTCCAGGACGAACAAGTTGGCATGAAAAAGGCGAGGCATAGACCTTCTGGTCATGCCTCGCCTTTTGAATGACAAATTGTCGTCCTGGGCGGCGCGCAGCGTCAACTGGTTACGCGGTTCGTAGAACCGCGTAACTCCCCTAGCTCAGCATTGCATCCATCATCTCGGAGTTGACGGAGTCGTCGGCAGACCACTCACCGTCGTCGTTGCAGGTGTACTTGAAGATAACCGTGGTCTTCCTGGGCTCGGTGGCCTTGGTCACATCGACCATAACCTGACCGGCCATCTTGTACAGCTCGTCATCGGAAGGAGCCGTATCAAGCGCGGCGACCTTCTCCTGATACTGGGTGGAGAAGTCCTCGACGATCTTGTTCATAGACTTGCATGTGATAGAGACCTCGGCGGTCGCGACACCCTTGTCCTCGTCGACCGTCACGTCGCCGATCTTGTAGTCAAAGCCCTCGAGATAGGTCTTGGCATACTCCTTGGGATCGATACCCAGCTGCTCGAACTCGTCGCCCGAAGCCTCCTCCAGGCCAGAGAGGAAGTCGTCGCCACCGTTCTTGACCTCGTCAAACTGCGTCGTAAGATCCTCGGTGATGAGCTCCTCAACCGAAGGACCTCCACAGCCGGAAAGCACGACCACGCATGCAACCAAGACGGCCATGAGGGGCGCAAGCAGCAGCTTCTTTTTCATGTTGTTCCTCCCAATGAGCGGCACCACGCTTCCCGGACGCGGCACACGTTGTAATAAGTAAGCCCATACTATCCACTTATGAGCACCCTCGGCAACGCGAAGGCACGGTCGGTTCGTTTTAGCGTCCGAACGGTTTGCAAGCCCGCCCAACGTGCAATAAAACGCTTTCCCGCGGTGCAATAAAAAAGGTGGCCGGAAAACCCGACCACCCTTGCACATCCTTTGGATGCCGCAGTTTACTTGCGGACGACCTTAACGATGGCGTCACCGGCGGCGACAGCGGAGTCGGCCTCGACGGCGAGTTCGACATCGGCAAACTCGGCGGTGTTGGACACGGCCACGACGACGCAGTCCTTGTAACCGGCGGCGGCAATCTTGGCGCGGTCGATCTTGAGGATGGGCTGGCCGGCCTTCACGACGTCGTCGGCCTTGACGAAACCCTTGAAGCCGTCACCGTTCATGTTGACGGTATCGACGCCAACGTGCACCAGAACCTCGATGCCGCTATCGGACTGCAGACCCACGGCGTGACCCATGGTGACGGTCACCTTACCGTCGCAGGGGGCGTAGACCAGATCGTCCTCGGGCCACACGGCACAGCCCTTGCCCAGAACCTCGCCACCAAAGACGGGATCGGGCACGTCGGCCATCTTGATGACCTTGCCCTTGACGGGCGAGCACAGCACGTCGGCGCCAGCAGAAGCAGAGATGGAGGCCGGAGCAGCGGCAGCCGCGGGCTCAGCCTTCTTCTTGAACATGTCAAACAGACCCATACGTTTTCTCCTCTTGATTAAGCGCAACGTTGTGCGCATGCCTACAGTAATTATAGTGCCAAATGGTTCAAATGCTAAGGTGGGGACTCGAATCGCGAGCCCTTCCCGGTAGTGCTCGTGGGACGAGCACCTCCTTTGCATCGCGGGTCGATAAGCCGAGTATCGCCTGCGCACGGGACGGGCAGAAGCGGGCGCACCAAACCCGGCACTTCTTTTCGCTCTCGAGTCCTGTCGCCGCCTTGTCCCTAACACTTCCTGACACCGACCGAAGCGTGCCAAAATAAACCTGTCCCTTTTTGGTAGGTTTGGCGAGTGTGGATTTTTGGACGCTTAACTAGCGAACGTGGATAATCTCCCACTTTGAGGCCGTCACCAAGCCAAAAACGGGAGATTATCCGCTCTCATTTTGGATAACCCCCCCCCCCGTACCAAGCCGAGCTCCATGGTCAAGTAATAACGACTTCTCATCATTAGATTGTTTATATCAATTCTAATAACTATTTAACCCTTAAACTCGTTATTAGAATTGATATGATTAGCCTAATAACGAGTTTCCGGCACTAAAGATATGGAGGGCACGATGCAAATCGAGGAGAACGGCCAGGGAACGCTCCGCAATAATCTATCGGGGAAATTGGCTTACTATTCGTTTTTTCCAACGCCCTTGCAATCATTGAGGCAGCTAAACCTCACCGAGGAAACCTATCGCACGCTTTCCGCATGCTCACGAAAGCTTGGAGAGCTTGAAGGCATGCTCTACTTTGTTCCTAACGCCGACATGTATCTGACAATGTACGTGCGCAAAGAAGCACTCCTTTCTTCGCAAATTGAGGGAACCCAGTGCACGTTTGACGACCTACTTAGTCCATCGCAAACACAACTCCATCATAAAGATGTCGCAGACGTCGTGAATTACGTCCGTGCTGTCGACCGCGGCGTAGAACTGCTCAAAAAGATGCCCTTGTGCACGAGACTTCTTAGGCAAGTTCATGCGGTCCTGCTGGACGGAGTGCGCGGAACGGAGAAGAATCCAGACGAGCTGCGCTCCTCACAAAACTGGATTGGCCCCTCAGGCTGCACCATTGCAACCGCATCGTTTGTCCCTCCAAACATTGAAGATTTGAGTAACACGCTCCAGGACCTCGAACGCTTTATCAATGAGCCTCAAGTCGAAATGGATCCGATTGTGCGGGCGGCGCTCGTCCATTACCAATTTGAAACTGCCCATCCATTCCTAGACGGAAACGGTCGCCTGGGCAGGCTTCTCATTACACTTATGCTCATCAATGATGGCGTTCTTCATTCTTGCTTGTTCTATCCATCGTTCCAGTTCAAGAAAAATCGAAGCGAGTACTACCGGCAACTCACATCCGTAAGGGAGAGAGGCACTTACGAGGAATGGATAGAGTTTTTCTGCAACAGTCTTCTCGAAAGTGCGAAGGACTCGGTAGAGTCTTTAAAAAACCTTGTTGACCTCCATAACCGTTCCACAGCAACCATTACCGAAAATCTCGGAAGGACTGCTGCAAACGGGCAAAGGCTGTTGGGCATTCTTGAAGAGCACCCCATCGTCGACACCGCATTCATCGCTGCCCAACTCGATATCGGCAGGAGTACCGCGAGCTCGCTCGTCAAATCATTTGAAGAATTGGGTATCCTCCGTCCGCTCGACGAGTCAAGACAGAGATACCGGCAGTACGGGTATGAAGAGTATCTTTCGATTCTCAGGGAAGACGCCGAGCCGATTAGATAGGCATCGCAACCCAGGCAAATTAAAGCGAGCGTGGATAATCTCCCACTTCGAGGCCGTCACCGAGCCAAAAACGGGAGATTATCCGCTCTCATTTTGGACTAGTCATTGGGGACGTTCTTAAACGACTAGTCAAACAAGAACGTCCCCAATGACTACATCGACAACCAAAGAAATGCCGATGTTTTGGCAACGCCAGCGAGCGGGTCGCATTTGAGACAAGGTGACGTGAAACGAAAGGGCGCTGACCTTCTGGTCGCGCCCTTGAAGTTGAACGTCAGATTGTCCAAATGCGGCCCGCGCAGCGTCGAGCCGTTACGCGGGTTGGTAAACCCGCGTAACTAACTACTCCCGAGCTCCGTACTGCTCGTAATAGGCGTCGATGGCGGCCTTGAGCTCGTCATCGATGACGACCTTGCCGTCGATCTCGTGGTTGTAGAGGGTCTCGACGACCTCGGCCATGGAGACGATGCTCGCGACGGGGAAACCGTACTTGGCCTCGATCTCCTTCTGCGCGGTGGTCACGCCACCCTTGCCGACCTCCATGCGGTTGAGGGACACGATCAGGCCCTTAATCTCGACATCGGCAGCAGCCTTGACCTTGGGGTAGGTTTCGTCGATGGACTTGCCGCTGGTGGTGACGTCCTCGACCATGACCACGCGGTCGCCGTCCTTGGGCTCATAACCCAGCAGGTTGCCCTTATCGGCACCGTGGTCCTTGGCCTCCTTGCGGTCACAGCAGTACTTGACCTCCTTGCCGTACAGCTCGTGGTAGGCAATGGCGGTCACGACGGCCAGCGGAATACCCTTGTAGGCCGGCCCAAACAGCACATCAAAGTCATCGCCAAAGTTATCGTGGATGGCCTGGGCGTAATACTCGCCCAGCTTCTTGAGCTGATAGCCCGTCACGTAAGCGCCGGCGTTCATAAAGAACGGGGACTGGCGGCCGCTCTTGAGCGTAAAGCTGCCGAACTTAAGAACGTCGGACTCAACCATAAACTTGATGAACTCTTGCTTGTAAGCCTCCATGCGGGCTCCTCTCGTAATTGCGTACATGCTCTTCAGTTTAGCGCAGGCGAGGCGTCGATGTGGGCGTGCTTTGAGGCCACATCCCCCCGTTAGAGTAAGGGACTGGGCGGCGGCTCATACGCTAGTCCTTGGGTGTCCAGGACCAGAAGAAGTTGATAAGGGCCACACGCGAGGCGGTACCGGCCTTTTTGTTGATCGAGGAAATGTGGCGGTAGAGCGTGGAGCGCGAAAGAAAGAGCGTCGTGGCGATGTCCTGAACGCTCTGGTCCGAAACGACCAAGACCTCAAGAATATCGCGCTCGCGCTCTGTAAGCCCAAAGGTGGCGACGAAAGCATCGAGGCGTTCATCGGACGTGAGCTCCGCTGCCTCCACGGGCTCGGGGTCGAAGCATGTGGGTGCAAGATCCCCACCAAGATCGTCGGTGGCAAGCGGCAGGCCATCCTGCATCACGGCATCATCGGCTCGTTGCCCCAACTGCCCCAGCAGCGTAATCGCAATGCCCACAAACATCACGAGCGCCGCACCGACCGCAGCCAGCACGTTTTGACTCGAGATGATCGCCACCGCCGGCGCCGTCACGAGCATCGAGCACACGTTGTTGACGACGCGACCCATGCACGGCCAAAAATATGACCAGCGCGCATAGAGCGAGACGGCGGCATATTTTGTGGTAAAGAAGGGACCTCGGACAAAATCTCGGACCCAATCTGGGTCCAGGAGGGAGTCCGATGTATACGAAAGAGGAGCGCGAGGGGATTCTCTGGGAGTTCCACCGGAGCGGCCTGTCCGCCCCCGCCGCCTGCAG